>CBFGZZ010000054.1:0-31535 GCA_965653385.1 uncultured Streptomyces sp. | reverse complement strand
TCCAGTGACCCGGCCTCCGCGCGCTCGCGCACCTCGCCTTCGGGGAGCGCGGCGAGCACGCGGGCGGCCGTCCGGAACGCACGGACGCGGTAGGTCGGCGCCAGGGCCCGCTCCAGCAGGAAGGCGATCCGCTCCAGGGCCTCGACGGGGTCCATCGCCACCTCCTCCTCCAGAGTTCCCCAGGCTCCCCGGGGCCGCACCCCCGGGACTGCCGGCAGGGGCCACCGGACGCCGGCCGAAGGAAATGTCGACGGCTCAGGGACCCGCCGGAGCGAGTAGCGCTTTACGCTCTATTCATGACCGAAAGCATGAGCCCGCACATGTCACACCCGCGGATCATGGTGCTCGGGGTTCAGCCGGGTACGCCTCCGTTCCGCATCATGGAGATCGACGGCATGGTCGTCGGTCAGGCGAGGACCATCACCGACGTCCTGGAGTATGCCGCCGCGTTCGGCATCACGGTCCATGACCTGGACGACCCGGACGTGGTCCGCTGGGTCGGCGGGGACAAGTTCACCTGGCACCACCACTACTAGGCCCTGTCCGAGAGCTGGACCGGCCGGGGTCAGCCGACCGTCCATTTCTGGTTGCCGGCGCCCGTGCAGCTCCACAGCTGCAACCGGGTGCCGTTGGCCGCGTCGTTTCCGGTCACGTCGAGGCACTTGTCGGCCTGCGGATTGACGATGTCGTGCGCCCCGGTGACGGTCCATCTCTGGTTGGGGCCGCCGGTGCAGTCCCACAGCTGGACGGTCGTGCCGTCCGCGGTGCCGTTGCCGGTGGCGTCCAGGCACTTGCCGAGCGCGCGGAGCGTGCCGTCCGAGCCCGCGGTCCAGCGCTGGGCGGCGGTGCTGTTGCAGTCGTAGAGCTGGACGGGCGTGCCGTTGGCGGAGTTCGCCCCGGCCACGTCCGCGCACTTTCCGGCCAGCCCTCGGATCGGGGCGCCGCCGGTCGGGCTGTCGCCGGTGGCCACCGAGACGTGGTCCACCACCAGTTGCTGCGGAAAGACCGTGGAGCCGTCCGGGTCGCCGGGCCAGTAGCCGCCCACCGCGAGGTTGAGGATCAGGAAGAACGGTTTGTTGAAGACCCACTGCCTGCCGCCCAGGTCGGCGGGTGTGCGGCGCTGGTAGACGTTCCCGTCCACGGACCAGGTGATCGAGTCGGGCGCCCAGTCGACGGCGAAGGTGTGGAAGGCGTCGGCGAAGGCCTGCCCGTTGGGAAGCGAGTAGGCGGCGCCTATGCCGCCCGAACCGGAGTAGCCGGGACCGTGGATCGTGCCGTGCACGGTCGAGGGCTCGAAGCCGACGTTCTCCATGACGTCGATCTCGCCGGAGTCCGGCCAGTTGACGGGCGTGCCCAGCATCCAGAACGCGGGCCACATGCCCTGCCCCCGCGGCACCTTCAGCCGCGCCTCGACGTGCCCGTACTGCGCGGTGAACTTCCCGGCGGTGTTCAGCCGGGCCGAGGTGTACTGGCAAGTGCCGTACCAGCACCGGTAGTCGGCGGGGTTCTCCCGCCGGGCCGTGATCACCAGATGGCCCTGGCCGTCGAGGGCCGCGTTCTTGTTGCCCGAGGTGTAGTACTGCCGCTCGTGGTTGTTGACGTTGTCTCCGGTCTCGATCTGCCACTTCGACGAGTCGACCGCGGCGCCCGCGGGCCCGTCGAAGGTGTCGGAGAACGCCACCGCCGCCGCCGAGACGTCCGGTTGGTCGGCCCGTGCGGGGCCGATCGCGGCTGACGCGACCAGGACGGCCGACAGGGCGGTGAGAAGAGCGGTGCGGAGCAGGCGTGGGGAGGCCATCGTGCTCCCTTCCGTGCGGCGGCCCGCGGGGCGGGGTGCGCCGACCGAGGTGGGGGGGAAGGTGTCGCCACTTGATTTAAGGAGTGAGATAAGAGCCCGTCAATACCTTGGTACGGACCAGGATTTCCCATCCTTCGTCCATCGCCGAAGTGTTGCGTTCCTAGGCTTCTCACCATGAACGCCGCACACATCGGTGAGCTGCTCGCGATCCTGGGCGCGGGCACGGCGGCCGGGGCCGTCAACGCAGCCGTCGGGTCGGGGACGCTGATCTCGTTCCCGGTCCTGCTCGCCACGGGCCTGCCGCCGGTCACCGCCACGGTCTCCAACGCGCTCGGACTGATCCCGGGCTCGATCAGCGGAGCCGTCGGATACCGCGCCGAACTGCGTGGCCAGCGCCGCCGCATCCTGAAGTGGAGCGCCGGCGCCCTGCTCGGCGGGCTCACCGGAGCCGCGCTGCTGCTCGCCCTGCCCGCCTCAGCGTTCGAACGGATCGTGCCGGTCCTGGTGGGACTCGCCCTCGTGCTGGTCGCCCTCCAGCCGCTGATCGGCAGGAGGCTGAGCGCCCGCCGGGCACGCGAGGAGCGCTCCACGCGCCCCGACGGCGGCCCCCTGCTGCTCGTCGGACTGACCCTGGCCAGCGTCTACGGCGGCTACTTCGCAGCCGCCCAGGGCATCATCTACGTCGCCCTGATGGGCATGCTCCTCGACGACGGCCTGCAACGCCTCACCGCCGTCAAGAACGTGCTCGTCGCCGTGGTCAACTCCGTCGCCGCGCTCTTCTTCCTCGTCGTCGCCGACTTCGACTGGACGGCCGTCGCCCTCCTCGCCGTGGGGTCCGCAGTCGGCGGCCATCTCGGAGCCACCGTCGGCCGCCGACTGAGTCCAGCGGTTCTGCGCACGTTCATCTTGGTCGTAGGCACGGTGGCCATCGTCCAGCTGGTCCTGCGGTTCTAGGAGGTCTTGCTCTGCGCCTTCGCGGAGCGCGACCCCCGCGCGTGCACGGCGCGGCTCAGCCGCCGCCCCAGCAGCAGGTAGCCGATCAGGGCACCGGTGGTGTTGAGGATGACGTCGTCGACGTCGAAGGCGCGCCCTGTGACCAGGGCGCCCTGGGCGAACTCGACGAGGAGCATGACGGTCGCCGTCAGCAGGAGCACGCGCAGCACGCCCCGCGTCCTCGGGGCGACGACCGGGACCAGGACGCCGAACGGCACGCCCCGCAGCAGATTCCCCCCGATCTGCCGGACGGCGTCGCGCAGTTCGGGCTGGTCCAGATAGGCCCGCAGCGAACGGCCGGGCCGCAGGTTGGTGTGCGTCAGGGCCTCCGACGCGGGAGACGGCTCCAGGGTGAGCTTCGCCAGGACGACGGCGAAGGCGACCATGAACGCGAACGCGCACACCATGGCCAGCAGCCGGGCGAGCAAGCGCAAGGGATGCCGCTCGGATCGCGGGGACGGCTCGGGCTCGGCGGACTTGCGAGCGCGCCCGGATTTGGCAGTGCGCCCGGATTTGGCGGCGCCTGCGGACTTGGTGGGAGTGCCGGGGTGCAACGCGGCACGCGAACGTGGGGTTCCACGGGCCATGCGGTCCTCCAGTCTTCAACTTCCCTTCGTAGTAAGGGGATTACCCCGGACCGGGTGCACGATGCCCACCGTGCGGATCCCGGCCCCGGCCGCCCGCGGTTTCCCTTCACGCTGTCGGGGCACTCCGGGCGGAGACCCGCGCGCGCCGCCGCCTCTGTCACCCGCGGCGGTGTTTGGATGACGCGGAACGGAAGTAACGGACATCTGGCCCGCGGAGGTGACCCAGCATGGACCGGCGTACGACGCTCGTCGCCACGGCCGAGTTCCTGGCCTGGTGGGCCGCGCTCGCCGTGCTGTGGCTGATCCTCATCAGCGTCGTGGACACCCTGGAACTCGCCGTCGGCGTGGGCGTCGCCGCCGTGGCCGCGCTCGCCGCAGTCGCCGCCCGCCGGGCGGTGGCCGGACGATGAACGGCTGGCTCCTCGCGGCCATCGCCGTGCTCGGCGGGGGAGTGGGCGCCACCCTCTGGGGCGTCGCCACCGGACCGCTCCGGCGCCGGGTGGTGGCACAGAACCTGTCCACCGCGCTGGCCTGCCCCGCACTGCTCCTCCTCGCCCAGGGCTACGACCGCCCCGCATACGTCGATCTCGCCCTGGTCCTCGCCCTGCTCGGCCCCGTCGGCACCCTCGTCTTCGCCCGTCTGCTCACCGACGAACTCGCCGGCGACCCGCCCCGCGCCTGGGGCGTGACCTGGGCCGCCGCCGGGCTCGGCGCGGGCGTGGTCGCGGCGCTGTGCGCGGCGGTCGGACCGAGCCGGGCCATGGCCAAACTCCTCCTCGTCGGCGCGCTGCTGATCGGCGGGAACGTCGTCGCCTCGCGTGCGCTGTCCGGCGGAATCGCGGGGGTGCGCGGTGGCTGACGCGGTCGTCGTCGTCGCGCTGCTGCTGGTCGCCGGCTCCGCGACCGTGGCCGTACTGGTCCGCGACCCCGTGCGCCAGGCCCTCGTCCTGGCCGTCCTCGGCGTCGTGCTCGCCGTGCTGTTCACCGCCGTACAGGCACCGGACGTCGCCCTGTCGCAACTGGCCGTCGGCGGTGCCCTCACCCCCCTGTTGCTGCTCCTCGCGGTCCGCAAGGTCAAGCGGCGCAAGGGGCGTGAGCGATGAACCCGCGTACCCGGCTCGGGCTCGTCGCCTTCGGTGGCGGCGGCCTCGCCGTGCTCCTCGTCGCCGCCTGTCTGCGGCTGCCCGACTTCGGCGGCGACAACCACCCGTACGGCGACCGCGCGGTACGCGAATCACTCGCCCGGCACACCGCCAACACCATCGCCTCCGTCAACTTCGACCAGCGCGCCTTCGACACCCTCGGCGAGATGACCATCCTGTTCGCCGCCGTCGTCGGCTGTGTCGTCCTGCTGCGCCGGACCCGCGACGAACACCGCGCCCGCCCCGAGCCCGCCGACGTGGCCCCGCCGGTGCGCCGATACGCCCTGATCGTCCTGCCGATCGCCCTGGTCACCGGCCTGTACGTCATCGCGCACGGCCAGCTCAGCCCCGGCGGCGGCTTCCAGGGCGGTGTCGTCGCCGCGACCTCCCTGCACCTGCTCTACCTCGGCGCCGACTACCGCGCCCTGGAACGCGTCCGCCCGGTCGGCCTGTACGAGGTGGGCGACGCCGTGTCGGCCTCGGCGTACGTCGTCACCGGCCTCGCGGGCCTCGTCGGCGGCACCGCGTTCCTCGCCAACACCCTGCTGCCGTACGGCACCTTCAACACCCTGTCCTCCGGCGGCACCGTGCCGCTGCTGAACGCGGCCGTCGGCATGGAGGTCGCCTGCGCGGTCGTCGTGCTGCTCGCCCGCTTCCTGGACCAGGCCGTCGAGATCGAGGAGGAGAGCGGGAAGTGAGAGCCCCGTGACGGACGTCCTGCCCTACCTCGTCGCCGTGTGGATCTTCCTGGCCGGCTGCTACGGCCTGGCCACCAGCCGCAATCTGATCCACGCCGTCGGATGTCTGTCCGTGTGCCAGTCCGGCACCTACGTCCTGCTGCTGGCCGTCGGCTACCGCGACGACGCCACCGCCCCCGTCTTCTCCGACATCGAGCCCGGCTCACGCCCCGTCGTCGACCCGGTCGTGCAGGCCCTCGCCCTGACCGACGTCGTCGTCGGCGCCACCGTCACCGCGCTCCTGCTCGCCCTCGTCATCCAGGTCGCCAAGCGGCACGGCACCGTCGACCCCGACGAACTCTCCGAGCTGCGCGGCTGATGAACGACCTGCTGCCGCTGCTCGTCGCCGTACCGCTCCTCGGGGCCGCCTTCCTCGTCGCGGGCGGACGCCGGGTGCCCCGTGTCCTCGCCGAGTCCGTGGGCTGTGCCGTCTCGGCGGGCACGGCCGGGCTGGCGATCGTGCTGTTGCTGAACTCCTCGCCGCCGATGACCGAATGGGTCGGCGGCTGGACACCTGTCGACGGCCGCAGCGTGGGCATCGTCCTGGTCGGCGACGGCGCGGGGCTCGGCATGGCGGCCCTGGCCTGCCTGCTGACCCTCGCGGCGTTGGCGTACTCCTGGCACTACTTCGAGGAACCCCCACGCCGCCACGCCGGCTCCTTCCCCGCTCTGATGCTGCTCTTCCAGGCCGGGATGTGCGGGTTCTCGATCGCGGGCGACCTGTTCAACGCGTTCGTGTGGTTCGAGCTGATGAGCGTCGTCGCCTACGCGCTGACCGGCACCCGCGTCGAGGAGGCCAAGGCCGTCCAGGGCGCGCTCACCTTCGGCGTCGTCACCTCGCTCGGCGCGTACGCCATGCTGATGGGCATCGGGCTGCTCTACGCCCGCACCGGCGAGCTCGCCATGACGCAGATCGGCCGCGGCCTCGACGCGCACGGGCCGCCGGACGCCCTGGTCCTCGCCGCCTTCGTCCTCGTCCTGACCGGACTGCTGGTCAAGGCCGCCGCCGTCCCCTTCCACCTCTGGCTCCCGGACGCCCACGCCGTCGCGCCCACGCCCGTGTGCATGCTGCTGTCGGGAGTCATGGTCGAACTCGGCGTGTACGGCGTCTGGCGGGTGTACGGCACCGTCTTCGCGGGACCCGGCGGCATCCCGGCCGCCGACCTGGAACGCGTGCTCCTCGTGCTGGGCTCGGTGACGGCGGTGCTCGGCGCGGTCATGTGCTGGTACCAGCGGCACGTCAAACGACTGCTGGCGTACTCGACGGTCGCGCACACCGGGCTGTTCCTGATCGGCATCGGCGCCCTCACGCCCGAGGCCGACGACGCCGTCGCGCTGTACGTCCTCGGACACGCCGGTGTGAAGGCCGCCCTGTTCGCCTGCACGGGCATCCTCCTCGACCGGTACGGCACCGTCGACGAGCACGCGCTGCACGGACGGGCACGGGAACTACGGGGCGTCGCCGTGCTGTTCGCCGCCGCCGGACTGGCACTGGCCGGGCTCCCGCCCTTCGGCACGGCGTTCGGCAAGGCCGTCACGGAGGAGGCCGTCGGCGGCCCGGTCGTCGCGCTGTACGTCGCCGTGAGCGCGGTCACCGCCGGGGCCGTACTGCGGGTGGCGGCGCGGGTGTTCCTGGGGCTCGGCCCGACACCCGAGGACGACGCCGAGTACGAGACGACCGGCGCCGGGGAGCGCCCCGAGACCCGGCACCGGCTCAGCCGCGTCCCCGACACCATGACCGCCGTCCCCGCCGTGCTCCTCGCCGGCTCGCTCGCCGTCGGTGTGGCCCCCGGCTTCGGCGAGGTCGTGGCGCACGCCGTCAACGAGGCCGGGTCCGGCGGCGCGGTGGTCCCCGCACCGCATTGGAGCCCGGCCGGTGTGCTGCTGGACCTCGCGTCCACCGTGCTGGCCCTCGGTTTGGCGGCCCTCGCCGTCACCCGGCCGACGCTCCTCGCCGCCCCGGACGGCGCGCGCCTGCTGCGACGCCTGCAGTCCGGGCACGTCGGGGACTACGTGGCCTGGGTGCTGGTGGGCGCCACGCTGCTCGGCGCGCTGGCCCTGCCGGGGCTGCTGTCCTAGCCAGGACCGCGGGGCTCACGTCCCGTACGTCACCTTCACCTCCTTGAAGCCCAGGGAGTGGAGCAGGCCTTCGAGCATGCCGGTGGTGTTGGTCTCGGCGCGTGCGGTCAGGCCGCTCTCCTTCGCCGCGTCACCGATGTGCTTCACCGCCAGCTTCTGCACGGCCTGTTCGCTGTTCGGGTTGTCCGAGAAGAGATCGCCGAGGCGGTCGAGGAGACCGCGCTCCTTGGAGACGGCATAGGAGCGGTCGGGGTCCAGGGCCGGCTTGCCGAGGGCGGCGTGCGGCAGCCGGAGCGTGGCGGACGTACGGTCGTCGTTGACCGTGACGTCGTCCTCGTCGACCTTTCCGAGGTCGACGTAGGCGTCCACGGTGCCCGCGCCGACGTACAGCGTGCGGGTGCCGCGGATCGCGTCGGGCAGGAACTTGGCGTCCTTCTCCAGATCCACGACGATCTGGAAGTTGCCGGAGGCGGCGTCGTAGCGGCTCATGTCCTGGATGGACTGGAGCAGCGCGGGACCCGAACGGTCGTTGGTCTCGGTGCCGAACAGGTCCTTCAGGCCGGGGATCACGCTCAGCCGGATCCCGGCGAAGAAGACGACGAGCACCAGGATCAGGGCGCTCACCGCCTTCGCCCAGCCGGGCATGCGCTTGTCGATGCGCTTGATGGGAGTCGTCATGGCGACGTTTCTCCTTCCCTCTTCAACCAAGTACCCCCAAATCCCTTGCCGGACCTGTCCGTTGGCCGTGTGTCAGTGCCGCTTCAGCTCCCGGTCCCCGGACACCCGCGACCACCACACCCCTTCACCGTGCGTGAGCCCCGGCAGCCGCAGCTCGACCTCCCGGACCCGGCGGGCCGGCAGCTCGCCGGTGATCAGCCAGGACGTCGACCCGCCCGTCGTGCCCGTGAACTCAGCTCCGCATGACGCGAGTTGGGCGGACACGGGCGACAGGGCGTCCAGCGGGACCTCCGTCTCGAAGGCGTGGTAGGGCTCGTACAGCCGTGTCCTCGCCCGCTCCAGCGCGCGGCGCAGCACGAGCGGGGTGAGCCCGCGGAAGTCGGCGGCGGTGCTGATCGGAGCGCTGTAGCCGGACCGGGTCAGCGTCACCCGGTAGTCGGTCACCGGCGCGCCGGACGGCCCCGTCTCCATCGTCGTGTGGACCGTCTCCTCGATGGCCTGGTGGAAGGCGCGGGGCAGTGCGCCGAGTTCCGTCTCGTAGGTGAACACCCCGCCCGAGCCACGCGGTCCCGGTTCGACCCGCAGCCCGATCGTCGCCCAGTACCTGGTGTGGTCGTGCCAGGGCATCTGAGCGCAGGCCTCGCCGACGCCCCGCGGCCGCTCCAGCAGGCGCACCCGGCCCGGCTCGAAGTCGGCCTCCACACCGAAGTCCTGGGCGAGGGTCGCCGCGAGCACCTCCATCTGGACCTCGCCGTACAGCAGCAGCGCGGTGGCGCCGGTGGGTGTGGGGCGGGCATGGAGCAGCGGGTCCTGGTCCGCCAGGGTCAGCAGCGCCATGCGGAGCGGGGCCGCCTGGGCGGGGTTGCGGGCCCGGACCAGGGTCTGAAGCGTAGGCGGCGCGAACTGCGCGGCCCGGTCGTCCAGTTCGCCGAGCCGGTCGCCGACGCGGATGCCCGGGAAGCCGGTCAGCGCGGCGATGTTCCCCGCGGTGAGGGTCTCGGCGCCGCCGACCACGTCGAGGTGCGTGGCCCGGCCGGTGACCTCGGTGGTCCGGCCGTCCGCCTCGCGGCGCAGGAAGGTCAGCCGCCGGCGCCGCGCCACCTCACCGTCGTACAGCCGCAGATACGCCGTCCGTTCACCGCCGGGGCCGGGGCGTACGGCGAACACCGTGCCGCGCGGTGCGCCGGTCCCGGACGCCGGGGCCGGAGGGACGAGCCGGGTGAGGCCCTCGACGAGGTCCGGGACGCCCTGGCCGCCGAGCGCCGAGCCGAAGAAGACCGGATGGAAGGAGCCGTCGGCCGTCCTGGCGGCGAGGGACCTTTCCAGCTCTTCCGCGGTCGGTTCGGGGCCGTCCACGACCGCTGCCAGGATGTCTGCGTCCACCTCGGCGAGCGCCTCGGCATGGCCGGCGCGGACCCGGGGGTCCTCCAGCGAGTGCGGTCGCACTCGGGCGTCCGCGGTGCCGAGTCCCGTCACCGAGTTCAGCGGCGCGACGGTGGGCGTCAGCCTGCGGCGGATGTCGGCGAGCAGGTCGTCCGAGCGGGCGCCCGGCCGGTCGATCTTGTTGACGAACACGACCGTGGGAAGGCGCAGCCGGCGCAAGGTGCGCATCAGCACCCGCGTCTGCGCCTGCACGCCCTCCACGGCGGACAGCAGCAGCACCGCACCGTCGAGGACCTCCAGGGCGCGCTCGACCTCGGCGATGAAGTCGGAGTGCCCGGGGGTGTCGATCAGGTTGACGTGGGTGTCACCGACGGTGAACGCGGCGACGGCGGAGCGGATGGTGATGCCGCGCTGCCGCTCGATGGCGCCGTCGTCCGTGCGGGTGTCGCCGCCGTCGACGCTGCCGAGCCGGGGGATCGCGCCGTGGTCGAAGAGCAGTCGCTCGGTGAGGCTGGTCTTACCGGCGTCGACGTGGGCCAGGATGCCGATGTTCAGGATGGTCGGGGTGTTCGGTGTGTTCGGGATGTGCATGCGGGGTCGAGTCCTCGATGACCGTGGGCCGGTAGGGGCGCTGGGTGCTGTCGAGGAGTCGGCGCATGCGAGGGATCCTGACATGAGGGAACACGGACGGAGTCATCATGGCGCGACCCCGGAGGAGGAGGGCAAGCGAATTTCGGGTCCCCGTAGCATGACCCCGGCAGCAGAAACGATCATGCGAGGAGCCGAGCGTGCGAGAGATCGCCGTGTTCAGCGGCAGTGCCCACCCGGAGCTTGCGGCGGAGGTCTGCGCCCAACTGGGGGTGCCGCTCAGTCCCACCAGGGTCAGCCGGTTCGCCAACGACTGCCTTGAGGTCCAGCTTCAGGCCAACTGCCGGGAACGGGACGTCTATCTGATCCAGCCGTTGGTCCGGCCCGTCCAGGAACACCTCGTCGAGCTGCTGCTGATGTGCGACGCCGCACGCGGGGCGTCCGCGCGCCGGATCACCGTCGTCATGCCGCACTACTCCTACGCCCGCTCCGACAAGAAGGACGCGCCCCGCATCTCGCTCGGCGGCCGGCTCGTCGCCGACCTGATGGTGGCGGCCGGCGCGAGCCGCGTGCTCGCCATGACCCTGCACGCGCCCCAGGTGCACGGCTTCTTCACGGTGCCGGTCGACCACCTGCACGCGCTGCGTGAACTCGCCGCGCACTTCCGGCAGTACGACCTCTCCCGTACCACGGTCGTCTCGCCGGACCTCGGCAACGCCAAGGAGGCCGCCGCGTTCGCACGGATGATCGGCGCCCAGGTGGCCGCCGGCGCCAAGCAGCGGTTCGCGGACGACCGGGTCAGCATCAGCTCGGTCATCGGTGAGGTCACCGGCCGGGACGTGATCATCCTGGACGACGAGATCGCCAAGGGCAGCACCGTACTCGAACTCCTCGACCGGCTGCGGGAGTTGGGGCCGCGCTCGATCCGCGTCGCCTGTACCCACGGCCTGTTCGCGGCCGGCGCGCTCAAGCGGATCGGCGAGCAGCCCGACGTACTGGAGATCGTGTGCACCAACACCGTGCCGATCCCCGCGCAGGAGCGCACCGAGAAGCTGCGCGTCCTGTCCATCGCCCCGGCGCTCGCCGAGGCCGTGCGCCGGATTCACAACGGGGAGTCCGTAAGCGCCCTGTTCGACGCGCCGGGAACCGAATAGACAGGGAGGACGTCGAGCGCGGGCAGGCCGTCATCAAGCCCGGCTGGGTCAGCCCGCACACGGAGTTCGAGGCGCGGGCGTACACCCTGTCCGGCAGCGGGCGCCTCATGACGTGCCGGACGTGGCCTCGGGCTGGTTCAGGGCCGCGTCCAGCGTCGGATGCGGGGGCAGCAGCCGGGACAGGCCGGTGATCCTCAGGACGCGCAGGGTGAGCGGGTGGGTGCAGACCAGGTGCAGCTGCCCGCCGTGGTCGAGCGCCCGGCCGCGGGCCCGGTAGAGCAGGCGCAGCCCGGAGCAGTCGAAGAACTCGATCCTCCGCAGGTCGATCACGATCCTGGCGTCGGGATGTGCCGTCACCCGGTCCAGGTATGGCGCGATCTCGACCGCGGCCGCGATGTCGATCTCGCCGTGGAACTCCAGCACCGTGTGACCGCGGTGCCGGTGGACGCGCAGATGCCGACTGAACGGCGCAGGATCCTGCTGCACGACGACATCGCCTCCAACCTGCTCACTTGCGGTGGGCTGCTCAAATCCAGCCCCCCGCACTGCAAGTTACCCTCGAACGACCGAATTTGAGCATGTTCGATTGACATATGTCTTCGAATTGCGACAGTCGGTTCGCCAACTGCCGTGCGGGATACGGGAGATGTGCGGGGGCGTGACTACGACAACGCGTGCCAGGACTTGCTGAGGGCCTGGCGGAACTGCTCGGCCTGGTGGGCCGTGAGGTCCCGCACCATCCGCTCCTCCAGTTCCCGCACCGGCCCCGCGTGGCGTGCCAGCAGCTCACGGCCGGCGTCGGTCAGCAGGATCAGCAGCTCCCGGCGATTGCGGGGATTGCGCTCCCGTCGGACCAGCCCACGGCTCTCCAGCGACCGTACGAGATCGGCGATCGACTGGGCCGTGACGAAGGAGTCGCGGGCCAGCTGTGCGGCCGACAGTCCGTCGTGCCGCTCCAGGACGGTGAGCGCCGTGTACTGCAGGGCGGTGATCCCGGACGGCTTGACCAGCTCGTCGAGGTGGGAGCGCACGACCAGCTCCACCTGCTTCACCATGTAGAGAAGCGACGGAGCTGCCTTGGTCACCTGGGCGTCGAGCATGAGTTCAGCCTAGAGCATTGACAGGAAACCTGTCTGTAAAGAGACTGCGAACCAACAGGAATCCTGTTGGTTGAAATCTTGGCGATGGAGCTGGGGAGTGGCGATGACCACCTTCGAGATCGAACCCGGTCGGCTGTTCATCGGGGGCCGGTGGCGCGAGGCCGCCGACGGAGCGCGCACCGAGGTGGTCGACCCGTCCAACGGCACGGTCCTCACCACGGTCGCGGACGCCGGTGTCGCCGATGTGCACGAGGCCGTGCGCGTCGCGCGGGACGCCTTCGACGACGGTGCCTGGTCCGGGCTGAGCGGCCGCGAACGGGGCCGGGTGCTGCACCGGGTCGCCGAGCTGATCCGGGAGAACGCGGACACGATCGCTGAGCTGGAGAGCCGCGACGTCGGCAAGCCGATCACGCTCGCGCACGCCGTCGACGTCACCAACGCCGCCAACGACTACGAGCACTTCGCCGCCCTCGCCCACTCCCTCGACGGCTCCGTCCGGGACACGCCCATGAACGCCCTCGCCTACGTCCGGCGCCGGCCGATCGGCGTGGTCGCGGCGATCACCCCGTACAACTTCCCGCTGATCCTGGCCGGCTCCAAGATCGCCCCGGCGCTCGCGGCGGGCAACACGGTGGTGCACAAGCCGGCCGAGGAGACCCCGCTCAGCGCGCTGTACATGGCCGACCTCTTCAAGCGGGCCGGTGTCCCCGACGGGGTGGTGAACGTCGTCACCGGCGGCCCCGCGGCCGGCGAGGCGCTGCTGCGCAACCCCGGTGTCGACAAGGTCGCCTTCACCGGCTCGACCGGGGTCGGCAGGAAGGTCGCGGCCATCGCCGGTGAGTCGCTCAAGCCGGTCACCATGGAGCTCGGCGGCAACGCGGCCCACGTCGTCTTCGAGGACGCCGATCTGGAGAAGGCCGTCGGCGCGGTCATCAAGGGCTTCGTCTTCAACACCGGGCAGTTCTGCATGGGCGGACCGCGGCTCCTGGTGGCCCGGCAGGTCTACAGCACGCTGCTCGGCATCCTCGCCGACGCCGTGCCCGGCGTACCGCTCGGCGACCCGCGGGGGCCCGAGACCGTGATCGGCCCGATGGCGGGGGAGCGGCATCTGCGCAAGGTCGAGGAGTACGTCGAACTCGCCCGCAAGGACGGGGGCCGCATCGTCTGCGGCGGTGAGCGTCTGGACCTGGACGGCGGCTTCTACTACAAGCCCACCGTGATCGCCGACCTGCCGAACGACTCCAGGGTGATCCAGGAGGAGATCTTCGGCCCGGTCCTCAGCGTCCAGCCCTTCGACTCCGAGGACGAGGCGGTCGAGCTCGCCAACTCCACGCCGTACGGCCTGGCCGCGGGCATCCAGACCGGCAACCTGGCCCGCGCCCACCGGGTCGCCGACCGCCTTCAGGCCGGGATCGTCTGGGTCAACGACTGGGCGATGCTCGACCCCGCGGTCCCCTTCGGCGGCGTCAAGGACTCCGGTTTCGGCCGCGAGTACGGGCCCGAGGCGCTCGACGCCTACACCACGACCAAGTCCGTCGTCGTCTCGCTCGACTGAGCGCCCCTGCCTAGGAGTTCCTGCGATGTCCATCCCCACCCGCGCAGCCGTCGTCGAGTCCGGCGGAGCACCCTTCACCCTCTGCGACGTCGAGCTCGCCGAACCCGGACCGCACGAGGCCGTCGTCCGCATGGTGGCGACCGGCCTGTGCCACACCGACCTCGGCGTGGCGAGCGGCGGACTGCCCTTCCCGCTGCCAGGCGTCCTCGGTCACGAGGGCGCGGGTGTCGTCGAGGCCGTCGGCCCCGCCGTGACCGGCGTCGCGCCCGGCGACCATGTCGTACTGTCCTTCACCTCCTGCGGGGACTGCCGCAACTGCCGCGGCGGGCACCCGGCGTACTGCGCGACCTGGCTGCCGCTGAACCTCATCGGCGGCCGCCGGGCCGACGGCACCGGCACGCTCAGCCGGGACGGCGAGGAGCTCGGCGGCCACTTCTTCGGACAGTCCTCCTTCGCCGAGCGGGCGCTGGTGGACGAGCGCAGCCTGGTCAAGGTCGACCCGGAGGTGCCGCTCACCTCGATCGCCCCGCTGGGCTGCGGTGTGCAGACCGGAGTCGGCGCAGTCTGGAACGTGCTGAAGCCGGTCACCGGCAGCACGGTCGTCGTCCTCGGCGCCGGAGCGGTCGGCCTGTCCGCCGTCATGGCAGCCGCGCTGACCCCCGCCACGAACATCGTCGCCGTCGACCGCGTCGGCGAACGACTGGAGCTGGCGAAGGAGTTGGGCGCCACCCACACCGTCGACGCGGCCGAGGCCGACCTCGGCGAGGCGCTCGCCGGCATCACCGGCGGTCAGGGCGCCGACGGCGTCGTCGAGACCACGGGCAACGTCGGCGTCCTGCGCAAGGGCGTCGACGCGCTCGCCGCCCGGGGCACCCTGGTCGTCGTCGGCGCCCCGCCGTTCGGCACCGAGGTCGCCCTGGACGTCAACGGCCTGCTCGGCGGCAAGCAGGTCGTCGGCCTCACCCTCGGCGACGCCGAGACGCAGACCTTCATCCCCGCCCTGGTGCGTCTGGTGAAGGAAGGGCGGCTCCCGCTGCACCGCCTGATCAGCACCTACCCCTTCGCGGAGATCGACCAGGCGGTGCGGGACATGGGCGCGGGCAAGGCGATCAAGCCCGTGCTCACCTTCTGAGTCAGTCGACCGCCAGGCTGACTCAGTCGACCGTGAGGACCAGCTTCCCCGTGGTCCGGCCGGTGTCGCCGAGCGCGTGTGCCTCGGCGGCATCGGCCAGCGGGAAGGTGCCGGCGATCTCGACGCGCAGCTGTCCCTTCTCGACCAGGTCCGTGATCGCCCGCAGGTCGGCGCGATCGGCGTCCACGAGCATCCGCACGGCCCGCACGCCGAGCCGCTCGGCCTCCTCGTGGAACTCGGCGGACCCGACCGGCAGGATCGAGACGACGACGCCGCCCGCGCGCAGCACCTTCAGCGAGCGCACCGAGGTCTCACCGCCCAGGGTGTCCAGCACCACGTCCACGTCCTTCACCGCCTCGGCGAAGTCCGTCTCCCGGTAGTCGATCAGCTCGTCCGCGCCGAGGCCCCGCAGGAACTCGTGCTTGCCCGCGCTCGCCGTGCCGATCACATACGCGCCCCGCGCCTTGGCGATCTGCACGGCCACGTGCCCGACCCCGCCGGCCGCCGCATGGACCAGCACCCGCTGTCCCGGCCGCACATCGGCGTACTCGACGAGGGCCTGCCACGCGGTCAGCGAGACCAGCGGCAGCGCGCCCGCCTGCGTGTGGTCGATCGAGGCCGGCTTGGGCGCGAAGGCGCGGGCCGGCGCGGTGACGTACTCGGCGTGCGAGCCGTGGCCGAACGGGTAGGACAGCATGCCGAAGACCTCGTCGCCGGGCCGGAAGCGGGCGACGCCGATGCCGACCGCCTCGACCACGCCGGAGACGTCCCAGCCCAGGACGAAGGGCGGCTCGCCGAGGAATCCGCCGTTCGCGCGGTGCTTCCAGTCGGTCGGGTTGACGCCGGCGGCGCGGACCCGCACCAGTACCTCGTTCGGGCGCGGCGTCGGGCGCTCCAGCTCCACTTCCTTCAGAACCTCGGGACCGCCGAGGACGTCCTGGCTGATGGCTCGCATCGTGTTCACAGTGCTCATGGTGAACCAGCCTGCCGGGGGCCGCCCGCTCCGGGAAATGGCACGATTGCCAACCTTCGATAGGATCGTGCCATGCATGGTGAACGACAGGTGGAACGGGCCGAGCGGGTCGTGGTGCTGGCCCTGGACGGCGTCTACCCCTTCGAGCTCGGCATCCCCAGCCGGATCTTCGGCGCGGCCGACGGCCGGTACGAGGTGCTGACCTGCAGCGTCGACGGACAGCCGGTGCGCAGCAACGCGGACTTCACGATCGGCGTCCAGTACGGCCCGGAGATCCTCGCCACGGCCGACACCGTGGTGGTCGCCTCCATGGCGCCTTCGTACATCCCCACGCAGCTGACCGCCGAGGTCTCCGCCGCCCTCGCCCTGATCCGCCCCGACTCCCGCATCGTGTCGATCTGCACCGCCGCCTTCGTCCTCGCCGCGGCAGGCCTGCTGGACGGACGCAGGGCCACCACGCACTGGCAGTCGACCGAGGCGTTCCGACGCCTCCACCCGCGCGTCGAGCTGGACCCCGACGTCCTCTTCGTCCACGACGGCAGAATCCTCACCTCGGCCGGCGCGGCCTCCGGCGTCGACGTCTGTCTGCACATCGTCCGCGTCGACCACGGACACGAACTGGCCAACGCGGTCGCCCGGCGCTGCGTCGTGCCGCCGTTCCGGGACGGCGGCCAGGCCCAGTACATCGAGCAGCCCGTCCCGGAGAGCGGCGCCGCCGACACCGCAGCGACCCGCGCCTGGGCCCTGGAGAACCTCGGCGAACCCCTCACCCTGACCGACCTCGCCGCCCACGCCCGGATGAGCCTGCGCACCTTCGCCCGCCGCTTCCACGACGAGGTCGGCCTCAGCCCGGGCCGCTGGCTGATCCAGCAGCGCGTCGCCCGCGCCCGGCACCTGCTGGAGTCCAGCGACCTCCCGGTCGACCGGATCGCCGGCCAGGTCGGCTTCGCCACGGCCGCCTCCCTGCGCCAGCATCTGCACGCCGCGATCGGCGTGTCACCGCAGGCGTACCGCCGCACGTTCCAGACGACGGCCGACCGTCAGCCGCGCCGAGCACGAGGGGCCACCGCTCACGCCTCCCCAGCCGCGTACACCCGCTCACCTCCCACATAGGTCATCGCGACCCGCGTCTGAGCGATCGCCTCGGGCGGCCCGGCGAACGGATCGCGGTCCAGGACCACGAGATCCGCGAGCGCGCCGGCCCGCACCTCGCCCGTGTCGTCGAGGTGGTTCACATACGCCGAGCCCGCCGTGTACGCGGTCAACGCCTCGGCGAGCCCGATGCGTTCGCCCGGCAGGAACACCGGCGTGCCGTCGGCGTCCGGGGTCACGCGGTTGACCGCCACATGGATCCCGTGGAGTGGATCGGGGCTGCTCACCGGCCAGTCGCTGCCCGCCGCGAGCCGGGCGCCGGAGCGCAGCAGCGTGCCGAACGGGTACTGCCAGGCGGCCCGTTCGGGCCCCAGGAAGGGAATCGTCAGCTCGTCCATCTGCGGTTCGTGCGCGGCCCACAGCGGCTGGATGTTCGCGGTGGCCCCGAGCCGGGCGAACCGCGGCACGTCGGCGGGCTGCACGACCTGGAGATGGGCCAGGTGGGGTCGCGTGTCGCTCGGCCCGTTCGCCGCGCGCGCCGCCTCGATCGCGTCCAGCGCGTCGCGTACGGCCCGGTCGCCGAGGGCGTGGAAGTGACACTGGAAGCCTAGGGCGTCCAACTCGGTGACGTACTTCGGTAGTTGCCCGGCGTCGATGAAGCTGGTGCCCCGGTTGGCGGTGGCGCAGCCGCACTTGTCGAGGTAGGGGTCGACCAGCGCGGCCGTTCCGGTCTCGGCGACGCCGTCCAGCATCAGTTTGACGCTGCCCGCGCCGAACCGCCCCTGGCTCAACGCGGCCCGCCGCTCGACCAGTTCGGGAATCTGCTCGGCGCCCCGCTCGCGGTCCCACCAGAGCGCGCCGACGACGCGGGCGGTGAGCGAGCCGTCCCGCGCGGCCGCCAGATACGCGTCCGCCGGGTCGTCCATGCCGAGGAAGTCCCCGACCAACGCGTCCTGCCAGGCCGTGATGCCGAGCGCGTGCAGATGACGTTGGGCGTGCAGCAGCGCCGCCAGCCGGTCGGCCGGGGTGGCCGACGGGGTGAGCCGCCCCACGAGCTGCATCGCCCCCTCCTGCAAGGTCCCGCTCGGCTCACCCGAGGCGTCCCGGTCGATCCGCCCGTCGGCCGGGTCGGGCGTGTCCCGCGTGAGACCGGCGAGCGCGAGGGCACGGCTGTTGACCCAGGCCCCGTGATGGTCGCGGTTGGGTAGATACACCGGCCGGTCGGGCACCACCGCGTCCAGCAGCTCCTTCGTCGGAGTGCCGCCCGCGAAGGCTTCCATCGACCAGCCGCCGCCCGTGATCCACTCCCGCTCCGGGTGCGCGGCGGCGTACGCGCGCACCGCGGCGAGGGTCTCGTCGGCCGTCCTCGCCCCGGTCAGGTCGCACTGGGAGAGTTCCAGCCCGGCCGGCACCGGATGCACGTGCGCGTCCTGGAATCCCGGAAGCAGCAGCCGCCCGGCGAGGTCCACCACCTCGGTCCGCGGTCCGGCGAGATCGTGCACCTCCTGGCGTCCTACGGCTGTGACGCGGTCGCCGGTGACGGCCACGGCGGTCGCGGTGCGGCCCTCGGGGGTGAGGACGGGGCCGCCGGTGAAGAGGAGATCTGCGTGCATGATCCGTTTCCTGGTCGGTTATCGGGAGGTGGCGAGAAGCTGCGGCGCCTCGGCGTCGGTGCCCTTGCCGGTGCGGAAGTACGGGGATCTGCGCACCCACCTGGCCCACGCGGCGGCCACGAAGCCGGAAGCGATCATCGCCAGCGGGGTGACCAGCAGGAACCAGCCGTTGTCCGCGCTGACTTCGAAGTGGTCGGCGGAGGTGTAGAAGGACCAGCCCAGGTAGCCGCCGAGGCCGAGGAGCACGGCCGCGCTCAACGTGGGCAGGACGACCGCGCGCACCCCCTGCCGCCAGTCCTCGCGCAGCAGCGCCCGGAACCGGACGGCGGCCGCGAGCGCCGTGAGCGCGTACGACAGGGCGACCACGATGCCCACCGCGCTCACCGTCGCCATGATCATGTCGGCGAGCCGGGGAATGACCAGCGCCAGGCCCGCGACACCGGCCGCCAGCGCGCCGATCAGCACCGTGCCGGCGGCCGGAGTGCCGTACCGGGGGCTGACCTTGGACCACACCGGCCCGAGCGTACGGTCCCGGCTCATCGCGAACATCGCCCGGGCCGTCGGGATCACCCCGGCCTGGAGCGAGGCGACCGCCGAGAACATCAGGGCGATCAGGGGCAGCGCCGCCCACGGCTGGGACGCCAGCCGCTCGCCGAAGAAGGCCAGCCCCTCCGCGCCGTGACCCGCCAACTCCTCCTCGGACAGCACCCGTTGGAAGGCGACCGAGCCGAGCAGGAACAGCGCCAGCATGGTGAACAGGGTGGTGATCCCGGCCCGCGACGCGTCACGCGGGTCACGGACCTCCTCGTTGACGCTGAACGCCGATTCGAAGCCCCAGTAGCAGAACACCGACAGCAGCATGCCCTGCGCGAGAGCCGTCGGCGACGGGATCGCGAACGGGTCGAACCAGCTCAGACTGAAGTCGTGCGGGCCGGTGACGATGCCGTAGCCGCAAAAGCCCAGTAGGACGACGTACTCGAAGACCAGCAGCCCGAATTGGAGGCGGGCGGCGGTGCGGATGCCGGTGACGGCGGTCAGCGTGACCGCCACCAGGACGAGGATGCCGAGCGCGGTCGTCTGCGCGGTCGAACCCGGGTCCAGCGCGAGACCGCCGATGCGGTGCAGCCCCGCGTCCCCGGCGAGCTGGAGCAGGGCGGAGCCGGTCACCGCCGTGGTGTACGCGAGGAACGCCACCACGGCCACGATGTTCACCCAGCCGACCATGAAACCCAGCCAGGGCGTGAGCGAACGGCCCACCCACACATAGCCGTTGCCCGCGTTCGGCTCGACCTTGTTGAGCCGCGAGTAGGCCCCCGCGATACCCAGGACCGGCAGGAACGCCAGCAGCATGATCGCCGGCAGATGCAGGCCGACCACGCCGGCCGTGACGCCGAGCCCGATGCCGATGCTGGTGGTCGCGGCCGTGCTGGACGCGGCGATGGCGACCCCGTCCAGGACACCCAGGGACTTGCGCAGCTCGGGCCGCGCTGGAGGGTCGACGCTGTAGGACTGCTCGTCGGGCATGGCCGGTCTCCGCTCGCACCGGGGGCCTGGACGGCCCCGATGAGCGGACATGAAACTGTCCGGGGGGTTAACAGGTCAACAGTGTTGTCATAAGGTGCGGGGCACCCGGCCCGAGGGAGACCGTCCAGGGGAGGCAGTCCATGAGCGAGCGCGTCGTCCCGCCCGCCGCCCGGCAGCGCAGGCGCCCCACCAAGCAGGGCGTCGTCCTGTCCGAGGCGCTCATCGTCGACACGGCCCTGCGCCTCATCGAGGAACACGGCGCCGACGCCCTCTCGGTCCGGCGCCTGGGCCGGGCCCTCGGCGCCGACCCCAGCTCGCTCTACCGCTACTTCCGGCACACCGACGACCTGATGCTCGCCATCGCCGACGAACTCATCGGCCGTACGCTGCGCACCTGGCGCCCCACCGGCGACTGGCGCGCCGACCTGCGCGACCTCGGCCTGCGGATGCACGCCGGGGCCCTCGCGCACCCCCGCGCCGCCGTGCTCAGCTCGTACCGGGTCACCGGGCGGACGTACGAGATCCAGGCCGTGGAGACCATCCTCGGCGTGCTGCGCGGCGCCGGCTTCCCGGACGCCGATGCGGTGCGGATCTACCACGCGTTCGTCGACCAGGCCCTCGCCCACGGCGCCCTCGACTCGGCGAGCGCGGCCATGCCGAAGGCCGCGCGGGAGGCGGAGACGGCCGTCTGGCGGGCGACGTACGCACGTCTGCCAGCCGACACCCACCCGCACATCGCCGCCACCGCCCGCCACCTCGTGGCCGACATGGCGCGCAGCTCCTATCCGGCGGCACTGGAACTGCTCCTGGGCGCGGCGGCGGGCCGACTGGCGGAAATCCGCTCCGGGTCCGGACTCCGGACGGCCACACTGGACCCGTCCGTCAAAGACGTTCCGTGAGGAGAGAGTTCGCCGATGGCCCCGTCGCCCGCACGCCCCGCCGAGCAGCGCAAGAAGGACACCCTGCACCGTCTGGAACACGACGAGGACGTATGGGTCGCCACCGCCGACGCAGGCGGAGGAGTGCCGTTCCTCGTGCCGCTCTCCTTCCTCTGGGACGGCTCGACCCTGCTGCTGGCGACACCCGCCACCAGCCCCACGGGCCGCAACCTTCAGGCGACCGGCAGGACACGTCTCGGTATCGGTCCGACCCGCGACGTCGTCATGATCGAGGGCACGGTCGAGACGATCGCGCCGGCCGAGCTGTCCGAGGAGGAGGGCGACCGCTTCGCCGCGAGGACCGGCTTCGACCCGCGTCGACTCAGCACGCCCTACCTGTACTTCCGTGTCCTGCCGACCCGGGTACAGGCCTGGCGCGAGGCCGACGAGCTGGCGGGGCGGGAGCTGATGCGGGACGGGAAGTGGCTGGTGGCGGACTGAAACCGCCTGACCGGGACACCCGTCGGGGCAGGGCGGCGGGACAGGTCCGTCCCGCGCCCCGGACCCTTCGGAGGAGTCATGCCACTGGTGACAGCGGGTTTCGTGGTGCTCGACTGTGCCGAGCCCGAGAAGCTCGCCGTGTTCTACAAGGAACTGCTCGACGGCGAACAGACGGAGGCGACCGCCAACCGTGTGGAGATCAGGGGCGCCGACGGCACCCGGCTCGCGTTCCGCCGCGACATCAACGCGACGCCGCCGAGCTGGCCGCGCCCCGAGAACTCCCTCCAGGCCCACCTGGACTTCGTGGTGGACGACCTGGACGAGGCGGAGCGCAGGATCGTCGGGCTCGGCGGCCGGCCGCTGGAGGCGAAGGACACGGCCGGCCCCTACGAGGAACGCGGCTACTCCGACCTGGCCGGCCACTCCTTCACCCTGCGCCGCACGGCCCCCACGGCACCGAAGCAGGGCTGAACCGCCTCGGTGCCGGCACCTTGGCCGGGGCGGCCGCTCAGTCCCGGCCGCCCTTCTCGCTGACCGGCCACACGCCCGTCGACCGCTCGATCGCCTTGGCGCCCGTGCGGTCGGCCAGGCTGCGCGCCATCGCGAACAGGGCGCCCTGGACCGCGGCCGCCAGCAGGATCTCGCCCCAGCCACGCTCCCGGTCCAGCGCGTCGGGGGCGTCCTCCTCGTGCCGTATCGCCATCCACGTCTTGCGGAAGGCGAGCCCGGCCAGCGCGCCGCTCGTCCAGCCGAGAGCGAATCCCAGCGGCTTGTAGGCGAGGGGGAGCTTCGCCTTCTTCTGCTTCTTGGCCATGTGCCTGTGCCTCCTTCGTAGGTCAGGGTCGTCCGTGCGCCGGGACCCGCTCGTCCTGCGCGGGCGGTCCGGGCGGGGTCCCGTCGCCGAACGGCCTGCCGCCCAGCTCCTGCCGGTGGTGCGGGGTCAGCCAGCCCGACAGGTCCGGCCCCAGGGGCACGATGCCGGTCGGATTGATGCCGCTGTGCACCTGGTAGTAGTGCCGCTTGATGTGGTCGAAGTCGACGGTGTCACCGAATCCGGGCGTCTGGTAGAGGTCGCGGGCGTACGCCCACAGAACCTGATGCTCCGTCAACTTCCAGCGATTGCACTTGAAATGACCGTGATAGACGGCGTCGAATCGGACCAGAGTGGTGAACAGCCGGATGTCCGCCTCGGTGATCGTGTCGCCGACCAGATAGCGTCGCCCGGCCAGTCGCTCACCCAGCAGCTCCAGCCGCCGGAACAGTCGCGCGCACGCCTCTTCGTACTCCTGCTGGCCGGTGGCGAACCCCGCCCGGTACACACCGTTGTTGACGTCCTCGAAGACCTCCGCCATCACGGCGTCGATCTCGTCCCGCAGCGGTTCGGGGTAGAGATCGGGCGCCCCCGCGCGGTGCAGGGCCGTCCACTCCGTGGCGAGGTCGAGCGTGATCCGCTGGTAGTCGTTGGTGACGAGCCTGCCGCTGGGCACGTCCACGATCGCGGGCACGCTGACGCCGCCCGGGTAGTCCGTCTCCCGCCGGTCGTAGGCCTCACTGAGGAAGCGGATGCCCAGCACCGGGTCGCGGTCGTCGGGGTCCAGGGTGAAGCGCCAGCTGCGGTCGTCCTGGAGCGGATCGGGGATCGCGAGGGACAGGGCGTCCTCCAGGCCGAGCAGCCGCCGGGACACCACCGCCCGGCTCGCCCACGGACAGGCACGGCTGGCCACCAGACGGTAGCGGCCGGCCTCCACCGGCCAGCCCTCCCGGCCGTCCGCCGTGATCCGGTCCGTGAAGTGGGCCTTCGACCGCTGGAACGACTTCCTCCCGTAGGCGGTGTTGCCCCCGCCGCTCATGCCCCGGCTCCTCTCTGCCGTACGTCCCCGTCCCGTGCGGGGGTCCCTGATCCCACCGAGTCCCCCGATTTCCGCCGACGGCACGGTGTGAGCCGGATCGACCGGGGCAGTCGGTGGAAAATGAGCAGTACGCCCAACACGCCGAAGGCGGACCGCAGGACCCGGATCACCGTCCTGGTGGCTCTCGCCGCCAATCTCGTCATCGCCGTCGCCAAGGCCGTCGGCGGAGTCCTCGCCCATTCGCCGGCGCTGCTGTCGGAGGCCGCGCACTCCGTGGCGGACAGCATGAACGAGATCTTCCTGCTGGCCGCACTGCGCCGCAGCCGACGCCCCGCCGACGCCCGCCATCCCTTCGGCTACGGCAAGGAACGCTTCTTCTGGTCGTTGCTCGCGGCCGTCGGGATCTTCGTGATGGGCGGGTGCTTCTCCTTCTTCCAGGGCGTCGAGGCGCTGCGCGGGGGCTCCGAGGAGAAGTTCGGCGGCTATGTGGCGGGCATGATCGTGCTCGGCGTCGCCTTCGTCGCCGAAGGGCTGTCGCTGGTGCGGGCGCTGTACCAGGTACGCCGGCAGGGCGGCGTCGCGAACGGGCTGCGCGATCCGGCCCTGCGCACGGTCGTCGCCGAAGACGCCACGGCGGTGCTCGGTGTGACCCTCGCCCTCGCGGGCATGGCACTGCACATGGTCACCGGGCAGGTCGTCTGGGAGGCCGCGGCGTCGCTCGCGATCGGCGCGCTCCTCGTCTGCGTCGCCTACCGGCTGGGACGCGACGCCCGCGACCAGCTGATCGGGGAGGCCGCCGACCCCGAGGCGGCCGGCCGGATCCGCGCGCTGCTGCAGGCCCAACCCGAGATCGACAGTGTGGAAGCCCTGTTCACGATGAAGACCGGCCTCGAAACGGCCCTGGTGGCGGCCCGGGTCGATCTGGCGCCCGGCCTCGACAGCGAGGACGTGGAGGAGGTCGCCGTCCGCATCAAGCGGTCCATCTCCCAGACCGTGGCGGAGGCCGACCAGATCTTCCTCGACGTGACCGAACGCTCCGCGCGCGAGGCACAGGGAAGCCCCGCCGCGACGGGGGAACGCGGCGGGGCCTGACGCACGTGTGCCCGGCGAAGGGGGGTTCATGCGTCCGTGTGGAGAAAAGTTTTCCTCAGGTCCGTCCAGTCGTCGTCTCAGCCCTCGTCGAACGGCTCCAGCACGAAGACGGGGATCACCCGGTCCGTCTTCTTCTGGTAGTCGGCGTACGGCGGATACGCCGCCACGGCCCGCTCCCACCACTCGTCCTTCTCCGCACCGGTGATCTCGCGGGCCCTCATGTCCCGCTTGACCGGTCCGTCCTGGAGCTCCACATGGGGATCGCCCTTGAGGTTGTGGTACCAGACCGGGTGCTTGGGCGCCCCGCCCAGCGAGGCCACCACCGCATAACGCCCCTCGTGCTCCACGCGCATCAGCGGAGTCTTACGGATCCTGCCGCTCCTGACACCTCGGGTCGTGAGCACGATCACCGGCCTTCCCGTGTTCAGGAGGGTCGTCCCCCGGATGCCGCCGGAGCTTTCGTACAACTCCACCTGGTCGCGGACCCACTTGGTCGGGCTGGGCTCGTACTCACCGTCGAGAGGCATGGTTCGGTCCCGTCGTCGTGTCCTGAAGCCGGCTGGCTCCACCCTTCAACAAGGGCACAGCCGGAAATCATCCTGCCGCACTACGCCACCGTCCCCACGGCCAGCGCCAGGATCACGCCGCTCGACACCAGCGCCGTCACCAACCGCCCCCGACGCCCCGTCAGCATCCGCCCCAACAGCGCCCCGCCCCCGGCGAGCAGCACCTGCCAGCTCGCCGACGCGACGAACGCGGCCAGGACGAAGACGCCCTGCTCAAGGGGTGCCGCCGCGTCCGTCGTGCGCGTGCCGAGGACGAGGGCCGCGAAGTAGACCACGGTGGTCGGATTCAGCAACGTGATGCCGAGCAGCGCCAGATAGGCGCGCGCCGGGGTCGGGGGAGAGGGGGGAGCGGAACGGGCGTCCAGGGGTCGGTCGCGGTGGTGGCGTACGGCGATGACGGCGCCCCGTACCGCGAGGGCCGCCAGCACCAGGGCGGAGGCCCAGCGCAGCGGGACCAGCATCGGGCGCAACGCGCCGGCCGGCGCGGACCCGCCGAGGGTGGCCCCGAGGGCGTAGAGCCCGTCGGCTGTCGCGACGCCCAGCGCGGCGCAGACCCCGGTCCGCAGCGAGGTACGGGCGGTGAGGGAGACGAGGTAGGTCGCGACCGCGCCGACCGGGACGGCGATGCCGTAGCCCGCGATCAGCCCCGCGACGAGCGCGGCGGTCACGACGTGGGAAGCGTCGGCCTCCATGGACGGCCGGACTGCTGCTGGAGTGCCACCGGACGGACGGCGGCGGTCAGCGGCAGGAAGGCACGGGTCGTAGGCATGGCCGGATTCTGTGGTCGGCGGTCACCTGCCGACAAATGATTTTCCGGCGGTCGGCCCGGCGAGAGCGGGCGGGAGGGGGCGAACGCCCCCGTGACCGAAGCTCTGTGCGACGATCCCCGGCCAGATTGCCCGGCCGGCTGATCTGGCCGAACTTGGCGTCGCCCGCTAGGTGCCTGAGGCATCTAATGAAGATCGGCACGACGCACTCTTCGTCTGCGAGGTCTTCCATGACGGACATGACGGAACCGCACACCGTCACCTTCCCCCAGAGCCGGACCTGCCCCTACCACCCGCCCACGGCCTACGACCCCCTGCGCGAGACCCGCCCCCTGGCCCGGATCAGCCTCTACGACGGCCGTCCGGTCTGGCTGGTCACCGGGCACGCGCTCGCCCGCACTCTGCTGGCCGACCCTCGGCTGTCCTCCGACCGCACCCGGTCCGACTTCCCCGCGCCCACCGAACGGTTCGCGGGACTCCGCAACCGCAAGGGCGCGCTGCTGGGCGTCGACGACCCCGAACACCGGGTCCAGCGGCGGATGATGGTCCCGAGCTTCACGCTGCGGCGCGCCGCCGAGCTGCGCCCCGAGATCCAGCGGATCGTGGACGAACGGCTGGACGCGATGATCGCCCGGGGTGCGCCCGCGGAGCTGGTGAGCGCCTTCGCCCTGCCCGTGCCCTCCATGGTCATCTGTGCCCTGCTGGGCGTCCCCTACGACGACCACGACTTCTTCGAGGAACAGTCGCGACGCCTGCTGCGCGGCCCCACCGCCGCCGACACGATGGCCGCCCGCGACCGGCTGGAGGCGTACTTCGCGGAGCTGATCGACCGGAAACGGAAGCAGCCGGAGCCCGGCGACGGCGTCCTCGACGAACTCGTCCACCAGCAACTGCGCGCGGGCGAGCTGGACCAGGAGGAGGTCATCGCCCTCGCGACCATCCTGCTGGTCGCCGGCCACGAGACCACCGCCAACATGATCTCCCTCGGCACCTTCACCCTTCTCCAGCACCCCGACCGGCTGGCCGAGTTGAGGGCCGACCCGACGCTGCTGCCCGCCGCGGTCGAGGAGCTGATGCGGATGCTGTCGATCGCCGACGGCATGCTGCGCGTCGCCGTCGAGGACATCGAGACGGACGGCGGGACGATCCGGGCGGGCGAGGGCGTGGTCTTCTCGACCTCGGTCATCAACCGCGACGAGTCCGTCTACCCCGACCCCGACACCCTCGACTGGCACCGCTCGGCCCGCCACCACGTCGGCTTCGGCTTCGGCATCCACCAATGCCTCGGCCAGAACCTGGCCCGCGCCGAGATGGAGATCGCCCTGCGCACCCTCTTCGACCGCCTGCCGACGCTGCGCCTTGCCGTCCCTGCGGAGGAAATCCCGTTCAAACCCGGCGACACGATCCAGGGGATGCTGGAACTCCCCGTGACCTGGTAAGAGGCTCCGGTCATGCACAACGAAACGCACGAATCAGACAACCTGCACATCGACATCGACCACGCCCTCTGCATCGGCGCCGGCCAGTGCGCCCTCGCCGCGCCCTCCGTCTTCACCCAGGACGACGACGGCTTCAGCGCCCTGCTCCCCGGCCGCGAGAACGGCGGCGGCGACCCCATGGTCCGCGAGGCCGCCCGGGCGTGCCCGGTCAGTGCCATCACCGTGTCGGAAACGGGGAGTTGACGCCAGGCACGAACGCCATCCGGCGCCCATAGCGGCGGGCGGGCCCGGCGGCCGGTGCCGGGGCCGCCCGCCGACCTCAGCGCGCCGCCATCAGCGACCGCGCCGCCTCCCGCGCCTCCGCCGCCGGTCGCGTACCGCCCACTATCCCCGCCGTCACCATCGCGCCCTCGGCCAGCAGATACAGCGGACCCGTCAGCGCGTCGGGCAGCCCTGCCGCCGTCACCAGCGAGGCGAGGTAGTCGCGGAACGCCTGCTTGTGGGAGCGGACCTGGTCGGCCACCCGCTCCGACCGGGCGCCCAGCTCGCCGTACGAGTTGATCCAGGCGCACCCGCGGAAGCCGTCCTCGCCGAACCACTCCTCCAGCCAGTCGTAGACGGCGAGGATCCGCCGCCCGGGGTCCGCGTGCCGCTCCACGTGAGCGGCGAGCTCTCCGCGCCAGCGCACGTCGCGCCGCTCCAGATACGCCTCGACCAACTGCTCCTTCGCGGGGAAGAGCTGATAGAGCCGCTTGAGCGAAACCCCTGACGTGCCCCGGATGTCGTCCATGCCGACGGACTGGATGCCGCGCCCGTAGAACAACTTCTCCGCGGCGTCCAGCGCCTGCTCCCGGGCGGTTGCGCTGTCCATGTACGACCTCTCCTTGACGCGAGAACGAGCGTTCTCCTACGGTAGCAGCCAGGATGGAGAACGCACGTTCTCCGTCACCGTTACCCCCATTCCGGCTCCGGAGGATGACATGACCGACCGCCCGCCCCTGCCGCCGTTCACCCGTGAGACCGCCGCCCGGAAGGTGCAGGCCGCAGAGGACGCCTGGAACACCCGCGACCCGCACAAGGTGGCGCTCGCCTACTCCGAGGACTCGGTGTGGCGCAACCGCGACACCTTCGTCACCGGCCGCGCCGAGATCGTCGAGTTCCTGACCGCCAAGTGGGAGCGCGAGCTGGACTACGCCCTGCGCAAGGACCTGTGGGCCTTCGACGGCAACCGCATCGCCGTCCGCTTCCAGTACGAGTGCCACGACGCCGACGGTCAGTGGTACCGCTCCTACGGCAACGAACTGTGGGAGTTCGACGAGCACGGCCTGATGACCCGCCGCGAGGCCAGCATCAACGACGTGCCGATCGAGGAGAAGGAGCGCCGTGTCCTCGGGCCGCGCCCGGAGAACGAGCGCGGGTTGTCGTTCCCGCTGCGCTAGACCGTTTGAGTAGGGTTCCCGGATGACCGAACAGGCCGTGACCGAACAGGCCCGGAAACCTTTCCTCTACGTCGTCGTCTGCGCCGCAGGCATCGCCGCGGACGTCAGCAAGCTGATCACCGCCGCACAGGAGCGGGACTGGGAGGTCGGGGTCATCGCGACCCCGGTCGCCATGAACGGCTTCTTCGACACCGCCGCCGTCGAGGCCCTCACCGGCCGCCCGATCCGCTCCGCCTGGCGTGCGCCCGCCGACCCGCGCCCCTTCCCGCCGCCGGACGCCGTCGTCGCGGCGCCGGCCACCTTCAACACGGTCAACAAGTGGGCCGCCGGCATCGCCGACACCCTCGCCCTGGGCACCCTGTGCGAGGCGTACGGCCTCGGCGTCCCCATCGCCGTCCTGCCCTGCGTGGCCGACGCGCTGGCCGCCCATCCCGCCTACCAGGACAGCCTGATACGGCTGCGGGGCATGGGCGTGCGCTTCGGGGAGCCGTACACCGGCGAGGTGGCGGAGGGCGGCGGACGGCCGGACTTCGGCTGGGAGCGCGCCCTGGACCTGCTGGAGCGATGACCGGACCGATGACCGGACCGGGCGCCCCCGCACCCGACGGCATACGCTCCCCTGGTACCCCACTCCGAAGGCAGGAGCAGTAACGATGCAGTACGTGAAGCTCGGTTCGACGGGCCTGGACGTGTCGCGGATCTGTCTGGGTTGCATGACCTACGGCCTCCCCGACCGCGGCACGCACGAGTGGACCCTCGACGAGGAGGCCTCACGACCGCTGATCCGGCAGGCGCTGGACGCCGGGATCAACTTCTTCGACACCGCCAACGTCTACTCCGACGGCACCAGCGAGGAGATCGTCGGCAAGGCGCTGCGCGACTTCGCCCGCCGCGACGACATCGTCCTCGCGACCAAGCTGAACGGCCGCATGCGGCCCGGCCCCAATGGCGCCGGCCTCTCCCGCAAGGCCGTCATGACGGAGATCGACCACAGCCTCACCCGCCTCGGCACCGACTACGTCGACCTCTACCAGATCCACCGCTTCGACCCGCACACCCCGGTCGAGGAGACGATGGAGGCGCTGCACGACCTGGTCAAGGCGGGCAAGGTGCGCTACATCGGGGCGAGTTCGATGTACGCCTGGCAGTTCTCCAAGATGCAGTACACGGCCGAGCGGCACGGCTGGACCAAGTTCGTCTCGATGCAGAACCACTACAACCTCCTCTACCGCGAGGAGGAGCGCGAGATGCTCCCGCTCTGCGCGGACCAGGGTGTCGGCGTCCTGCCCTGGAGCCCGCTGGCCCGCGGCCGCCTCACCCGGGACTGGGGCACGGTCACCGACCGCAGCGCCACCGACAACTTCGGCAGCGGCCTCTACGCCGACAGCGACCGCGTCGTGGTCGAGGCGGTCACCCGCGTCGCCGACGACCGCGGCGTCCCCCGCGCCCAGATCGCCCTCGCCTGGCTACTGCACCAGGACACGGTCGCGGCCCCGATCATCGGCGCTGCCAAGCCGCACCACATCGAGGACGCGGCGGCGGCGGTCGAACTGAAGCTCAGCGACAAGGAGTTGGCAGAACTCCAGCAGCCGTACACCCCGCATCCGATCATCGGTCACTGATCGGCTTCGCCGAGCGCTCAGTGCGGCCCGTGCGGTGCGAACTCCGTGCCGCACGGACCCGCGCCCTCGCTCTCCGGCAGGGGGACGCGGTCGCCGCTCATCGACAGCGTGCGGTAGTACTCGCCGATCCGCTCGGCCGAACACCCCACGTAGTGCCCGATGAACGACCGCCGAAAACGATCCCGCGTACGGTTGGGCTGCGAGCCGTGCACCAGGCTGCCGTTGAAGAACAGGACGTCCCCCGGTTCCATGTCGACGGGTACGGCCAACAGGCCGGGCGGCGGCGGGACGTACTCCCGGGCGAAGGACACCTCGGCGTCCGCCGTCTCCGGGCAGAACACGTCCATCTCGTGAGTGCCGGGCACGACTTCGAGCCCCCCGTTGTCCCGGTCGATCACATCGCAGGCCACCCACGCCGCCACACACGTACCCGGCTCGACCCGCAGATAGAAGTTGTCCTGGTGCAGCGCCTGCCCCCGAGCCCTCGGCGGCTTGAAGTAGAACATGCTCTGCGCGGCCAGCACCTCCTCCCCGAGCAGCACCTCCAGCACGCCACGCAGCCGCGCGTCCAGCAGCACCCGCAGCGCCAGTTCGTCGATCTCGTGCGGCTGCATCACCCTGGGGTACGCGTGCAGCGGGTCGCCGTCCGACGGGCGCGGCTCGAAGTGCCCGGGTACGGGCCCGGCCGCGTGCAGCGCCGCGAACCGGTCGCACAACCGGTCGATCTCGTCGTGCCCGAACAGCCCGCGTACGACCGTGAAGCCCTCCTCCTGGAACTGGCGCAGCCCGCGCTCGGGCAGGATGGGTGCGGCGGCGTTCCGCATGTCCGTGGCTGTCGTGTCGGCTGTCATGTGTCCGCTCCTCGGTCGGGTGTCCTCGCCCGACCACGCTAGGCCGACGCACGTCCCAGGAGGATGACTGTGAGCGCTGACGGATTGCCCGAGGCTGCTGCGCCCGGCGTTCCCGCCCCGCCGCCCGGACTGGTGGTCGTCGGGTACTTCGACCAGCCGCCGACGTACGGGATCAACCGGCCGCGCGGCGCGGACAGTTGGCTGTTCACCTGGACGACCGGCGGCCGGGGCCGACTGCGGCACGGGGGCGCCGAGACGCGGGCCGGGGCAGGGGACCTCGGGGTGCTCGCGCCGGGCGCTGCGCACGGCTACGGGGTCGACCCGGGCGCCCGGCTCTGGCGGTTCTGGTGGGCGCACTGCCAGGCCCGTCCCTCCTGGCGGTCCTGGCTGCGCCCGTACGAC
>CBFGZZ010000053.1:0-31772 GCA_965653385.1 uncultured Streptomyces sp. | reverse complement strand
GAGCGTGGTCCACGTCCCGGCCTTGATCCAGCGCTGACGCCCGGTCTGTGCTCTTCAAGTCGCCATACCCGGCAATCTCTCCCGGTCGTCCGCAGACGCGAACCCGAACTCAGGCGGAGACGGGCACGGACGCGCCCGGCCCGCTGCGGGCCTTCTCGTCCTGCATTCTGGTCAGCGCGAGCACGAAGAGGATGGCGAGGACGGCGGCGACGATGTCGACCGCGTCCGCGAACAGCACCTGCCCCAGGGCCCGCCGAATCTCTGGAGCCGTCTCGGCGTTGCGGTACGAGGTGGCGGAGAACCGGCCGACGAGCAGGCTGATCACCCAGGCCGTCCACCAGGCGTTGAGGAGACCGTGCGGCCGTGCCCTGTCCCAGGGGCCGCTGGCATCCCAGATGTCCACCGCGACGCGGCGGGGGAACCACAGATTCACGACCGGCACGAACCAGCCGCCCACGGCCCAGCCACGCTTCTTGCGGTGCCCGAACGGATCGAACACCTCGGCGTTGACCCGCACTCGATGGAACCAGACCAGGAAGACGACCGCTGTGGAGAGCAGCGCGGCCGTCTGTGCGACACCGGCCGCGGCGTAGAGCGAGTCCGCCCGGTCGGCCCTGCTTTGCACGGCCTCGCTGTAGTCGCCGTCCATGAGGGTGCCCAGCACGTCGTACGACATGACGTCCGCCCAGACCGCGAACAGGTCGGTGACGATGACCAGGCCGAGCAGCACGGCGACGGCCCGACCGAGGCCCACGGGCGAGCTCAGCCAGGCGTTGTGGCCGGCCGGCGGCGCCATGAGCGGTGTCCCGGCCGCGGCACAGTGGGCGCAGACGACCCCGTCCGGTGCCGCCTCGAAACGGCGGCATCGCGTGCACAGCATGGTGGAGTAGCCCCCCGTGTCAGGTATCCAGCAGAACCGTGCACGGTCCTCCCCAGAACCTCACGCACGGTATGCGGAAGATACGGGTCACCACGCCGGTACGTCCACCGCTTTCAGCTGCGGTCTTCCACCGTCGTCGCCAAGGGCCCCGGCGTCGCCTTCCTCCGGCACGCGGAACGCAACACGCAGCAGCCGTCCCGTCCCTGGTGCGGCGATGTTCCCCCCAGTTCTCCCATCACTCAGAACAACCCTTGAGGAATTCGATGAGCGCCGCGTTCACCTCGTCCGGGCGTTCCTGCTGGGTCCAGTGCCCGCAGCCCGCCAGTTCGAGGGGCGTGCGCCGGAGGTCGGGCATGAGGTCGGGGAGCTTCTCGATGAGTTCGGGGGTGCCGGGGAAGGCGGGCACCAGGTCGCGGTCGCCGTAGATGTACAGGGCGGGCGAGGTGACGACGGCGCCGTGCCAAGCGGCGGTGAGTTCCCAGTTGCGGTCGAGGTTGCGGTACCAGTTCAGGGCTCCGGTGAAGCCCTGCGAGAAGCTTTCGGTGAGCGCGTCGAGGTCGTCCTCGGTGAGCCATGCCGGCAGTACTTCGGGATCCGGCATCTCGGCGAGCCAGCCGCGCTCGGGGTCGACCAGCGGCTGCCTGCCCTCGGCGGTGCCGGGGGCGTCGCCGGACGCGGAGTAGAAGAACTTCCGCAGGGTGAGACGGGTGTCCCTCGCGAACTCGGCGTCGGCGACCCCGGGACGGTTGAAGTAGTTCCAGTAGAACCGGCCGCCGAACCGCTCCTCCATGGCCGCCAACGGAGGATGCGTCCCCCGGAACGGCGGCGGCACGCTCAGCCCGGCCACCCCGAGCACCATGTCCGGGCGCAGCAGCGCGGTGTGCCAGGCGACCGGCGCACCCCAGTCGTGCCCGACCACGTACGCCTTCTCCTCGCCCAGGGCCTGGATCAGTCCGACGACGTCGCCGACCAGGTGGAGGATGGTGTACGCGGCCACGTCCTCGGGATGGTCGCTTCGTCCGTATCCGCGCTGGTCCGGGGCGACCACCCGGAACCCCGCGTCGGCCAGCGGACCGAACTGGTGACGCCAGGAGTGCCACGACTCGGGAAAGCCGTGCAGCAGCACCACGAGGGGTCCGCTGCCCTGCTCGGCGATGTGCAGCCGAATGCCGTTCACGTCAACTGTCCGGTGCTCAACCATGGACACGAGCGTACGGGTCGTCGCAGCGCACCCCGGTTCCGGGAGGCGAGCCGTCTCACGGCCTCTCAGCAAACGGTTACACAACACCTCTTCCCCAGTGCCGTGGCAGTCCGGCACAAGCCCGTCCGGTCCGCGCAGCGGACGGCTCAGCTCGGCCTGAAGATGATCGCCTGGCCGCCGGCCGGGGCCATGGCCACGTCCAGTGTGGTCTCCGAGGTGACACTTCGGGTGCTGACGACGACCGGCGTCCGGTACGGGTTGGTGCCAGGGGTCCCGTCGGAGTAGATCGTCGCCGTGTACGTACCGCCGCCCAGGAAGGACAGCGGAAGCGACAGGGTCCTGGACGTCTCGTCGGTCATCGCCCCGAGGTACCAGGTGGCGCCGTCGCGCCGGGCCACGGCCACGTACTCGCCGATCGACCCGGCCAGGGTCCGGCTCTCGTCCCAGGTCGTGGGGACGGCGTCGAACCAGGGCAGCCCGGGCCAGTTCGCGGGGTTGTTGTACTTGGACGGTTTGTCGTACCAGAAGAGGAAGTTGAGGGGCTGGTAGTACACCGCGGCCATCGCCATCTGGTGGGCGTTGGTCGTCTTGTTGCGCGACTGGCCGTAGCAGATCGTGTAGTCCATCGGCCCGCCGACGTTGCGGGCGAAGGGCAGTGTCACATTGTGCGTGGCGGTCGGGAACTGCTCGTTGCCCCGGACGCCTTCCAGACTGACGTAGTTCGGATACGTCCGCTCGAAGCCGAACGGCCGGACATCGTCGTGCATGTCGATCAGCAGCTCGTACTTTGCGGCCGTCGCGGCCCAGTCGACGATCTGGTCGGTCATCGACCGCGTACCGTCGTTGATGAAGCCGAGCTTGATCCCCGCGACGCCCCAGCTCTTGTAGAGGCCGAACAGCGCGTCCGCGTCGGTCAGGGCGAGCCGGTTGACGTAGAGGAAGACTCCGATGTTCTGGCTCGTCGCGTACGAGATGACCGACGGCAGATCGATGGCGGCGATGGGCTTCGTCGCGTCGACGGTGGAGAACTCCGGGCCGTACCACCCGGCGTCGTACTCGATGTACTGAAGGCCGCGGGCCACCGCGAAGTCGACGCCCGCCATACCGGCGGCGGTGCTGAGCTCACAGCGGAAGACCTTGCCCGGCTTGATCCACGAGGTGTCCTCGAGGACGCTCGGCGGGGCCAGGTTGAGCACCAGCTCGGCGTTGTCGACGAGTTCGGCGTCGGTGGAGCCGATGACGACCGCGCGCCAGGGCGTGGCGAACGGTGTGGTGACGGTCGTGGTCGGCTCGACGGGGCCGGTACCGCGGGCGGTGTGCTCCATGAGGAAGGCCGACAGGGTGTTGGGCTGCCCCGGGAGCGAACTGAGCATCAGCCGGGGGAAGTTCACCCGCGCCGATTCGCAGACGCAGGCGATGAGCCCGTCGGCGAGGGCGGCGGTGAGCGGGAGGTCGGTCAGAGGGCCGTTGTCCGTCGTGGACGTTCCCGTGACGGGTATCGCGTCGGGCGCCACCGGTTCGTAGGCGTTCTCGTCGCGGGCGCTGTAGACGGTGGTGCCGTCCGGGAAGACGAACGTCGTCAGCTCGTCCGCGATGGTCGCCGTGCCCTGGTCCAGCAGTACGTAACGCAGGGCGACGCCGGTCCGGTACGCCCGGACCCGGACCCCGAACCGGATCCCCGAGAGCCTGTCCCGCAGGTCCCAGCGCTGCTCCTGGTAATGGTCGACGACCCGCGCGTTGCGCCCGTACGCGGGCGCCCAGACACGGTGAACGTTCTCCCTCCGGCTCGCCGTCACCGTCACGTCTTCGCCGAGAGCGGTCCCGTCGCTCAGCCTGAGGCCGAGCGCGGAGGTGTCGACGACCGTCCTGCCGTGGTGCTCGGCCGACCAGTGCAGAGTTCCGTCGACCAGGGAGAGCGTGATGGAGTTTCCGGCCATGCGGGCGGTGGCCTCGCAGGAGCGCCGCGCCTCCACCGCGTGGGCCTGACCGGCCGCACCGATCCCCACCGCCGCCATCCCGACGCCGACGGCCGTGCCCTGGAGCATCCTCCGCCGCGACAGCGCCGCCGAGTCGCCCGCTCTGTCGGCCGTGGACTCGTCCCGGTTCTGTGAGGTTCTCATCGTGCTGGGGCCTCTCCGTTGAGGGCCGCGGCGGTGCGCGGCTCGATCAGGGCGAAGACATCATGTAGTAAACGCTTTCTGCTGGGGGATGTTGTACGCGCCGTTGCGAGGTGAGGTCAATACGCCGAGCTTCAAAAGGTGTTGCTTCGGTCTGCGGCCGTGTGCGGCGTACGGCCGGCGGAAGCCTGACGGGGCCGGCGCTACGAACCCGTGCTGCACGTTCGTGTCACTGGTCAACCAAGCTTCGGGGGTCCACATGGATCTTGGGGCCGGGGCCGGCGCCCCGTGGTCGTGCGCCCGCGAGGACCGGGCCGACCGCGTCGAGGCCGACGGTGGCCGCGACGAGGGGGCGGGGGTCGACCGTGCCGGAGGCGTAGGCCCGGATGGTGGCGTCCAGGCCGGGGGAGGCGGAGAGGATGCCCACCGCCGTCACGTCCTTCAGCGCGAGCGTCCGGGTGTCGATGCGGCTCGGCAGGCCGGCCAGCCCGATGTAGACGAGGCGGCCGGACGGCTCGACCAACTCCAGTGCCTTCTCCGGCAGATGGGGCGCGTTCGAGGCATCGACGACCGCGTCGAAGGGAAGATCCGGAAGGGAGCGCTCGTCCCACACGTACTCGAAGCCCAGTTCCCGTGCGAACGCGGGGGAGGCGTCGGCACGGTCCAGGAGGTGTACCTCCACTCCCGTGGCCCGCAGGAACATCGCGACCAGGAGGCCGATGGTCCCGGGCCCCAGGACGAGGGCACGGTCCCCGGCCCTGGTGGTGGCCGCCCGGGCCGCGCGCAGGGCGTTGCCGCCCGGCTCCACCAGCGCCCCGAGCACGGCGTCGACCGAGTCGGGCAGGGCGTGCAACGACGATGCCGGTACCGCGAGTCGCTCCGCGAGAGCACCGGCCCGCGCCCCGCGGATCCCGACCTCCTGGCGCTGCTCGCACACGTGCTGACGGCCCCGGACACAGCGTCGGCAACCGCCGCAGCCGAGCATCGTGTCACCCATGACACGGCGTCCGATCCAGCCGGGGTCGACGCCGTCACCGACCGCCGCCACCCGCCCCGCCCACTCGTGGCCCGGCCGCATCGGGTAGTGGGAGTGCCCTTGACGGAGGTAGGCCATGGCACCGGTGAAGAACTCCATGTCGGTGCCGCACACGCCGACCCGCTCGACGTCGACGACGACCTCGCCGGGCACGGCCACGGGCTCCGGGACTTCCTGGACCTCGTACGTGCCGGGGGCGGTCAGGACGAACGCGCGCATGAGACGACCGGTGCGGTGCGGCGGAAGAAGTACACGATGGTCGCTCTCCAAGGTCAGGAGTCGGGTTCGGCGAGCGGGCCGAGCACGGCGCGTATCTCGTCACGGGCGTCGACGAGGGAGCCCAGCGGGGTCCGGTAGGCCGGCGCGTTGACGCTCACCGCCCCGGCGGGGACCGTGGGCGAGTTCGGACAGACGGCGAGCGCGAGACAGTTGACGCCGGTCTGGTTCTCCTGGTCGTCGACGCCGTAACCCCTCTCGCGCGTGGCCGTCAGTTCGACGGCGGTGGTGTGCGCGGGGTCGCGCCCGCCGGTCGTCGACGTCAGCCGCACGGCGCCGGTGGGCGGGTCGACCTTGGCGCGGTGGACGGCCTCGCGGCCGTCGAGCACCGCGTAGTGCGCGGCCTCGCCGAACCGTCGCGCCAGCGCGTCGAGCACGGGTCGCAGCCGGACCTGCTCGGGTCGCGCCTCGTGGTGGGCGAACGCCAGCCGCAGGAACATGTCCCCCCGTACGTAGCGGCCACGGTCGTCCTGCCCAGCACGCGGTCCGCACCCACAAGACGGTTGCCGCCGACGGCGGTTGGCGGGTCGGCGCCGGGGTCTGTCGATCCGCCGTACGGCTGCGTATGCTCCATGGCGTTCCAGACTGTAGACCTCCGTACCGACTGCCGGAAGAGGTCCCATGGTGAGCCTGCGCAGCGCACACTGGTACGAGGGGCCAGACCGCAACGCCTACATCCACCGTGCGTGGATGCGCAGAGGCGTGCCCGGTGACGCCTTCACCGGCCGGCCGCAGATCGCCATCGCCAACACGGCCTCGGACCTGACCCCGTGCAACACCCATCTCGACGAGGTCGCCTCCTCGGTCCGCGACGGCGTGTACGAGGCGGGCGGCATCCCGCTGGACCTGCCCGTGGTGTCGCTCGGCGAGACCAACGTGCGCCCCACCGCCATGCTCTGGCGCAACATGGCCGCGATGGCCACGGAGGAGATGCTGCGGGCCAACCCCGTCGACGGCGTCGTCCTGCTGGGCGGCTGCGACAAGACCATCCCGTCGCTGCTGATGGCCGCGGCCTCGGTGGACCTGCCCGCCGTCGTCGTGCCCGGCGGTCCGATGCTCACCGGAACCTTCCGGGGCACCCCGCTCGGCTGCGGCACCGACGTGTGGCGGCTGTCGGAGGAGGTGCGCGCCGGGGCGCTCTCGCAGGAGCAGTTCACCCGCTCCGAGTCGGCGATGATCCGCAGCCGCGGCCACTGCAACACCATGGGCACCGCCTCCACCATGGCGCTGGTCGCCGAGGCCCTCGGCACGGTCGTCCCCGGTGTGGCCGGGACCCCGGCGCCCGACAGCCGACTGCTGGAGGCCGCGCACCACACCGGCCGTCTGGCCGTCGACATGGTGGGCGCCGACCGGCGGCCCGGCTCCTTCCTCACCAAGGCCTCCTTCCACAACGCGATCGTCGCCCTGGCCGCCGTAGGCGGCTCCACCAACGCCGTCGTCCACCTCCTGGCCATCGCCGGCCGACTGGGCGTCGACCTCTCCCTCGACGACTTCGACCGCATCGGCTCCCGCGTCCCGGTCCTGGTCGACCTCCAGCCGGCCGGCCGCTTCCTCATGGAGGACTTCCACCGCGCCGGCGGCCTGCTCGCCGTCCTGCGCGAGGTCCGCGACCTGCTCGACCCCGACGCCCTCACCGTCACCGGCAAACCCTTGGTCGACGCGCTCGACGACGCCCCGATCTGGGACACCGACGTCATCCGCAGGCGAGCCGAACCCCTGGTCGCCGAAGGCGGTATCGCCGTCCTGCGCGGCAACCTCGCCCCCGACGGCGCCATCGTCAAACCGGCCGCCGCCTCCCCGCACCTGCTGCGCCACCGCGGCCGGGCCGTCGTCTTCGACTCCATCGAGGACTTCCACGCCCGCATCGACGATCCGGACCTGGACGTCGACGCCGACTCCGTCCTCGTCCTGCGCGGCTGCGGCCCCAAGGGCTACCCGGGCATGCCCGAGGTCTCCAACATGCCCCTGCCGAAGAAAATCCTCGAACAGGGCGTCCGTGACATGGTCCGCGTCTGCGACGGCCGGATGAGCGGCACGGCGTACGGCACGGTCGTCCTGCACGTGACGCCGGAAGCGGCGGCGGGCGGGCCGCTGGCCCTCGTCCGCACCGGGGACTTCGTCGTCCTGGACGTCGCGGCCCGCCGTATCGACGTCGACGTACCCGCCGACGAACTCGCCCGCAGAAGCCCGAGCGCGGCCACGGTCGAGGCCTACGCCCACCCGCGGCGCGGCTGGGAGCGCCTCTACGTCGACCACGTCCTGCAGGCCGACACCGGCGCCGACCTCGACTTCCTGCTCGGATCCAGCGGTTCGCAGGTGAGCCGCGAGTCGCACTGACCGCGGACGGCCCGCCAACGGCCGGAATGGGAACAGGTCCATCAGGCCCGTGGTGCGGGCCTGATGGACCTGGGTGGAAACCGGATATGCGGTTACGGCTGGGTCAGGCGACGACGCCGCAGTCGTCGATGACGATCTTCTCGCTCGTCGAGCCGGAGCGGCTGCCCAGCGCCTCGACGGCCTTGACCACGTCCTCGCCCTCGACGACCTCGCCGAAGACGACGTGCTTGCCGTCCAGCCACGGCGTGACCACGGTGGTGATGAAGAACTGCGAGCCGTTGGTGCCCGGGCCCGCGTTGGCCATGCTGAGCAGGAACGGCCGGTCGTGCTTCAGCTGGAAGTTCTCGTCGGCGAACGTCTCACCGTAGATGCTCTTGCCACCGGTGCCGTTGCCGTTGGTGAAGTCACCGCCCTGGAGCATGAACTCGGGGATGACCCGGTGGAAGGGGGCACCCTTGTACCCGAAGCCGTGCTGACCGGTCGCCAGCTCGCGGAAGTTGCGTGCCGTCTTGGGCACCACGTCGTCGAACAGCCGGAAGACAATGCGGCCGAGATCCTTGCCACCAGCCGAAACCTTGAAGAACACGTTCTCGCTCATGACCTTGATTCTCCACAAGAGGGGGGCCCAGGTCGAACCGGCGGGGTGTCGCGCGCCGCGAGGCGGGCCACCGGCCGACGTTTCAGCCGCCGAGCAGCGGCGCCGAGAGACGGCAGTCCACGGGCTCGGCGTGCGCGGGGTCGAGGGCGTTGAGGACGAGCTGCATGGCGTTGGAGTCGTAGGCGATCGAGATGTGCTCGGAGAGGTCCAGAGGACAGACGTCCTGGATCGTGATGTTGCGCACCTTCGCACCCTTCCCCGCCGTGAGGAACTGGTTGGAGTACGGCGTGACCACCTCGTCGTACCGGGTCGCGATGACCGTGTAGTCGACGCCCGGCTGTGTGTCGCCGCCCCGATCCAGTTTCCTGTTCACCTCGGACCCCACCATCTGGTCCGCGTACGCCTGTCCTGCCAGGGCGGACACGGTCTCGTTGAGGCCGAGCGCGGTGGTGAGGGTGCCCAGGCCGGACACGGAGGCGCCGTGGTTGGACGGAGCCAGTCCGACGAGCCTGCGCACCTTGTTGCGCGACGGCTTCGCCGGGTTCGTACCCCCTTCGAAGCGCAGATACCAGCGGGGCAGTACACCGCCGCCCTGGGAGTGCCCCACCAGGTCGACCTGCCGGGCACCGGTCGCGTCGAGCACCCGGTCGACGAAGCGGGCGATCTCGCGGGCCGAGTCGGGGACATGGCCCGTGGCCTTGAACGGAACTCCCGGCTTCCCGCCGTAGTTCGGCGCGAAGACGCAGTACCCCTCGTCCTTCAGCTGCGGTGACAGCATGCCCCAGTTCATGTGGGCGTTCGTCAGGGTCGCGTGCAGCAGGACGACGGGGCGGGGGTGCGCTGCGGTCGGCCGGCACTTCCAGTCGTTGGCGCCCGGCGGCGGGGCGTCCGGCTGGAGGGTCCCCCGGATGAGGGCCGCGGGGGCGGCGACGGCTCCCTCGGGCGGGGTCGGGCCGTCGGCCGCGCCCGCGGTGCCCGGGAGACCGAGGGCCAGAGCCGTGACAGCGCCGATCGTCGCCCACCAGGTGAACAGGCGGGAACGCGGCGCAGGCCGGGCAGGGCGATGGGACATACTTCCGCTCCTCGTCAGGGTCGGTCACGAACGGACGACCAAGATCCTCGGGGAGCGACAGCCGGGGCCGTGGCCGAACCGCACCCAAGACCCCCGTCCGAGTAGCGGCTTTCATTCTTGCGGCTCTGCCGCGGGCTACCAGGTCTGCTTCTGTGTGACACCGATGACGTATCCGTTGGGGTCGGTGAAATAGAAGAGCTTCTGCCCCTGGCGCTCCATGACGTCCTTCTGGACGGTGACCAGCGGGCGGATCTTCTCGACGTAGGTGTCGAAGTCGTCGACGGCCAGGTAGAACATGCCGAAGGCGCCGACGGGCGTGTCCTGGAGGACCGGGAGCCAGCCGCGCAGGTGCTCGGCGCGGTAGACCATCAGCGCGAACTCGCCCTCGAAGAGCAGGATGCGGAGGTCGTCGTCCGGGTCGTCGCCGCCGGGCAGGGCGGTGAAGCCCAACTGCTCGTAGTAGTCGCAGGTCGCCTGGGTGTCGGGCACACCCAGGCACGGTGAGATGGCGGGAGCCTTCAAGAGGAACCACTCCTTCACGGAAGACAGCGGGCACAGGCCCGCGCCGCGGGCGACCGAGCGTGCTTCGGACATCTTCGCTGGTCGAAGGTGCCGGGCGCCGCCTCCGCGGGGCTGTTCGGGTGGTCCGCGTTCGGCTGGGTCGCCAGGAAAAAACACATTGCCGGTCACCGGTCGCGCTGGCACGATCGCGGGCGTGATCACTACTGGGACGGGGACGCGGGACTGTGTGATCGTCACGGGGATGCCGGGGGCGGGGAAGTCGACGGTGACCCGGCTCATCGCCGCACGCCTGCCGCGCTCGGCCCGGCTCGACGGCGACTTCGTCGGCAGGCTGATCGTCAGCGGTCGCGTGGGAGCCCTCTGCGAACCCGCCGAGGAGGCGGCGCGGCAGGTGGAGCTCTGCAACCGCAACCTGTGCACCCTGGCGAACAACTTCTCCGACGCGGGCTTCACCCCCGTGATCGACTGGGTTGTCCCCGACCGAGCGCAGCTGGACTTCTTCCTGTCGCTCCTCCCGGCTCGACGCGTGCTGTTCGTCGTTCTCGCGCCGGGCATCGAGATGTGCCGGTACCGCAACTCCATCCGTGATCCACGGGAACAGTTCGCCTTCGACGGCTACGAGGATCTCGAAGCCCGGATGCGGCGCGAGCTCGGCGACGCCGGATGGTGGCTGGACAGCGCGGCCCTCACCGCCGAGGAGACCGCCGACGTCGTCCTCCGGGAAGCCGGCCGGCGCGCCCTGGTGAGCCGTCGCTGACTGCCACCTCACGGATGAGGCACAGTCCGGGAGCTGACAATGCCTGCGGTCGGACCGCGTGAAACCCGTGAGGCTGGGGACTTGGCGGTTAGGTCGGGCTGAGCTGCGTTCCCCTTGGGGGCCGGCCCGGCCAGGCTCCTCTGGTTCAGACCACGAGCTGGGGGAGCCGCCCGCGGGTCATGAGAGGCTGCCGTACTCACAGATCTGCCGGGCGACCTCGCGGAGTTTGACGTTGTTCTCCTGCGAGTACCGGCGCAGCGTGTCGAATGCCTGTTTCTCCGTGAGCTGGTGGCTGCCCATGAGGATGCCCATGGCCTCGCCGATCATGTGACGGGTGGCGACCGCCCGTTCCATCTGGGAGTGCGTGCGGGCGCTGGAGAAGGCGACGGCGGCGTGGGAGGCCAGCAGCCAGCCGGCCAGCTCGCTGACCTCGGTGAACGCGCCCGGCTTGCGCGAGTAGACGTTCAGCGCGCCGAACTCCTCGTCCTCGGTGTACAGCAGGAAGCCCATCATGCTGCCCACTCCGAGCTGGTTGGCCTGAGGGGCGAAATCCGGCCAGCTCGGCTGTTCTTGGGTGAAGTCCGGAATACGGAAGACCCGCTCGCCCTCCTTGATGCGGGCGGCGTCGAAGCACGGCCCCTCGCCCAACCGCTCCTGCAGCCGGTCACTCGCCGTGACCAGCTCGTCCGTGGGTGCCAGCGTATGGACCTCCCCGCCGCTCAGGACCAGGATGCCGGCCGCGTCACAGCCCTCCACCAGCTCGGTCGCCGAGCCGGTGATCCGTTCCAGGGTCGCATCGACGGACTCCTGGGCGAGAAGATCCCGCGCCATCGCCGCCATGTCCTGCGCGAACCGAGCCCAGTCCATCGCGTCCTCCACCTCCGGGTGCGCCCGGGGCCAGTCGTCTACTCAGCATGTCACGTACGCCTTGGTACGAGCGGCCGGCGGCCCAGCTCCCTCGCCCAGCCCAGCAGCTCGGGCTCGGTCAGGCTGGTGCCCAGCCAGTCGTGGTCGAGGTCCGTCCCGGGGAGGGACGGGACGACGGCCACGTGGAGGCCGGCGGAACGGGCGGAGGTGATGCCGGTGGCCGAGTCCTCGAAGGCGACGGAGCGGTTCGGGGCGGCGCCGATCGCTGCGCACGCCGTGAGGTAGAGGTCCGGTGCGGGCTTGGGGGAGCGCACCTCGTCGGCGGCGAACGTGCGGGTGAAGCAGTCGCTGAGCCCGGCCGATTCGAGGGCGATGTCCAGCAGCTCGCGTGGGCTGTTGCTGGCCACCGCGATGGGCACGCGCGCCCGGCAGGCGCGCACCAACTCCACCGCTCCGGGGAGGGCCGTGGCGCCCCGGGCAAGCTCGCCGCGGACCCTTTCGACGAGTTCGGCACAGATTTCCGCAGCGGCTCCGGGCCGCCCGAAGTGGTCGGCCATGGCCTGCCCCGCGGCTTCCAAGGTGCGGCCGATGACCAGGGCTTTCTGTGCGGGGCCGAAGGGCAGGCCGTGTGCGGCGAAGATCGCGGTTTCCGCCACGGTCCAGCAGTCTTCGGTGTTGACCAGGAGCCCGTCGCAGTCGAAGACCACGGCCTCCGCGTCGGTGGGAAGCGAGCGCATGTGTTGCCCCTTTCGCCCGGGTGATGCTGAAGCGGCCAGCTCGGACGACGGACGCCGGAGCAGGATGATCACGAGCGATCACCCTAGGTCTCCACGGCATGGAAACTCCACGTTTCTGCCCGAAATCGGGCAGGATTCTCGACCTTGCGGCCCATTTTTTACATCGACGTGCCACGCCTCTGCGCCGGTACAACCTCTGGCCCACTCACCTTTCCAACTCACCGGGGTGTTCATGGGATCGGAACAGCAGATCGCCTTCTTCCTGCGGGAGTTGAAGGCCGGCGACACCTGGCGGCGAGCGGCCGCGGCGAAAGGGCTGGGCAGGGTCGGTCGGGACGAGCACGCGTGGGTGCTCGTCGCATCGGCCGACGACCGTGCGCCCGAGGTGCGTGAGGCCGTGGCCGCGGGACTCGGCCGACTCGGGGTCGCGGAGGCGGGCCGCAGGGTGCTGCCTGAACTGATGGGCGACGAGGACCCGTGGGTACGGCGCCGGGCCGCACGCGCCGCGATCCGGCTCGGACTCGACGGCCCGGCGATCGTGGACGCCTACTCGCGCCTGCTCCGCGACCCTGACCGGCACCTGAGGATCAACGCCCTCGATGGTTTGGGCGCCTTGGGCCTGCCTGGGCACGTTCCCGCGCTGGTGGCCCTCCTGGGCGACCCGGACTCCGCCGTGCGGGGACGCGCCCGCGTCCTGCTGCACCGCCTACGGGACGCCCCGGGCGTCGGCGCCGAGGTGGTGCGTACGGCCCAGCAGGGCGCGGACGACGCTCGCGTACGGGCTCTCGAACTGCTTCCCGGGGAGTGGACCGAGCGCCTCCACGATGCGCTGATCACGGGGCTCCGCGATGCGTCCGCCCCAGTGCGGATCGCGGTGGCCGCCCGGTTGTCGGACGTCGAGGCCGCACAGACGCGGGACGCCCTGGTTCAGGCGCTGGAGACGGAACGGGACGCGAATGTCGCGGCCGCGCTGCTGCGCGGGCTCGGTCGGCGTGGCGAGGAACGCGTGAGCGGGCCCGCGGCACGATGGCTCGGCGATGCCGCCGCCGGTCCCTCGGCCGCGTATGCCCTGGGAGCCGCCGGGACATGGGCCGCCGCCGGGGTACTGCGCACCGCCGTCAAAGACCCCGCGCTGCCCGGCCGTACGCGTGCGGCGGTCGCGAAAGCCATCGGGCGGGCGGGCCGATGGGACGCCGTCTGGCTGCTGCTTCCACTGCTGGACGACCCCGACGGCGAGGTGCGCGCGGGCGCGGTGGACGGTCTGGACACGCTGGTGGACGACGGACTGCGCCTTTGGGAACGCCGGTCCGTGGCCCGGGCGTTGGTCGCCCACCTCGCCGCCGACCCCGACACGGTCTGGGAGACGCACAACGCGCTGATCGGCCTCGCGGAAGCGCTGCCCGGCCTGCGCCGGACAGCGGACCGGACCCCTTCGGCCGACGTCCGGGCCGCCGCGCTCTCGCTCCTCGACACGCACAACGCCACCGACGACGACACCGGAACCGACCTGGCCCGGTTCGTGCACGCCCTGGACGACCCGGTCGCGACGGTCCGCTTCCACGCCACGGAAGGACTGGCCCACTGGCTGGCGGACACCGGGACACGGCCCCAGGCCGATGCGCGGCTGCGCGCCCGGCTCACCGCGCTCGCCTCGGACGACTCGGAATCGACCGCCACCCGCGCGGCCGCCGCCGACGCGCTCCGAGCGCTGGACGAGTGCCGGCCCTGACGGCGGACCAACTCAGCTGTCCGGCACGGCGTCGCCCGAAGGCGCGTTGCCACGGCCGTAGTGGTGCGTGGTGAACATGTAGAGCAGACCCGTGCACAGCACCACAGCGCCGCAGAGCAGGACGATCCAGTTCTCCCACCACGGCTTCTCCGGCGTACGGGCCCAGCAGATGTTGACGATCGCGAAGACGCCGTAGGCCAGTGCCCCGATGTTCACCGCGAGGCCCCAGCGGCCCAGCGTGAACTCCCCTGCCGGACGCCAGCCCTTGAGCCGGGCCCGCAGCGCGGCCAGGACCACCATCTGGAACGAGGCGTAGATGCCGAGGATCGCGAACGACACGATGTTGGTGAGGGCGTCCTTGGAGAACAGCGAGGCGAACGCGATGAGCAGCGGCACCGCGGCGGCCACCAGCAGGGCGTAGCCGGGCACCGCGCGGGCGTGCGCGAACCGCCGCAGCAACTGGTGCCCGACGATCATCTCGTCCCGGGCGTACGAGTAGATGAGCCGCCCTGCCGCCGCCTGGAGGCTGATCGTGCAGGACAGGAAAGAGATCAGCACCACCGCCATCACCAGCCGGGCCCCGGTCTCGCCCATGGCGTCGTACAGCACGTCCACCACCGGGTCGGCCTGCTCGCCCGAGATGACCGCGCCGTAGTCCGTGACCGACAGCAGCAGCGACATACAGGTGAACGTGGCCGCCGCGCCGCCGATGTAGATGGTGCGGCGCATCGCCCTCGGGATGACACGGCCCGGGTGGGCGACCTCCTCGGCGGTGTCGCCGCACGCCTCGAAGCCGTAGTACTGGTAGAAGCCGATGATGGCCGCGGCGAGGAACACCGGCAGGTAGGAGCCGTCCCCTTCGGTGCCGTAGGTGTCGAAGACGACGCCGAGGCCGTGGTGGCGGTGGGTGGACAGCAGGTAGATGCCGACGATCAGGGCGCCGATGAGCTCGCCGGCGAAGCCGATCACGGCCGCCGCCGACAGCGCCTTGGTGCCCATGTAGTTGATGAGGACGGCGACGACGATGAGCACCGCTGTGCACAGCACGGTGTTGTGCACGGAGGTCTTGAAGCCGAAGAGGATGGCGATGTAGGGGCCGGCACCGTAGGCGACCGAGGTGATGGTCACCAGCAGCGCCCACATGTACACCCAACCCGTCATCCACGCCCAGCGTTTGCCCCACAGCCGCCGCGCCCACGGGTACACACCGCCGGCGATGGGGTACTGCGCGACGACCTCGCCGAAGATCAGCGCGACCAGGAACTGACCGCAGCCCGCGAGTACGAACGCCCAGATCATCGGTGGTCCGCCCGCGGCGAGCGCGGTGCCGAAGAGCGTGTAGGTGCTCACCACCGGGGAGAGGTAGGTGAAGCCGAGGGCGAAGTTCGCCCACGGTCCCATGTCCTTGCGGAACTCCGAGCCGGGCTCCCCGCCGGGGGCGGCGGACGCGGGGGCGGACGGCCGCTGCGGGCCGGTCACCGCCCGGCCTCCCGTGCCGCCGGTCCGGCGCGGCCGGTGATCAGGTCGGCGGCGCGTTCCGCGGCGAGCAGGACCGTCACCATCGGGTTGATGGTGGGCATCGTCGGGAACACCGACGCGTCCACGATGCGTACGCCCTCGAAGCCGCGCAGTCTCAACTCCGGGTCGCAGACGGCCATGCGGTCGTCCGGGGCACCCATACGGCACGTGCCCGCCGGATGGTAGACGGTGTGCGCGGCGCGCCGCCCGTACTCCGACAGGTCGGCGTCGGAGACGATGTCCGGGCCGGGTGCGACCTCACGGACCAGCCAGTCGCGCAACGGGTCGGTCGCGGCCACCTCGCGGGCTACTCTCAGCCCGTCCACGATCGTGCGCTCGTCGTGGCCCTCGGGGTCGGTGAAGTACCGGAAGTCCAGGGCGGGTTGCTCGGCCGGGTCGGCGCTGCGCAGCCACATCCGGCCCGTCGAGCGGGCCCGCGGCACGTTCGGCGTCATGCACACTCCGTACCGCGGCACGGGGTAGCCCAGCCGTTCGGTGTTGACGGTGAACGGCACCTGGTAGAAGTGGAACATCAGGTCCGGCCGTGACCTGCCCTTGTCGCGGCGCAGGAACAGGCCGGCGTCCGAGTCCATCGCGGAGTTGGGCGGCAGCGGACCCGCGGTCTCCCAGACGATCACGGACTCGGGGTGGTCCAGCAGGTTCTCGCCCACGCCGGGCAGGTCGGCCCGTACGTCGATGCCCAGGTCGCGCAGGTCGTCGGCCGGACCGATGCCGGAGAGCAGCAGCAGGCGCGGGGTGTCGACGGCGCCCGCGCACAGCAGGAGTTCACGCTCCGCCCGCACCGTGGCAGGCCGGCCGTCGGCGTCGCGGACGGCGACCCTGGTCAGCCGCCCCGCCTCGTCCGTGAGCAACCGATGGGCCCAGGTCTCCAGGAGCAGGGCCAGGTTGAGCCGGTCCAGGACGGGGTGGAGGTAGGCGACCGAAGCGGAGGAACGCAGGTTGCCCTCCGGCTGGTAGGCCAACGAGAAGAAGCCGACTCCGTCGGCGAAGGGTTCGGCGTTGAAGTCGTCGACGACGGGGACGCCGAGCGCGCGGGCGGCCGCGGTGACGAAGTCCTTGGCGATGGGGTTACGGTCCGCCTCGGCGACCGGGACGATCTCGGTGAGCAGCCGGTCGCGGTAGGGCAGGATCGTCGCCGGGTCCCAGCCGGAGCAGCCCCGGCTCACCCAGTCGTCCAGGTCCTGCGGCAGCGGCATGAAGCTGATCAGCGTGTTGTGCGAGGAGCAGCCGCCCAGCACGCGGGCCCGTGAGTGCAGGATGTGGGAGTTGCCGCGCGGCTGCTCGACGGTGGTGTAGCCGTAGTCGAACTCCGAGCCGAGCAGATTGATCCAGTTGCGCAGACGCAGGATGCGCTCGTCGCCGACATCGCTGGGGCCGCCCTCGATGACACAGACGCGGCAGTCGGGGTTCTCGCTCAGCCGGGCGGCGAGCACACAGCCGGCGGTGCCGCCGCCGACGACGACGTAGTCGTAGGCGGACTCGGCGCCGTGCGCGGGAGTGGTGGCCATGCGGTGCCTTTCTTCGATGGCCGGTGCGCCACGGGTTGATCCGGGCCGGCCCCGGCGGACGGCGGGGTTGTCCGGTCAGCCCTTGAACCAGCCGGAGGGGGCGGGGGAGAGGTTCTGGTAGATGTGCTTGGCCTCCTGGTACTCGCGCAGCCCCGTGGGACCGAGCTCGCGCCCGACGCCGGAGCGGCCGAAGCCGCCCCACTCGGCCTGCGGTACGTAGGGGTGGAAGTCGTTGATCCACACGGTGCCGTGCCGCAGCCGCTGGGCGACCCGCTGGGCGCGGCTCGCGTCGGACGTCCACACGCCGCCGGCCAGGCCGTAGCGGGTGTCGTTGGCCAGTTCCACCGCCTCGTCCTCGGAGCGGAATCGCTCGACGGTGACCACCGGGCCGAAGACCTCCTCCTGGACGATGCGCATGGACCGGTCGCAGTCGGCGAAGATCGTCGGCAGCAGGAAGAAGCCGCGGCTCAGCGCCGGGTCGTCGGGCCGGGTACCGCCGGCGACGAGCCGGGCGCCCTCCTCCTGACCGATGGCGATGTACCGCTCGACCTTCTCGCGGTGCTCGGCGGAGCTGAGCGGACCGCTCTCCGTGCCCTCCTCCAGGCCGTTGCCGAGCCGGATCGCCCGGGCACGGCCGGCGTAGGCCTCGACGAACCGGTCGTGCAGCGAGTCCTCGACGAGCAGCCGCGAACCGGCCGAGCAGACCTGCCCCGAGTGCAGGAAGGCGGCGTCCAGCGCGTGGTCCACGGCGGCGTCGAAGTCGGCGTCCGCGAACACGATGTTGGGGTTCTTGCCGCCGAGTTCGAGGGCGATGTTCCGCGGCCCCTCGGAGGCGCTGGCCATGATGGCGCGTCCGGTGTTCAGGCCGCCCGTGAAGGACACCAGGTCGACCTCGGGATGGCTGGTCAGGGCCGCGCCGACCCTCGCCCCGGAGCCCAGCACCAGGTTGGCGACGCCGGGCGGTGCGCCGGCCTCCTCGATCAGCCGGATCATGGCGATCGTGGTGAGCGGGGTGGTCTCGCTCGGCTTGAGGACGAAGGTGTTGCCGGCCACGAGCGCCGGGGCGACCTTCCAGGAGGCCTGCAACAGGGGGTAGTTCCAGGGCGCGATGAGCGCGCAGACGCCGACCGGCTGGTAGACGACACGGCTCAGGACGTCCGGCCCGACGTCCACGACCCGGCCGCCGTCCTTGCCCGCGAGCTCGGCGAAGTAGCGGAAGGCGTTCGCCACGTCCTCCACGTCGATACGGGCCTCGGTCAGCGTCTTGCCGGTGTCGAGGGTCTCGGTGCGGGCGATGTCCTCCCTGTCGCGCAGCAGCAGGTCCCGGACACGCAGCAGAAGGTCGGCACGGTGACGGGAGGGAGCGTGCGCCCAGTCCTCCTCGACGAACGCACGCCGCGCGGCACGCACCGCGCGATCCACGTCGGCGGCGTCGGCCTCGTCGACGCTGGTGACCACCGAGGCGTCGTACGGGTTGACCACCTCCCGCCGCCCACCCGCAGCCGCCTGTGTCCACTCGCCGTCGATGTACAGCTCACCCACCGCGGGGCCTCCTTCGCATCCGCCCGGTGCCGATCGCCTCGACGGTCAGCAACATGGCCCATCGAACGGGCGGCGGCCACGGGACGCACCGCCACCCGGGCGTCCTGACGGTGCAGAGGACCCGGGTGGGCTAGGACATCGCGTCACGTCACACCGGCACCCGCTACCCCCTCCGGGGCTCCGCCTCCGGCGCCACCAGCGCCCGAGTCAGCGGGATCCGCGACAGGGCGAGCACCCCGGCGGCGATCAGAGCGACACCGAACAACTGGGGCAGCAGCCACCACCCCGAGCGGATCTCCTCCTCGTACAGGGTGATGCCGAGGGCGAGGCTCACCAGTGCGTCGCCGAGGGTGAGCGCGGGCTGCGAGGCGACCAGCGGGCCGGCCTGCATCGCGTGCTCCAGCAGGAACAGCGCGCAGACCCCGGTCGCGGCGAACGCGTACGTCTGCCAGGCGGAGAAGAATCCCGCTGCTCCCCGCTCCTCGAGGATGTGCGTGGCCGCCTTCATCAGCGCCGCAGTCATCGCGTAGCTGATCGCCGTCGCGGCACCCAGACACGCCGCCCGGGCGCGTCCTTCCGGGCGCCGCAGGGCGGCCAGAGCGAGGGCGACGACCAGCCCCATGCACACGGCGAGCGCGGGGACCCAGCGGTCCAGCGCCACATGGGTGCGGTTGCCGGTGGGGGACGCGGCGAAGAGCGCGACCGCCAGCCCCGCCACCACCACCGTCACGGCCAGCCAGCCCTTGCCCGGCAGATGCCGGTGCATCAACAGTGAGGCCACGACGAGGGTGAGCGGCAGCTCCAGCACGAACAACGGCTGCACGATCGTCAGCGGCCCGGTGGCGAGCGCCAGCGCCTGGCAGACGGCGGCGGCGATCACCGCGAGGATGCCGGCCAGCCAGACGGGCCGTCGCAGCAGGTCGAGCATCAGCCCGGCCCGCAGCCCTTCGGAGCGCGGCACGGTGAGCGCCGCCTTGCGCTGGAGCACTGTCGCGACGGCGTTGCTGAGGGCCGCGCAGAGCGCGAAGACGACGGAGAGCGGGGTGTGCAGCGGGGCCACCTCCCGGATCGGCGGAGGGTGCGAAGGGACGCGGATGCGAGGGGGAGCCGGGCGGCGTTCCCTGTCACGGTACGGCCCGCGCATTCTGGGCGGGCGAGGCCACCGACGTCTACGCAGCGCCGCTGGTCCCCGTCATGCTGCTGGCCTTCACCGTGGGACCGATCGCCGGCGTCGCCTGGGCCCAAGGGCTGTTCACACTCGTCGTCTCCACCGCCTTCGCCCAGTTCGCGCCGGTCACCTGGCGGATCGGCGAGGTCCGGGTCGTGGACGTCCTCACCGGCTCCTGCATCGGCCTGCTCTGCGGGGTCCTGGCCTGGCCGGCCGGAGCGGCCACCGAGGTCCGGCGCGGCATGACCACGCTGCTCCGGGAGGCCGCGCCCCTCATCCCGGCCACGGTGGCGGCCACACTGCCCACTTCTGCGCCACAAGTGTCATCGGCGCACCGGGAAGGCCCTGAGGACAGCGAGCGCACCCGTCGGGAAACACGGCACCGGTTGCGGCTCGCCGAGGCGGCCTACGCCCAGTACCGCAGCGAACCCGCGAGCCACCACGACGACGCCCCCGACTGGCCCGCCGCCCTCAACTTCGCCATCCACACCCTGGTCGGCGCCAACTGGCTGCCGAGCATCGCGGCGCGCGCCCTCGACCGCGAAGTGCCCGACGCCGTGGCGAGGTGGGCCCGCGAGGCGGCCGAGTCGACGGCCACCGCGGCCACCGGGCGGCCTGCTTCCCGCCCGGCGGCATCCAGATGCCGCCGCCGCACATCCCGCATACGTCCGCCATCGCCCCGGACGCCCAGGTCCTACCGCTGTTGCCGGCCCTGACGGCCGTCGAGAACTGGCTCGTCACCCTGCGGGCGGACCTGCAAGCGATGAACGACGGAACGCCACCCCGAGGCGCGTGCCGTCACGGGGCGCAGGCCTGGGCGATCGACAGGCTGTTCTCGTACAGGTGATGCCGGGTGATCCGGCCGTCCTCGACGGTCAGGTGCAGCGCGAACGGCCCCTCGAAGCTCTTGCCCGTGGCCCGTACCGTCCCGGACAAGTGCCCCATGAGCACGGCGTCGGTGCCGTCGACGAGAAAGGTGTCGACGCAGGCACGCGCGTCCTCGGGGACGGTGTGCTCCGTCAACTCCGTGAACTGGGCGGCGCACTCGGCGGCCGTGGACCGTGGCCGGATCCACGGGACACCGGGGTTCTCGGCGAGCAGCCAGTCGACGTCCTCGGCGAAGAGCGCGACGAGCCGCCCGGTGTCACCGGCCAGACGGGCGGCGACGAACTCCTGCACTACGGACCGGGTGACGTCGGCGACGGACGCCGTGGCCGATGCCGAACCTGCCGTGGACGGCGTGGACTTGACGGACATGGCGCTCTCCTCGCGGCTGCGGGCGGATTCCGCGGGCTCCCGTGCGCGTCGGCACCGGTCCCGTGTCGGTGTGCTCGATCCTGCCGGGGGAGGTCAGAGCCGTCGATTACCTCTGACGTCATGGCATCGGGGGACTCATGGGCGCAGGTGGTCCAGGAGCCCGTCGGGCGTGGTGTAGGCGGATTCCTGGGGGAGGAGCCGCTGGGCGGCGTCCAGGTCTCCGGCCCGCACGTGCCGGTGGATCTCGTGCGCGAGGGGCGTGATGTCGGTGATGGAGAGCGTCCACTCGTCCGCGTAGCGGTGCGCGGCCTCGCCGGAGAGCCCGAGCTGCAGGGAGCGGTGGGGAAGGGGCCGCAGACGCATGTCGCGCTCAGGGTCCCATTGGACACGCGCCGGGGCCTTCCTCATCTGCCGCTTCCAGTCGGCTTGGTCGGAGTGCAGTCCGCGCTCGTAGTGGGACAGGCAGGCGTGCTCCAACGCCCACTCGAAGCCCTCGCGGGCGATCTCGACCGCGAGGACGGTCTGCTGGCCCTCCTTGGTGGCCCACCCGCAGCGGTACATCATCCAGAGGAACGACGGCTTGATCCACGTCATCCGGTCACGCTTCCAGGCCGCCGGGAACCGGCCTTCAGCGGCTGCCGGCAGGCCGATCTGCGGAGCGTAGGCCTGGTAGACGGTGATCGTGGAGTCGGTGTGGCGGGCGCGGATCCGGTACTTGAGTTCTGGCACAGGCACAGCCTGGGACTTCGGTTCGACATGCGCCAGCGGATTGACCGAGCCGGGAAGTGACCGCATGACCGCGACGCCGAGATGCACGCCCGTCGTCAGGCTCCAGGGTGGGCATCCCCGCTCCCCCCGCTGCTCTCCCGCCCGCCCGCGACCGACGACTGCTCGTCAACGCTTTGGAGCGGGAGCCCGGCCCGCCGATGGGACTGCCGTCCCTGTTGACCGACCCCTCGCGGCAGACGCACGAGGCCGCCCTCCAACCCGGCGACCGGGTGCTGCTGTACACCGACGGCGTCACCGAGTCCCGTACCCGCGACGGCGGCCTGTTCGGGTTGGAGCACTACGCCGACTACATCATCCGCGCCACCGCCGCGGGCGAACTGGCGCCGGAAACCCTGCGGCGGCTGATCCACTCGATCCTGGACGCCCAGCCCGGGCGTCTCCGCGACGACGCGACGCTGCTGCTGTTCGAGTGGCGGCCGCCGACCCGGTGACCGCGACCCGGTGACCGCGGGACCCCGGCCGGCCTTCCCCCGGCGAGGGCTCCTACGAAGCGGGCCTCGCTTCGAGGAGGGAGAAGGGCTCGGCGTCGGCGAGCGGGGTGCTCGACGTGAGCGTCAGGCCGGCCCGACGGCACAGGTCCTGGAAGTCCTCGCGGGTACGTTCCCGGCCGCCGAGGTTGACGAGCATGTTGAGGTCGCTCAGGTAGGTGATCGCGTCCTCGGCGAGGCCGGCCCCGGTGTGGGTGTCGGCGACTTCGGGGAGCAGGGGTTCCACGATGAGAAGGAGGCCGTCGGGCGGCAGGGCGGCCCGGCAGTGGCTGAGGATGGTGACTGCTTGGTCGTCGGTCCAGTCGTGCAGGACGCTCTTCATCAGACAGAGGTCGGACCCCTCGGGCACGGAGGTGAAGAAGTCCCCGGCGACCAGGGAGCAGCGTTCCTTCAGCCCGTGCCGTTCCAGTGTGGAAGGTGCCTGCGCCAGGCCCTCGGCGGTGTCGAGGACCACGCCGGTGAGGTGCGGATACGCGGTGAGTACGCCGGCCAGCAGGGTCGCGTCGCCCCCGCCGACATCGGTGACGGAGGTGAAACGGCTGAAGTCGTAGGCGTGGGGGAGCGCCGCGGCGGTCTCGGACACGGCCTGGCTCATGGCCGCGTTGAACTCGTCGGAAAGTTCGGGGCTTTGGCCGAGGTGGGAGAAGAAGTCGGTGCCGAAGACGGTGTCGAAGGCGGGCCGGCCGGTGCGGATGCTGTCGTCCAGATGTTCCCAGGCACGCACGACGGCCGGTTCGGTGAACACCCGCACGAACGAGGAGAGGGAACCGGGGCGGTGCCGGTGGAGGAGGGCACCCGCGCCGGTCACGGAGTAGGTGCCGGGGGTGTGTTCGTTCAGCACGCCGAGACCGGTGAGCGCGCGCAGCAGCCGGGTCATGGGCTGCTGCCCGGCTCCGGCCTCGGCGGCGACATCGGCCGCGGTGCGCGGTGTGTCGCCGATGCGCTCGACCACCCTCAGCCGGACGGCCGCACGCAGGGTCTGCGCGGCCATGGTGCCGAAGACGAGTCGCACGATCCGGTCACGGTCGGCTGTGCTCACTGCCGGGGCGTCGGTGTTCGCCACGGATTTCTTCCCTTCCTTCGATGGGGTCCCGTTTCGGTTCGGGCGGGTCTCAGCGGGCGGTCGTCGTGCTGCCGACGAGGGCGCCCGGTGTGCGTCCGGCGTGCGTGAACACGTCGCGGTGGAGGTGGGACTGGTCGGTGTAACCGCAGGCGAGGGCGACATCGGCGGCGCTGTGACCCGAACTCAGCGCCCGCGCGGCACGGTCGAAGCGGACCAGCATGGCGGCGCGCTTCGGGGTGAGGCCGACCTGGTCCGTGAACCTGGCCCACAGCCGCTTTCGGCTCCATCCGCAGGACGCGGCGAGGTCGTCGACGCGGACCCGGCCCCGGCGGGCGACGATGGTCTCCCAGGCGGCGGCGACCTCGACCGCCACCGACGGCGCCCGGGCGGCCCGCCCGGCGAGGAACTCGTCGGTCAGCGCGAGGCGTTCCTGCCAGGTCGAGGCCTCGGCCAGCCGCTCCCGCAGACGCCGCTCCTGACACCCCCACAGGTCCGCGAGACCGGTGACGGACCCGACGAGTTCGCGCGGGGAGACCCCGAGCACCCGGTAGGCGGCCGGCGGCGAGAGACGGATCTCGACACACTCGACACCCCGGCCACGAATACGGGCCTGACCGGGCGCCAACCCGGCGACCAGGCTGTTCACCGGTTGCCGCCCCGTGGCACTGTCCACGCCGAGCGGCTCGTCCCCGAGCCCGACGACGACGATCACCGCGGGCTGGGGAAGTACGTGCAGATCCAGTCCGGCGGCGATCCGGTCGCGGAATCCGGCCATCCGGACGCCGTCCAGTGACGTACCGCCGAGCGGGTGGGCGACTTCCCAGCCGCTCGCGGCATCAAGATCCGTGGGCGCGGGCGCCACGTCGTAGCTGCGCATGCCTCCACGGTCGCCGACGTCGGGGCGCCCTGTCTTGGACGAATGTTCCCCGCCCGCCTTTGACGGCGGGCTCCATACTTTGGTCGGTCGCGCCGAGACCGAAGGCGGATGTCCCGGTACCGGACGCCTTCCTAGCGTGGCGGTGTGACGACAACCGACGCCGACACCGCAGACAGCGCAGGAGTATCCGACAGCGCGGGAGCCGCCGACAGCGCTACGAAGGCACGGCCGCCGCGCGGCGCCGTGCGCAGTGGGGAACGGGCGCTCGCACCCGATCTGGCACGAGGCATCATGCTCTTGCTGATCGTCGTGTCCAACACCGCGTTCCACCTCTGGGCGGCTCGCCACGGCCCCTCGGGGTGGCAGCCGGTCGACGGTTCCTGGGCGGACCGGGCGGCGCAGTTCACCATGATCACCGCGCTGGACCTGCGGGTGTACCCGCTCTTCGCGTTCCTCTTCGGCTACGGCATGACGCAGCTCTACCTGCGTCAGGTCGAGGCCGGGGCCACCGGGCGCGCCGCCGTCGGCATCCTGCGCCGCCGCAGCCTCTGGCTGATCGTCATCGGGCTGTCGCACGCCACGCTGCTGATGGCCGGTGACATCGTCGGCTACTACGGCGTGCTGAGCCTCGTCCTGGGGCTGCTCTTCGTCAGGCGCAGCGAACGCGCGCTGAAATGGTGGATCGGCATCGCGGCCGTACAACTGCTGCTCATATCGGCGTTGCCCGTCGTCACGACCCTGCTGCGGGGTGAGTTGGGATCCCTGGGGGACGCGTCGGCTGAGCCGGGCCTCGTGGCGTACGCGTCGGGCGAGGAGAGCTTCCTCGCGGCGGTGGGCACCCGACTTACGACCGGCCTGTTCGTCACCTTCGTCGCCGCCCCCTTGGCACTCGTCGGCGGGGGCTACCTGGTGTTCCTCCTCGGCTTCTGGGCGGCCCGCCGACGCGTCCTCGAGGAGCCCGGGCGACATCTGCGCCTGCTGCGCCGCACCGCGGTCGGCGGGATCGCGATCGGCTGGCTGGGCGCGCTGCCGGCCGCGCTCGCCCACGTCGGAGCGCTGGACGTGCCGGACGACGCACAGAGCGAGGAAGGGGTGCTCACCATTCTTCGCGACGTGACCGGGAACGCCGCCGGGATCGGCTACGTCGCCGCCGTCGCGCTCTTCGCCCACTGGTGGGCCGGCCGACGCCCCGGCAAGGGCGATGGACGGCTCGGGAAGACGGTCGTGGCGGTCTCAGCGGTGGGCAAGCGGTCGCTGTCCTGCTACCTCGCCCACTCGCTGATGTTCTCCCCACTGCTCGCGGCCTGGGGCCTCGGTCTCGGTGAGCACCTGACCAGCGCCACCATGGTGCTCTTCGCGGGCGGCGTCTGGCTGGTGACGGTCGTCGGCGCGTACGCACTGGAACGCGCCGGGCGGCAGGGGCCGATGGAGACGGTTCTGCGACGGCTGGTGTACCGCCGCGCCTGACCCGGACGCGGATACCTGACGTATCCGCGTCCACGGAGGCCTGGGCGGCTCAGCCCGCGTACACCCGGCCGTCCTTGACGACGAGGTGCGTCGGGTCGGAGCAGCCGAGGGACGGCGTGAGCAGCAGACTCACCGTCAGGGGCGCAGGTTCGGTGCTCGCGGTGGAGAACTCGCAGACGGCCCCCGTGCCGGTGAGCGGGTACCAGAACCAGCCGTCCACCTCGCCCACGGTGACGCGGTCCGACTCCTTCCAGGCGCCGTTCGACTGCGTGTAGACCTGCAGCCGCACCGAGGCCGCGTACTCGTCCTGCGTCGAACGCAGCGCGGTCAGCGTGACCTTGTAGTCGGTACCGAGCTGGGACGAGGCGATCTGCCGGGTCTGCGGCGCGGCGGTCCCGGCGCTGGACGCTCCGGCGCCCGCGGCACCGAGACCTGCCGCCATCAAGACGGTGAGAAGTGCGGCCGTGCCGCGACGCTCACGAGTGCTGGCCAAGCTCATGTGTTCCCCCGTTGGAACGAGTTGGGAAGGGCACTTCGACGAGTGCCGGTCACTGGTGAGGACACGTGACACGGAGCGGGGGTTGTACGGCGGATCGTCGGGCGCCTCCGGCTCGTCGTTAGCTCTTGACGGCCACCGTCTCGTCCGGCTGGCGTGCGGTCTGCCCGTCCGGCCCGCGCCCGGCGAAGCGCATGGCGACGCACGCCCCCAGATACAGCAAGGCGACGACCAACAACAGCGCCTGATAACCCGTCAGCAACGCCAGGTACTCGAGCGCACCCCCGGTCAGCGCGCCCAGCAGGTTCGCGCCGAACGCGGACGTCGGGTCGGGTGCCAGCGCCAGGCGGTCGGAGAAGATGAGGTTGGCGCAGAAGATGGGGGCGAAGGCCAGGGCGATGGCAGCCGCGAGCCGGCCGGCGGGCGGCAGCGAGAGCACGGCCTGGGTCGGAACGAGCCAGGCCACGGCGAGCGAGCCGAAGAGCAGAAGTTGCAGGAGCAGTTGGTTGACCCGTCGCAGCCTGCGCCGGACCTCGACCGCGGCGAGGACGGAGAGCAGCACACCGAAGAAGACCAGGGCGTTGACCAGCCAGGTCGTACCGAAGTACAGCGCGAACCCGATCACGTTCTTCGTCTCGAGCAGCATGAAGGCCGCACCCAGCAGGAACATGTCGGTGTAGCGGAACGTATTGCGGATCCGGACCCCGGTCAGGCGCACCGCCAGCAGTGTCACCAGCAGGATCGCACCCAGGGCACCCACATAGAGCGTGGGAATGCTCCGGTGCAGCAGATACGGGAAGGGGTGGTCGTCGGTCGCGGCCGCCGGAACCGGGCCGCTGGGCTCCCAGATCTGCTGGCAGGACTGGTCGGCGGGCGTCATCCCGGCCACCAGGACGGCCGCGTTCCGTTTGAACGTCGTCATACAGGGGGCGTGGCCGTAGAGGTCGGCCAGATCACCGGCGAAGCGGTCGACCAGCCAGGCCTTGCGGTAGTAGTTGTACATCGCGAACGCGCCGTCCGGCGTCAGATGATCCCGGGCCGCCTCAAACGCCTCCCGCGTGAAGAGATAGCTCTCCAGCCGCAGATTGCTCGCGCCCGACACCAGCGTCAGGGAGTCCGGAAGCGCCAGGATGATGAGGTCGTACTTGGCGTTCGTCCGCTCCAGGAAGGCCCGTCCGTCGTCGATGTGGACGTGCACCCTGGGGTCGTCGTACGGCCGGGCGGGATGCAACTGCGCGCCGATCTCCTGGAGGCGGGGATCGATCTCGACCGCGTCCACCCGCTCCGCACCGTGCGCCAGCGCGACCGCGACGTCGTTGCCGTTCCCGGCTCCGATGACCAGCACGCGCTTGTGCGGGTTGCGGGGCGTCTGCTCGTAGGCCTGTCGATACGGCGAGTTCTCCCGCATCAGCACCGGCAGCGGCGCGGTGCTCTGGTGCGGGACGCCGTTGGCGGAGATGTAGTACGTCCGGGTGGCGGTCGGCGACGCCTTGAGCTCGATCTTGTAGTACGGCGACCAGGACACGCCGGCCGCCGTCGACTCCAGGAACAGCGCGGCGACCATCGCGGTGAGCGGAATGCCGTACAACAGCTTGTTGCGGCGCCCGCCCAGGACCAGCAGGGCCACGGCGGCGAGGACGCCCCACACGACCGACGGGGCACGCAGCCAGGACAGCACGGCGAACGACACCGAACCGGTGATGCTGCCGATCAGGTCGTAGCGGTAGGCGTCGAGCGAGGGCAGCTGACGGAAGAGGTCGGCGGTGATCTTCCCGATCCCGGCCATGATCACCGCGGTCAGCAGGAAGATGGCCGGCAGCGTCACCCACTGGGGCAGGCCGGTGGTCTTCACGGCGGTGAAGTAGATGACCTCGCTGCTGCTCTGACGCACCTGCACCGGGTACGCCCGTACGAAGACGACGAGCAGGGCGAGCGGAATCGGTGTCCAGCGTTTGAGCCACTGCCCGCGCCCGGCCGGGATCAGGAACCCGATGCCGATGCCGAGGAACGATCCCAGCAGGATGAAGTTCGAGAAGTAGCTGAGGTGGACGACGTTGGCGCCCGCCCATCTGATCAGCGCCAGCTCGACGAAGAGCATGGTGGTGCTGGCCAGCACGAGCCTCCAGCGAACCGAGAACGCTGATTGCCCCGATTTGGTCATATTCATGCCGATTTACGGTGCCAGTTTCGGGTCGGCTAGTCGAGATGCCTTGCCGGTGTGCACCGCGGACATTGGTGCCGGATGGTCACGGTCGCCGACGGGGCCGACGGTCCGTCAGCAGCCGCCGCGTTCCCGCGGTGTGGTCACAGGCTCGCCAGCAGATGGTCGAGGGGAGCGGGTACCTGCTCCGGTTCGAGGGCCTCGACGAGGAGGCGGCCGTAGCGGATCTTGCGGCCTCTCTTCGTGCCGAGGAAGCGCCGCATCTGCTGGTGCGGGGGCCGGCCCTGCTGTGCGGGTTGGCGTTCGAAGATCCGCCAGGCCTGGAGGTCGCCCTCGGCCTGGACGATCCTCTCGATGCGGGGCACGCCCAGCGCGCGGATGAGTTCGTCCTCCAGGTCCGTGACACACACGAAGACCCCTTGGCGGGGCGCGCGGGCCCGTTCGAGGCCGCGGTCGTAGAAGGGCTGCTCGCGCTCGTCGCACAGACCGGCCAGGCGCAGCCCCAGCCCGGGCGGCCCGAGGAGGCCGGCGTAGCGGCCGACGCTCATGGCTCCGCCCATGGGCAGGGCGCAGATCCCCTCGGCGGGAAGGTCCCGGCCCTGGCGGGCGGCCAGCGTCTCGACGGCCGCGAGGTCGCTCGGGCCTTCCAGCAGCACCGCGGTGCGCACGCGCAGCCGCGCGGCCAGCTCGGTGGCCGGCCCGCCCGGACTGCCCGCCGCCCACCTGGTGACCGCGTCCCGGAACGCTCCCATGTCCGCCATGGAGCCGATTCTGCTCCAGCGCGAGCGGACGCCGCACAGAGTTTTCGCGGGCGACGTGTCTTCGACGCGCCGCGAAACCGTCGGGCTGCGGTCCTCAGGCCTCGGCCGACAATGGGCAACGGATGGCATGTCCAGCCGTCCGGTGAGCGCGCATCCCGCCCCGAGACGGTCGTGTCCTTCGTGCGGACCGACGCGGAGCGCTGGTCCGCGCAGTCCGACGACGACGACCGTGCCGTCCTCGCCCTCTTCCTCTTCCCGAAGTCGCCTTACGCACAATGAAATTGACCGTGCATCATTTTTGAAAATCAAATACAACTTTGCGAGTTCTTGGTGTAGCTCTGTCGTCGATTACGTGAGCCTCGTGGGCATCACCAGGCGACTGCGGCCCCTTCCGCAACAGCGGGCAGCGCGCGGTCGCCGAACCCCCCACGTACGTGAGAGGCAACAACGATGACGATGAGCCGCGCACTGCGGTACGGCGGCCGCACGCTGGCGCTGACGGCGTCCGCCCTCGGGACGATCGCGGTGGCCGCCGTGCCCGCGGTGGCCGATGAGCAGCCCACCGCGGAGCAGATCATGGCCGACTGCGCCTCCGGGCAGGGCAAGTGCAGCTTCAACTCCCCGGAAATCGGCCAGGCCTACCTCGGCGAGCCCCGTCAGGTCTCCGAACTGCTCTACAACTGCACGGCCTCGCCCGCCTCCCAGTCGATGGCCTGGGCCGACACCGTGGGCTCCTCCCACTCGGTGGGAGGCTCCGTCACCGTCGGCGGAGGCATCGAGGGCATCATCACCGCCAGTGTGACCGCGACGTACAACTACACCTGGCAGAGCTCGCACACCGAGACCAGCACCTTCACCGTGACCGTGCAACCCGGAGAAGTCGGCTGGATCTCCCGCGCCCAGGTCATGCAGCGGATATCCGGCACCTGGCAGACCCACTACGACGACCCCAAGTGGGGCCACTACTACTGGTTCGTGCCCGACGTGGTCACCGGCCCCGCCCCGAACGGCACGGACGGCAAGCACAACGCGGTCGTGGTCAAGTCCCGCAAGATGACCGCCGAGGAGAAGAAGCTCTGCTCCAGCGGCGCCAACCAGGACAGCGTGTTCACCCGCAGCGGCTGATCCGGTCCGCTCGGCGGGCAGGGGCGGCCCTCACGCGGGCCGCCCCAGTCGTTGCGTACGTTCAACCAGCGCGAATGCCCGTAGTGCGCGTGCGCAACTCAATCCCTGGGGTACCCGGGCGGCATGCAGATCGACGGCTGCTTCCGCGTGAAGAAAGCGGAACATATTGAGAACGAGCGCTGCTTCTAGATCAAAAATTCAGCGAGTTCAAGAAGCGGCGGGCGCGGACGTCGCCCACTGCGCAGGCTTTGCCGCCGAGGTGATGCTTTTTGGCAACCCACCCGGTGCAGCCAAACCCTCGATCGTCAGACCGGCCCCGAGAAGGTGTCACAGGCGCTGACCTTGCCGGTGTCGAAGCCGCGGCGGAACCACTTCGCCCGCTGCTCGGACGTGCCGTGGGTAAAGGAATCCGGGACGACATAGCCCTGCGACCGCTTCTGCAGCGCATCGTCACCGATCTGCGCGGCGGCATTGAGGGCTTCCTCGATGTCGCCGCGTTCGAGAATGCCCTTCTGGTCAGTGTAGCGGCCCCAGATGCCGGCATAGCAGTCCGCCTGGAGTTCGACGCGCACCGACATCGCGTTGGCTTCGCTCTCGCTCATTGACTGGCGCTGCCGATTGAACTGCGGAAGGACGCCGGTGAGGTTCTGCACGTGATGGCCGACCTCGTGCGCGATCACGTAAGCCTGGGCGAAATCGCCCGCTGCGTCGAACTGCGTGCGCATGTCCTCGAAGAATGCGGTGTCGAGATAGACCTTCTGGTCGGAGGGGCAGTAGAACGGCCCGGTCGCCGCGCTCGCCATGCCGCAGGCCGAGCTGACGCCGCCGCTGAAAAGAACAAGCTTCGGTTCGACATACCGTTCGCCCGCAGCGGCGAATATGCCGTTCCATGCATCTTCCGTCTCACCCAGGATCTTGCGGACGAAGACAACCGACTCGTCGTTCGATTGTTGGGTCTGCGTCGTCTGCTCGACCGGCCGCGATGTCGTCGTGCCGTCGCCGAGCAGCGAACCGACGTCCACGCCCATGAATTGCAGCACGATGATCACGATGATGATAAGGGCGATGGAGCCGATCGAGCCGCCGCGCATTCCGCCGATCGGAATGTTGACGCCGCGCCGCCCGAAGGGATCGCCGCCTGGCCCGGGACCACGCCCCTGGCCGCGAACGTCCTCGACATTGTCCGACTCCCGGCTTCCTCTCAGGTCCATGATGCGCTGCCTCCAAGCCTGCCTGCCTTATAGCCCGGCGCACCGCTCGCGCACAAGCTGAACGAACCGGCGTCCGATCGTCACAAACGTGGTGCGACCGGCTGCAGTTCCCTCGACGGCGGACATCGAGGAAGGCTCAGGCTCTCCGGCTCATGCGAGTCCGCGGACCCGTCGTCAGTATCGAAAGGACC
>CBFGZZ010000052.1:0-31899 GCA_965653385.1 uncultured Streptomyces sp. | reverse complement strand
TCTGGGGGCGCAGCCCCCAGGGATGGGACGGGTAGGGGCGGCGGGGGCGAGGAAAGCCCTACTTCACCGACCCGGCCATAACCCCCTGCACAAAGTGCCGCTGAAACGCGAAGAACACGACCACCGGCACCACCAGCGACACGAACGCCCCCGGCGCCAGCACATCGATATTGCTGCCGAACTGCCGTATCTGCGACTGGAGTTCAACCGTCAACGGCTGCGACGCGCTGTCGGCGAACAGCAACGCCACCAGCATGTCGTTCCACACCCACAGGAACTGGAAGATCGCCAGCGAGGCGATCGCGGGACGCCCCACCGGCAGGACCAGCCGCGTGAAGATCCGCCACTCGCTGCCCCCGTCCATCCGAGCCGCCTCCAGCATCTCCTTGGGCATCTCGGCGAAGTAGTTCCGCAGCAGGAACACAGCGAACGGCAACCCGTACGCCACGTGGAAGAGGACGACCCCGGGAATCGTGCCGAACAGCCCCAGCTGGCCGAAGAGTTTGGCGACGGGCAACAGCCCGATCTGCACGGGGACCACCAGCAGCGCCACCACGACCAGGAAGATCGCCTCCCGCCCGGGGAAGTCCAGCCACGCGAACGCGTACCCGGCGAGCGCGGCGAGGACGACGACCAGCACGGTCGCCGGCACCGAGATCAGCACGGTGTTCCAGAAGGCCTGACTGATCCCGGCGTTCCCCAGCAGCGCCGAGTAGTTGTCGAAGGACAGCTGACCGGGACTGGTGAACACGGTCCACCAGCCGCCCTTCGCCGTGTCCTCGGTGGACCGCAGGGACGACAGGAACAGTCCGGCGAGCGGCGTCAGCCACACCAGCCCGACCACCACGAGAAGCGCCTGGACGACCCCGTTGCCCAGACCGCGCCTGACCGCGTTCATCGCTGACTCCCTCGGAAACGGCGGACGTTGAACACCATGGCCGGGATGACCAGCAGCAGGAGCAGAACGCCCAGTGCGCTGCCCAGACCCTGGTTGTTGCCGCCGCCGAACGACACCAGCCACATCTGCGTCGCGAGCACGGTCGCGTCCTCCTGCACCGGCCCGGGCGCGATGATGTAGACGAGGTCGAAGACCTTCATCACGTTGATGACCAAGGTGACGAAGACGACCGTCAGCACCGGCGCCAGCAGCGGCACCGTGATCCGCCGGAAGATCTGCCACTCGTTGGCGCCGTCCATCCGCGCCGCCTCCAGCGCGTCCCGGGGGAGGGACGACAGGCCCGCGCCGATCAGGACCATCGCGAAGCCGGTCCAGATCCACAGGTAGGCCCCGATGATCGCCGGGGTGACGAGCGTCGGCCCGAGCCAGGAGACGCCCTCGTACGGGGCGGCGAAGTTCGAGGCCGGCAGCTTCACCGTGTACGAGCCGTCGTCCAGCCCTTCGAAGCTGAAGGAGCCGTCGGACGCCGTCGTGGTCGACGCGACCGCCTTCCCGGCCCGTACCGCCTCGACCTTCATCTCCGGCAGCCCGTTCTCCCGCCGGTCGACCTTGCCCTGCTCCCCTCCCCCACCGGGCGTGAAGTCCAGGTACACGACGCCGCGCAGCTCACCGGGGCCCGCCTTCTGCCCCGACGCCGCGTACGCCGGCTTCGTGCCCCCGGGCAGGTCGTCGGGCAGGACGCCGACCAGGCCCAGCGTCACCGACTCACCCGGCGACGCGGTCGTACTCGTGCGGTACGAGCCGTCCGTGCCCTTCGCCAGCCCCTGCCCGTCGCGTGCCCGGGCCGTCGGATAGGTCGACGTGCCCTGGAAGGCGTCGTGCACGGAGACGACGGCGGCGTTCAGCACGCCCTTGTCGGGGTCCTCGTCGTAGGCGAGGCGGAAGATGATGCCGGCGGCGAGAAAGGAGACGGCCATCGGCATGAACAGCAGCAGCTTGAAGGCGGTGGCCCAGCGGACCTTCTCCACCAGCACGGCCAGGATCAGACCGAGGCCGGTCAGCAGGGCCGGGGCCACCACCACCCAGATGGTGGTGTTGCGGATGGCCTTGAGGGTGGCCGGGTCGCGGAACATCTCGGCGTAGTTCTCGCCGCCCACGAAACGGGTGCCGGAGGCGTCGAAGAAGCTGCGGCCGACCGAGAACAGCACCGGGTACACGACCAGGGCGCCCAGCAGGAGCAGCGCGGGGAAGACGAAGAGCAGGGCGATGATCCGTGCGCGCCGCCGCGAGCGCCGGGCACGTTCCCTGCCCGGGCTCACGGCGGGCCCGCGGCTCGCCTCTTTCAGGAGAGTGGCGGTCATGTCGGGTCAGCCCTGGCCCTCGTACGCCTTGGCCGCCGCGGCCTCCAGTTTCGCCGCGGTGCCCTTCGGGTCCGACGGGTCGCGCAGGAAGTCCTGGAGGAGCTTCCACTCGCCCGCGCCCTTGGTGCCGCCGAACGCGGCCGGTGCCTGGTCGGACATGTCGAAGCGGACCGAATTCGAGTCGCCCGCGGAGACGAGGGACTTGGCGGTCGCCCGGGTGACGTCGTCGCCGTACGAGGCGAGGTCGACGTTCTTGTTCGGGGAGAGGAAGCCGCCCGCCTCCGCCCACACCGCCGCGGCCTCCGGTGTCGCCAGGTACTCCAGCAGGGCCATCCCGGCCTTCTGGTTCTTGCCGTCCTTCAGGACGACGGCCGCGTCTCCGCCGCTGACGACCGGCGCCTTGCCGCCGCCGACGGCCGGGAAGGGGAAGAAGTTCGCGTCCTCGCCGATCTTCTTGCCGAACTGGTCCTTGGCGACGCCCGCGACGAAGTCGCCCTCGTAGACCATGCCCGCCTCGGGCTTCGGCCCGAACACCTTCTCCACCGAGCCGGGGAAGTCGGTGTTGAGGGCGCCCTTCTGGCCGCCCGCGATCAGCTGCTTGTCCTTGAACAGCTTGCCGAGGGTGGTCAGCGCCTCGACCACCGACGCGTCGGTCCACTTCAGCTTGTGCGCGGCGAGGGCGTCGTACTTCTCGGGTCCGGCCTGGGAGAGGTAGACGTTCTCGAACCAGTCGGTCAGCGTCCAGCCGTCCTGCCCGGCGACCGAGAACGCGGCGAGACCGGAGTCGGAGACGGTCCGTCCGGCCTTCAGCAGGTCGTCGTACGACTTCGGCGGCTCGACGCCCGCCTGGGCGAGGGCGTCGGGGCTGTACCAGACGGTCGACTTGTGGGCGGCCTTGAAGTAGAGGCCGTAGAGGGTGTCGTCGACGCTGCCGTAGTCCTTCCACACGGGGGCGAAGTTGGCGTCGACGGACTGCTGCGCGGTCTTGGACAGCGGCGTGAGCCAGTCGTTCTTCGCGAACTGCTGGAGCACGCCGACCTGCGGGACCATCACCACGTCGGGGGCGTTGCCGCCCTCGATCTTGCTGCCGACGACGGTGGAGACGTTGTCCCCGGTGGACACGAACGTCGTCTTGGCGCCGGTCTTCTCGGTGAACGCGTCCAGGACCTTCTGGAAGTTCTTCTGCTCGGTGCCGGTCCACACGCCGGCCACGGTGATCGTCTGTCCGCTGAGCGCCTTGTCGCCGCCGCCGGCGGAGACCGGTCCGCCGCCGCAGGCGGTCGCGCCGAGCGCCAGGACGAGGGCGGTGCAGCCGGTGAGCAGGGTCGTACGTCGTCGCATCATCGTTGATGTCCCTTCGGAGGGTTGGGAGTTGACGGGAGCTCGGGGCTCCTGGGGGGCTTCAGAGGTCGGCGTCGTCGCCGATCCACCACGCGGCCGTCGAGCCGGGCAGCACCCCGGCCGGGCAGGGGCCGCTGGACAGCAGCGGAGTGCCGGAGACCGGCGCCGCGGTGGGCGCCGTACCGAAGTTGACGGCGCAGACGAGGCCCTCGCCGCGGACGAAGGCCAGGACGCCGGGCGGGCTGTCCAGCCAGCGCAGCGTGCCCTCGCCCAGCTGGGGCAGGGCGTCGCGGAGTTGGAGGCCGTCGCGGTACAGGTGCCAGAAGGAGCGGGTGTCGGCGAGGGCGCGGTCGGTGGCGTACTCGGCGAAGTACTCCGGCTGCGGCAGCCACGGCTTGGCGCTCTCGGCGCCGGAGGTGAAGCCGAACGGGGACGCCTGGCCCGACCACGGCAGTGGCACCCGGCAGCCGTCGCGGATGCGGGCCCGGCTGCCGGTGCGGTGGAAGATCGGGTCGGTGAGGACGTCGTCGGGCAGGTCGACGACCTCGGGCAGGCCCAGTTCCTCGCCCTGGTAGATGTACGCGGCTCCGGGCAGCGCCAGCATCAGCAGCGCGGCGGCGCGGGCGCGGGCGGCGCCGAGGCCGCTGCCTTCGGTGGCGGGTTCGCCGTAGCGGGTGACGGTGCGGACCTGGTCGTGGTTGTTGAGGACCCAGGTGACCGTGGAGCCGGTGCCGGCGATGTCCTGCATGGCCTCGGAGATCACCTTGCGGAAGGCGTCGGCCTCCCAGGGCGCGCTGAGCAGGTCGAAGAAGAAGGCCTGGTGGAGCTCGTCGTCGCGGACGTACAGGGCGTGCTCGCGGGCGGTCGGCACGGAGACCTCGCCGACGAGGAGGCGCTCGCGGCCGTCGCGGGCGGTGTACTCCTCGCATATGGAACGCCACTTGCGCCACACCGCGTGCACCTCGGGCTGGTTCCAGGCGAGCGGGTTGACCGAGTCGCGGGTGCGGGCGTCGGCCTCCGGGTCGTCGGAGTCGGGCAGCTCGGGGTGTTTGAAGAGGCCGGCGGCGACGTCGATGCGGAAGCCGTCGATGCCCCGGTCCAGCCAGAAGCGCAGCACGCGGTCGAACTCGGCGCCGATCTCGGGGTTGCGCCAGTTCCAGTCGGGCTGCTCGGGCGCGAACATGTGCAGGTACCACTGGCCGGCCCGGCCGTCCGCCTCGGTCACCCGGCTCCAGGCCGGGCCGCCGAACATGGAGTGCCAGTTGTTGGGCGGCTCCTCGCCGGCGGCCCCCCGGCCGTCGGCGAAGTGGAAGCGGGCGCGGGCCGCGCTGCCGGGCTCGGCGGCCAGCGCCTCCTCGAACCACGGGTGCTCGCTGGAGCAGTGGTTCGGGACGATGTCGAGCAGCACCTTGATCCCGTGCCGCCGGGCCGCCGCGACCAGCAGGTCGAACTCGGCGAGATCTCCGAAGAGCGGGTCGACGTCGCAGTAGTCGGCGACGTCGTAGCCGTGGTCGTGCTGCGGCGAGGGGTAGAAGGGGCTCAGCCAGATCCCGTCGACGCCCAGCTTCTTCAGATACGGCAGCCCGGCCCGGACCCCGGCGAGATCGCCGACACCGTCGCCGGTGCTGTCGAGGAAGCTGCGGACGTAGACCTGGTAGATCACCGCGTCACGCCACCAGTGGTACTTACTCAGCATGCATGCATGTTAAGTAGCGGTTTCAGGAGGGTGTCAATGAACTGGACGCAAGCTACCGGAGAGTCAGGGCTTTATATCCACCTATTTCATGGCAGAGCAGCCACAGAAGAGACCTCGGCGTTACTTAACAAGTAACTAGCGAGAGGAGACGGCGGCGAGCTCTCTCGCCAGTCGCCGCACGGCTGCCGCGGGCGTCTCGTGCCCGGTCATCGCGTCGTGCACGACCGCCTGCACCACCAGGCTCACCTGGTCGTAGCGCGGGCTCTTGGGGCGCGGCGCGGCCGTGCGCACGCTCTCGCGCAGGGTGGGCAGATACGGGAACTCCCGCACCAGCGCGGGATCCTCGTACAGGTCGGCCCGTACGGGCGGCAGCGCGCCGCGCGTGAGGACCTGGCGCTGGACGCGCTCACTGGTCAGGTACGCGATCAGCCGGGCGGCCGAGTCGGGATGCCGGGCGTGGGCGCTGACGGCCAGGTTGGAGCCGCCCAGCACGCTCCTGCCCGGCCCGTCGGGACCCGGCAGCGGCACGGCACCGATCCGCCCGGAGACCGGCGAGCCCTTGGCCGACGCGCCGACATAGGCGTACGGCCAGTTACGGAGGAACAGCAGGCGGCCGTCCTGGAAGGCCTGCTTGGACTCCTCCTCCTTGAACGTCAGCGCCTGCTTCGGGATCCAGCCCTCGCGCACGCCCCGGGCGAGGAAGTCGATGCCCTCGCGGGCCGCCGTCGAGTTCACGGTGACGCGCTCGCCCTCGTCGCCGAGGATGGATCCGCCCGCCGAGTAGACGGCCTCGGCAGCGTTCACGGTGAGGCCCTCGTAGGGCAGGAACTGGCCCGCGTAGCCGTCGAGCCCGTACTTCGGGGCGATCGTCTTCGCGGCTCGTTCCAGTTCGCCCCAGGTGCGCGGCGGGTCGACGCCCTCCTTGGCCAGGATGTCCTTGCGGTAGAGGAGCAGGCCGGCGTTGGTGACGTACGGGACGGCGTAGAGCTGTCTGTCGTAGGTCGCCGTGTCCACGACCGGTGGCAGGAAGGTGCTCAGCGGGAAGCGGTCGCGGGCCAGCGGGCGGATCCAGCCGTGCGCCGCGAACTCCGAGGTCCAGCTGACGTCGATGTTGAGGATGTCGAAGCGGCTGCGGTCACCGGCGCGCAGGTCGGTGGTCATCTGCGCATGGGTCTCGTCGGCGGAGTCGGGCAGCTCGACGAGGGTGACCTTCTCGTCGGGGTGGGTGCGATTCCAGCCGTCCAGTACGGACCCGAGATAGCCCGTGAGGTCCCCGGCGGTGGCGAGGGTCATCGGCCCCCTGCCGCTCGCGGGGCCCTCGTCGGCACGTGCGCCGGAGGCGACGTAGCCGGTCAGGATCACAACGAGGACGAGAAGGCCCCTACCGGCGGCGTGGATCCACCGCATAGGTTCCTCCCTGTACAACCCTGTACAACTGGCGCCGAACGTCTTCATCCGGGGTCAGAGGCCATGTATACCTGTTAGGTATGCGCGATACTAGGCCTCGCGGCACATTAACCAGGATGCGAGGAGGAGAGGTCGAGTGCGGCTGCCCCTCCTGGCCCTGCTGGCGCGCGGCCCGGCGCACGGCTACGAGCTGAAGCAGGACCTTGAGCAACTGCTGGGCTCCGCGTACCCTCAGCCGAACGTCGGCCAGATCTATGTGACCCTCGGCCGCCTCGAGAAGTCGGGGCTGATAGAGGGCGAGGACGTCGAGCAGTCGAGCCGGCCCAACAAGAAGGTCTACCACCTCACCGACGCCGGGCGGGAGGCGCTGCGCGCCTGGTTCGAGGAGCCCGAGGACGAGCCGCGGGTGCGGGACGAGTTCTTCATGAAGCTGGCCGTCGCCCCGCAGACCGGGCTCGCCGACCAGATCGCCCTCATCAACAAACAGCGGCGTCAGTACCTGAACACCATGCGTCAACTGTCGAAACTGGCCGCCGCCGAGGACCGGGACAACCGCATCGCCCACCTGCTGATCGAGGGCGCAATGCTGCACCTTCAGGCCGATCTCGACTGGCTGGAGCGGTGCCAGGAAGAGCTGGAGGAGCTGGAGTGAGCGACGATTCCACTCCTGGGCTGCGCGCCGACGGTCCTGAGACGGGCGCGAAGGGGGCCGGGCCGGGCGCGAAGGGGGCCGGGCCGGGCGCGAAGGGTGCCGGGCCGGGCGCGAAGGGTGCCGGGGCCGACGCCGAGAGCCCCGTGCTGCGGTGCGAGGGCCTGGTCAAGACGCATCACGGCGAGGGCGCTCCGGCGCATGCCGTGCGGGGCGTGGATCTTTCCGTGCGGCAGGGCGAGTTCGTGGCGGTCACCGGCCCGTCCGGTGCCGGTAAGTCGACTTTGCTGCATCTGCTGGGCGGGCTTCAGCGCCCGGACAGCGGGAGCATCTGGCTGGACGGCGAGTGCGCGGACCGGTGGAGCGAGGCCCGCTGGGCGGTCGAGCGCAGGAAGCGCATAGGGATCGTCTTCCAGTTCTTCAACCTGGTCTCCGACCTTTCCGTCGCCGACAACGTCGAGCTGCCCGCCCTATTGGCCGGCGTCCCGCCGAAGCGGGCGCGCGCCGAGCGGGCGGAGCTGCTGGCCGAGCTGGGCCTGACGGGCAAGGAGCGGAGCATGCCGGGCGAGCTGTCCGGTGGCGAGCAGCAGCGGGTCGCGCTGGCCCGAGCCCTGGTCAACCGCCCGCCGCTGCTGCTGGCCGACGAGCCCGCGGGCAGCCTGGACAGCAAGGGCACCCGCGAGGTGATGCGGCTGCTGTCCCGCTTCCACCAGCGCGGCCAGACGATCGTGCTGGTCACTCATGACGCCCGGCTGGCGAGCGCGGCGGACCGGGTGATCAGCTTCTTCGACGGCCGGATCGCCGACGACGCCGAGCTGGACGCGGGCACGCCGCCACGCCGCACCGGGATATCCGGTGTGCTGGAGCTCCGGGACTGAGATGCGGGCCACCCTGCGCTGGGCGCACTCCGATCTGCGCACGCACCGCGGCGAAGCGCTGTTCCTCGTGCTCGCCACGGCCGGCATCGTCGTCTCCCTGTTGCTGGCCACGGCCCTCTTCGGCTACGCCACCAACCCCTGGCAGCGCGTCTTCACCCAGGCGCACGGCGCGCATGTATGGCTGCACACCGGCCCCTCCGCCGACACCGGGAAGCTGGCCGACCTCGACGGCGTCGACGCCGTCGCGGGCCCCTACCCGACCTCTTCCACCACCCTCGCCTCCCGCGGAACCCGTGCCTCCGTCGAACTGCGCGGCACTCCCGAGCGCCCCACCGTGGGCCGCCCCCTGCTCACCTCCGGCCACTGGCTGGACCCCGCGAACCCCGACGGCGTGGTCCTGGAGACCCGCTTGGCCCGCGCCCTGCTGGCCGCCCCCGGCGACACCCTCACCCTGCCCGGCACCGACCGGAGCCTGACCGTGCTCGGCGTCGCCGACAGCGCCGAGCCACGCTACCGGCCGGGCGAGCAGCCGGGCCTCGTCTGGGCTCCGCCGTCCGCCGTGCGCGACCCGGGCGGGCAGGTCATCGGGCTACGGCTGACCAACCCCGACGACACGGACTACGCAGTCCAACGCGCCGTGACCGTCCTCGGCGCCGGCGCGGTCAGCGAGGTCTCCACCTGGAAGCAGGGACGGGCCGAGGCACAGGGCGACAACCGGCTGCTCGGGCAGGTGCTGGGCCTGTTCGGGCTGGGCGCGCTGGTCGCCGCCGGGCTCGCCGTGCACGGGGCGATCGGCACCCGGATCCGCGGGCATCTGCGGGACATCTCGGTGCTCAAGGCGATCGGCTTCACACCGGGTCAGGTGGTCCGCGTCTTCCTGCTCCAGCACCTGGCCTACGCCCTGCTGGGCGCGGTGGCCGCCGCAGCCGTCCTCCAGGCGCTCGGCAGCCGCATTCCGGGACGGCTGGGGGACGCGGTCGGGGTCTGGCAGGGGCTGCCGGGACACACCCTGGCGCTGGTCGTGGTGCCGGTCGGGGCGGTGCTGTTCATCGGTGCGACCACGGGGCTCGCGGCTTGGCGGGCGGGGCGGGTGCCCCCGGTGCCGGTGCCGCGGCCCGCGGCTCCGCTCGGCGGGCGGCTCTCGGGGGTGGCGCGCGGCGCGCTCGGGCTACGGCTTCCGCCCGCGCTGGTACTGGGCTGGCACCGGGCCTTCACCCGCCGCCCGCGGTCCCTGGCGACGGTCGCCCGGCTCGCGCTGCCGCTGCTGCTGATCGTGGTGGCGATGGGCGCATGGACCACGATCGAGCGGTTCGACAGCCGACCCGAACAGATCGGCCTGCCGACCGCCCTCACCGTCCACACCGATTCCGGTCTCCCCGAAAGTGACACCCGCGCCCTGCTGGAACGCGACCCTCAGGTCGCCGCCGCCTACCCGGGCGTCGAGGTGGCCGCCCTGGTCCCGGGCCAGACCGCCACGATCGCCCTGCGCGGTCTCGGCACCCACACGGACCCCTACCCGTACACCCTGGCCGAGGGCCGCCCGGCCCAGGGCCGCGACGAGGCGGTGGCTGGGCAGGGACTGCTGGAGCTGCTGGACGTGCGGGTCGGCGACTGGGTGCGGATGACGGTCGGCGACCAGCCGCAGATCCTGCACATCGTGGGCCGCAGCATCGAACCGGAGAACGCCGGCCGGGTCATCTCCACCTCCCTCGACACCCTCAGCGAGAACGGTCCCGGTCTCGGCCCCACCCTCTACGAGCTACGACTCACCCCGGGAGCCGACCCCGCCCGGGTCGCCGACCGACTCTCCGCAGCCGGGCACGGCAGCCTGGACGTCCACGCCGTGCCCAACCCCGCCGACGGGCTCTCACCCCTGCGCGGAGTCGTTGTCGGCCTGATCGTCGTCCTGGCCCTCATCGGGCTCATCGAACTGCTCACCGCGATCGGCGGCACCGTCCGCGAGAGCGAACGTGACCTGCTGGCCCTGAAGGCCATCGGACTGTCCCCGCGGCAGATCACCGCGATCACCGTCACGTCCACCGCCTGCACCGCCCTGGCCGCGGTCGTCATCGCCACGACCCTCGGCGCACCCCTCGCGCACTGGCTGATCGACGCCCAGGGCCGATCGAGCGGTATCGGCGCCGGGATCGCCCAGGGGCCACCCGTCGCTCTCCTGCTGCTGCTCGGCGTGGCGGCGGTCGCCGGGGCAGCCGCCCTCGCCGCCGTGCCGGCCTCCCGCGCGGCCCGCCGCCGCCTCGCGGACACCCTGAGCGCGGTCGCCTGACCGAGGGGGACTACCGGGGGTGGTACGGGTTCTGCGGACCCGGCGCGTACGGGTTGCCCTGCGGCGGACCGTAGGGGTTCCCGGCCGGCGGCGCGTACGGGTTGGCCTGCGGTGGCACGAACCCGTTGGGCGCGTACGGCGGTGGCGGCGGGGTCGGTGCCGGAGTGGGCGGCAGGGTGGCCGGGTGGGCCGCCAGCCGTATGCCGTACCGGCTTCTGAGCCGGCCCATCTCCAGCAGGGCGATGGCCGTGACCGTGATCGGTGCGCCCAGGATGAAGACGAAGCCCAGGGCGAGGCCGAGGCCGTGCAAATCGCCCGTCACGAGATCGGGGATGGCCATGAGCCAGCTCGTCACGGAGGCGAGCAGCGGCGGCAGACAGCGGTGCACGACCGCGGTGCCGAAGAAATTGCCGGAGATCCGGTAGGCGCCGGCGATCACGAAGAAGGCAAGCCAGAGCCCCACGAGGCTGACCAGCAGGCCCCCGAGGGTCCCGAAGGCATCGCCCAGCCGGAAGACCAGTACCGTCCCGAACGCCGAGCCGATGAACAGCAGCAACAGCTTCAGCGACCTGATCAACGGCTCTCGCAGCTGCCCCACCGTGCCGGCGCCGGAACGCCGCCACAGGTGGAGCATCACTCCTACCGTGAGCGGCGTGACGAACAACAGGACGACACACGCGGTCGCCGCGTTGTTCAACATCTCGTCGAACGCGAAGCCGCCCTCGACGAAGGTGTAGACCCCGAACGCCGCGACCGCGCCCGCGATGACGCGCGCCTTCTTGAGCGCGTCCACCGACGGATCCAGCGACTCCGGGATCCAGGTCGGATGGAACACCGCCCGCGCGACATGATGAGGCTTCAGGAACGACCGGACGGTGAGGGCACCTCCGGTCCAACTCCCCTGTGGAGACGTCAACTTGCACTCCCCCGAGTGATCTTTGTCATGAGCAGCGAGGGAGTCTACGGGAAGCGGACGATCACGCGCCGCCCGCCTCCCGCCTCAGCGATCCCAAGCCGCCCCGGTCACCGCCGGCCGCGCAGCTCCCGGTACTTCGCGACCAGCGCCCGCGTCGACGCGTCAAGACCCGGCACCTCGGCGCCCTCGGTCAGCGCGGGCTCGACCCGCTTGGCGAGGACCTTGCCGAGTTCGACGCCCCACTGGTCGAAGGAGTCGATGTTCCACACCGCGCCCTGCACGAACACCTTGTGCTCGTACAGCGCGATGAGCTGACCGAGCACGGACGGAGTCAGCTCCCGCGCGAGGATCGTGGTCGTCGGGTGGTCGCCCTTGAACGTCTTGTGGGTCACCAGCGCCTCCGGCACCCCCTCCGCGCGCACCTCCTCCGGCGTCTTGCCGAACGCCAGCGCCTGCGTCTGGGCGAAGAAGTTCGCCATCAACAGGTCGTGCTGCGCTTTGAGTTCGTCGCTCATCTCGGCGACCGGCTCGGCGAAGCCGATGAAGTCCGCCGGGATCAGCTTGGTGCCCTGGTGGATCAGCTGGTAGTACGCGTGCTGACCGTTGGTGCCCGGCGTGCCCCACACGATCGGCCCGGTCTGCCAGTCGACCTCCCGCCCGTCCCGGCCGACGTACTTGCCGTTGGACTCCATGTCCAGCTGCTGGAGATACGCCGTGAACTTCGACAGGTAGTGGCTGTACGGCAGCACCGCGTGCGACTGGGCGTCGTGGAAGTTGCCGTACCAGATGCCCAACAGGCCGAGCAGCAGCGGCACGTTGGACTCGGCGGGCGCGGTGCGGAAGTGCTCGTCCACGGTCCGGAAGCCGTCGAGCATCTCCCGGAAGTTGTCCGGCCCGATGGCGATCATCAGCGACAGGCCGATCGCCGAGTCGTAGGAGTAGCGTCCGCCGACCCAGTCCCAGAACTCGAACATGTTGGCCGTGTCGATACCGAAGTCGGCGACCTTCTGGCCGTTCGTCGACAGCGCGACGAAGTGCTTGGCGACGGCCTCCGGTCCGGCGTCCAGCTCGGTGAGGAGCCAGTTGCGGGCCGAGGTGGCGTTGGTGATCGTCTCGATGGTGGTGAAGGTCTTCGAGGCGATGATGAACAGCGTCTCCGCCGCGTCCAGGTCGTGCGTCGCCTCGTGCAGGTCGGCGCCGTCGACGTTCGACACGAAGCGGACGGTGAGGCCGCGGTCGGTGTAGCCGCGCAGCACCTCGTAGGCCATGGCGGGGCCGAGGTCGGATCCGCCGATGCCGATGTTGACGACGTTCCTGATGCGCTTGCCGGTGTGGCCGGTCCAGGCACCGGAGCGGACCCGCTCGGCGAAGTCGGCCATCTTGTCGAGGACGGCGTGCACTCCCGGGACGACGTTCTCCCCGTCGACCTCGATCACCGCGTCACGCGGTGCGCGCAGCGCGGTGTGCAGCACGGCGCGGCCCTCGGTGGTGTTGATCTTCTCGCCGCGGAACATGGCGTCCCGCAGCCCGAACACGTCGGTCGCGGCGGCCAGCTCGCGCAGCAGCCGCAGCGTCTCGTCGGTGACGAGGTGCTTGGAGTAGTCGATGTGCAGGTCGCCGACCTGCAACGTGTACCCCGCACCGCGGCCCGGGTCGGCGGCGAACAGCTCCCGCAGCCGCACTTCGCCGAGTTCCTCGCGGTGCTTGGCCAGCGCGGTCCACTCGGGCGTCTGGTTGAGCCTGGTACGGCCGTCTGCGTTCATGTCCGACTTCAGCCTTCTTTCGTGCCTGTCCCAGCTGTTCCAACCTAATTGATCAGCGCGCGGCGCGAGCCGTCGTGGCGTCGTCGTCCGGCGCAACAACAGGTACGTCCGGCTTGCGCACAGGTATCAGCGCGCCGAGGGCCAGCACGAAGAAGGCCGCCGTGAGCAGGGGCGGGGTGTTGAGGCCCCAGGCGGTGGCGACGGCACCGCCCAGCAGGGCACCGAGCGGCACCCCGGCGAAGGCCAGGGTCCGGAAGGCCGAGGCGACTCTGCCGAGCAGCCCGGCGGGGCTGCGCTGCTGCATGAGCGTCGTCGTGTTGACGTTCCACACCATGCCCATGAGCCCGAACACGCCCAGGGCGGCCACCAGCACGGCCAGACTGCGCACGGTGCCCATGACGACGAGTGCCGCGATCTGCACCGCACCGGCGAGCAGCACGGCCCGGACGGCGCCCAGCCGCTTCACGATCCGGCCGTTCGCCACTCCCCCGGCCAGGCCGCCGACGGTGAACGCGGCACCCGCCGCCGCGTATCCAACTGGGCCGGCGCCCAGCCATCCGGTGACCAGGACGACCAGCGTGGCGAGCTGGGCTCCCATGCCGATGTTGCACAGGGCGGTGGCGGCGCACAGACCGCGCAGGGCCCGGTCTCGCCACAGGGTGCGCAGTCCCTCCGCGATCTCCCGGCGCAGGGTGCTGCCCGCCGGGGCCGGCTTCCGCTTGGGCGCCTCGATCCGCAGCGACGCCACCAGCAGAGCCGCCACCACGTAGGTGCCGGCGTCGGCCGCGAAGGGAACGGCGGCTCCCGCTGCCAGCAGCGCCGGCACGACCGGCCCGCCGACCAGTCCGCCGGCGATGCGCTGGCCGGTCATCAGGCGGGCGTTCGCACTGCCGAGGGCGTCGCGGTGCACCAGGACCGGGAGCAGGGAGGTGGCCGCGTTGTCGAACAGGGTCTGGAGTGCGGTCAGGGTGAAGGCCAGCGCGACGAGCAGCCCGATCGAGGCGTGTCCGAGGGCCACGGCCACCGCGAACGCACCGACCAGCAGGGCTCGTAACGCGTCCACCGTCCACATCGCGCGTCGCTGGTCCACCCGATCGGCGACGGCGCCGCCGAGCAGTCCGAAGAGGATCCACGGCAGATAGCCACAGGCGGTGACCGCGGCGATCAGCAGCGGCCGGTCCGTCAGCGTCACGGCGATCAGCGGCAGGGCGGCCGTACGCAGGGAGTCACCGAAGCTGGAGAGCACGGCGGCGGTCCACAGCCGTCCGAACCCTCCGCGCCATGCGGGCGCGCACACCCCCGCCGTGCCCATCGCCGTCACAACTCCCCCTCGGTCCATCGATGCAGAAGATCGATACACAAACCGTAGAGGGCGCCACTGACAATCGGCCTCGGAGCGGGAGTCCACGGGCGGTGGGCGGGTGTGACATCCTGGTCCGGCCGGACACCCTCCGGGGCCCGGCCGGACCTCAACTCCTAGATTTCGCCCCGCAGTTTGGCGAGTGCCTCGGCGAGGATCGCCTCGCCGTCAGCGTCACTGCGTCGTTCCCGTACATACGCCAGGTGCGTCTTGTAGGGCTCGGTGCGCGGCGGGTCCGGCGGGTTGTCCCGGTCCTGTCCGGCGGGGAAGCCGCAGCGCGGGCAGTCCCAGGTTTCGGGAACCTGCGCGTCGCTGGCGAAGCTGGGCTGCGTCTCGTGCCCGTTGGAGCACCAGAAGGAGATGCGGAGACGCGGCGCGGACTCGCCGCGCTCGGCCTCGCCCATCGGCCCCGCCCCGACCCGGCTTCCTCGGATCGCGTTGCCACTTGCCACGGTCGTAACTCCCTGCGTGATGGTGCCGCAAAGCGAGTCGGCGTTTCGCTTCGCTGCGAGCGCCTCAGTCTACGTAAGGCCCAACGCGCGTCCAGTGATTGGAGTTACAGAGCCCTCACACCTAGACGCAAGCCCCATGATAGGCCGCGCTCAGCTGCGCGTACCGAACATGGGGCCTTACGTGCGGATTGTGCGTGCCGGTCAGTTGTTCACCTTCATCAGGATGCCGAGCACGACAATGCACGCGAACCACAGCAGACCGACCACCACGGTGATCCGGTCGAGGTTGCGCTCGGCGACCGAGGAGCCGCCGACGGACGACTGCATGCCGCCACCGAACATGTCGGAGAGGCCGCCGCCCTTCCCCTTGTGCATCAGCACCAGCAGCATCAGCAGCAGGCTGAAGACGATCAGGGCGATGGAGAACCCCATAACCACGGCTGGACCAACTTCCTCGGATTCGGATGGACGACGGGGGCACAGCACCTGGCTGCGCCCCCGCAAGGGTACGACGGATCTCCGCTACCGCATACTCACTGGTCGCGGAAGCGCACGATCTTGACGAACTCGTCGGCGTCCAGCGACGCGCCGCCGATCAGAGCGCCGTCGATGTCGGCCTGGGCCATGATCTCGGCGACGTTGCCCGACTTCACGGAGCCGCCGTACTGGATGCGGACCTTGTCGGCCAGCTCCTGGGTGTACAGCTCGGCGATCTTGCCGCGGATGGCGGCGCAGACCTCCTGGGCGTCCTCGGCGCCGCAGACCTTGCCGGTTCCGATGGCCCAGACGGGCTCGTAGGCGATCACGATCGTCTCGGCCTGCTCGGCCGGGAGGTCCTTCAGACCGCCCTCGACCTGGGCGAGGGTGTGGGAGACATGGTTGCCCGCCTCGCGGACCTCCAGTTCCTCGCCGACGCACAGGATCGGGGTCAGGCCGTGCTTGTAGGCGGCCTTGACCTTGGCGTTGACGATCTCATCGGTCTCGGCGTGGTACTGGCGGCGCTCGGAGTGACCGATGGCCACGTACGTGCACTTCAGCTTGGCCAGCATCGGGCCGGAGATCTCGCCGGTGTACGCACCGGAGTCGTGTGCCGAGATGTCCTGGGCGCCGTACTTGATCTTCAGCTTGTCGCCGTCGACCAGGGTCTGCACGGAGCGCAGGTCGGTGAAGGGCGGCAGGACGGCGACCTCGACGGCGTCGTAGTCCTTGTCCGCGAGGGCGAAGGCGAGCTTCTGGACGTGGGCGATGGCCTCGAGGTGGTTGAGGTTCATCTTCCAGTTGCCCGCCATCAGCGGCGTGCGCGTGCTCATAAAGGGTCAGTCCTCCAGTGCGGCGAGGCCGGGGAGCGTCTTGCCCTCGAGGTATTCGAGGGAGGCGCCGCCACCGGTCGAGATGTGACCGAACGCGTTCTCGTCGAAGCCGAGCGTGCGCACGGCCGCGGCGGAGTCACCGCCGCCGACGACGGTGAAGCCGTCCGAGTCGATGAGGGCCTGGGCGACCGCGACGGTGCCCTGGGCGTAGTCGGGGTGCTCGAAGACGCCCATCGGACCGTTCCAGAAGACGGTGGCGGCGTCGGCGAGCTTCGAGGCGTACAGCTTGCGGGTCTCCGGACCGATGTCCAGGCCCTCCTGGTCGGCGGGGATGGCGTCCGCGGCGACGGTCGTGGGGTTGGCCGGAGCCTTGGTCTTCAGATCCGGGAACTCCCCGGCGACCAGGACGTCGACGGGGAGCACCAGTTCCACGCCCAGCTTCTCGGCGCGCTCCATGTACTCCGTGACGGCCGGGATCTGGTCCGCCTGGAGCAGGGAGATGCCGACCTCGTACCCCTTGGCCTTGAGGAAGGTGTACGCCATGCCGCCGCCGATGAGCAGCCGGTCGGCCTTGCCGAGCAGCTGGTCGATGACGGCGAGCTTGTCGGACACCTTGGCGCCGCCGAGCGCGACGACGTACGGCCGCTTGACGTCCTCGGTGAGCTTCTTGAGGACGGAAACCTCGGTGGCGATGAGGTGGCCCGCGTAGTGCGGCAGCTTGGCCGGAAGGTCGTACACCGAGGCGTGCCCCCGGTGCACCGCGCCGAAGCCGTCACCGACGTAGACGTCGGCGAGGGCGGCGAGCTGCTCGGCGAAGGCGCCGCGCTCGGCGTCGTCCTTGCTGGTCTCGCCGGCGTTGAAGCGGAGGTTCTCGACGACCGCGACCTGGCCGTCGGCGAGGCCCGCGACCACGGCCTGGGCGGACTCGCCGACCGTGTCGGTCGCGAACGCCACGTCGGCGCCGAGGAGTTCGCCGAGGCGCGCGGCGGCCGGGGCGAGGGAGAAGGCGGGGTCCGGGGCGCCCTTGGGGCGGCCCAGGTGCGAGGCGACGACCACCCGGGCGCCCGCCTCGGCCAGCGCCTTGACGGTGGGCAGGACGGCGCGGATACGGCCGTCGTCGGTGATCGTGGTGCCGTCCAGCGGCACGTTCAGGTCGGCGCGGACGAAGACCCGCTTGCCGGCGACGCCTTCGGCGAGAAGTTCGTCGATCGTCTTCATGAAGGGGACTCCTGAGGAGGGCTCGTGATCGCTCGTGATCGCTCGGAAGCGCTCGTGATCCAACAGGTCTGGTCTGCACGCGCGTCAGGGCTCGGACGGCGCGTCCCTGCGCCGCCCGAGCCCTGACTCACATCAATGCGCCTGCTCTGGATATATCAGAGCTGGTTGCCGACGAAGACCGTGAGGTCGACGAGGCGGTTGGAGTAGCCCCACTCGTTGTCGTACCAGCCGAGGATCTTCACCGAGTTGCCCTCCTGGACCATGGTCAGGGAGGAGTCGAAGGTGCAGGAGGCCGGGTCGCTGACGATGTCCGAGGAGACGATCGGGTCCTCGGTGTACGACAGGTAGCCCGCCAGGTCGCCGTCCTCGGACGCCTTCTTGAACGCGGCGTTGACCTCGTCCTTGGTGACCTCGCGCTGCAGCTGCACGACCAGGTCGGTGGCCGAGCCGGTCGGGACCGGGACGCGCATCGCGATGCCGTCGAGCTTGCCCTTGAGCTGCGGGAGGACCAGCGCGGTGGCCTTGGCGGCACCGGTGGTGGTCGGGATGATGTTCTCGGCGGCGGCGCGGGCGCGACGCAGGTCCGAGTGCGGGAAGTCCAGGATGCGCTGGTCGTTGGTGTACGCGTGGACCGTCGTCATCAGACCCTTGACGATGCCAAAGTTCTCGTCGAGGACCTTGGCCATCGGCGCCACACAGTTGGTGGTGCAGGAGGCGTTCGAGATGACGTGGTGGTTGGCCGCGTCGTACTTGTCCTGGTTGACGCCCATCACGATGGTGATGTCCTCGTCCTTGGCCGGAGCCGAGATGAGGACCTTCTTGGCGCCGCCGGCGAGGTGCTTGGCGGCGTCGGCCTTCTTCGTGAAGATGCCCGTCGACTCGATGACGATGTCGACGCCCAGCTCGCCCCACGGGATGTCGGCGGGGTTGCGCTCGGACAGGACCTTGATGGTGTGCCCGTCGACGGTGATGGTGTCGGCGGTGTGCGACACCTCGGCCTTGAGGCGGCCCAGGATGGTGTCGTACTTCAGCAGGTGGGCGGTGGTCGCGGTGTCACCCAGGTCGTTGACAGCCACGATCTCGATGTCAGCACCCTGCTCCAGCAGCGCGCGGAAGTAGTTGCGACCGATACGACCGAAGCCGTTGATGCCTACGCGGATCGTCACGAACCGATCTCCTCGTTGGTACGCCGGCCATGCGGTGCCGGCGAGCTCTGTTTGGGATGTCCCCGACCGCCTACGACCCTACCTCTCTGAAGCCGCCGTGGTGACATTCAGACGCCTCATACACGGCACGGCGGCCCGTACCCGCCAGTAGGGGTACGGACCGCCCCGCCATGAAAGCCGGATCACTCGATTTGGTCACCCTGCGTCGTACGCGGTTGACCTCGGCGTGTCAGTCGTCAAGTGAGTCGAGGGCCTTTCCGATGAGCGCCTTCCGGTCGGCCGCCGCGGTGACGTGTTCCAGGCCGAAGCCCAGCAGCACCGTGTCGTCCGTGGTGGTCGCACCGTACGTCTGGAACAGCGTGCCGGTGCGCGTCCAGTCCTTGAGGACGGCCGGGCTGCCCGCGGGCGGTCCGGTGACGCTCCAGGCGCCGAGCGATGTCTCGAATCCCTCGGTCTCGGTGGCCGTGCCGCCGACGACGAGCGCGGTCTCGTCGGCGAGGACGCCGTGACCGCCGCTGCTCGGGTCGGTGACGTAGGCGATCGAGATCTCGACCGACTTCCCGGCGTACGCGCTCAGGTCGAACTCGACCTGCTTCCAGCCCTCGGAGGCACCGGTGAAGGCGTTCCACTGGCCGCTGGTGCCGCTCGCGGTGCATCCGCTCGTGGCCACGGTCAGGTAGTGGTTCAGCCAGGGGTGCTCGCCCGCGTAGAACCCGGCCTCGCAGTCGGCGGGCACGGTGGTGCTGGTGGCGCCGTTCGCCTCGGGGAGGGTCGTCCAGTCCTCGGCCCCGGTGGTGTGGGCCTCGACCAGGACGTTGTCGTAGCCGGGCTCGACGTCCCACAGCAACTGGGTGCGCAGGGTGGGCTTCTGGGCCGCGGTCACCCCGGTGAGGTCGACGGTCCTGGTCAGCCGCTTGTAGGCGTCGTCGGTGTGGACGGCGGCCACCATGGAGGAACCGGCGTACGGGCCGTACGGGTTGACGGTCCCGGCGAACTGGCCGGCTCCCGCGCTGGCGAACTGCGGGTACTGGTCGGCGGGCAGCTCGTCCGAGGTGACGCTGTAGGTCCCCGCCTTGTCGAGCGGGTTGCCGGTGGCGTCACCGAGCGCGCCGGTGAAGCTGCCGAGTTCACCCGAGCCGTTGAAGCCCGTGGCCCCGGGGACTGACGTACGGGAGTAGGCGCCCAGGTAGTACTGGCTGAAGTCGTCCGACGGGGTGCCGTCGCCGAGGTCGACGGCGCCGCCGGCCTGTTCGCCCGCCTCGATCAGCTTGCCGCCCTCGTTGAGGTAGGCGCGCAGTTCGAGCTGGGTGGCGTTGCCCGGGACGTTCGCGCCCGTGTAGTGGACGACGGTGTCGAAGTGGCCCAGCACACCGAGCGCGTCGGGCGCTCCCTGTGCGGCGACGTCCCAGACGATCGCCCGGTGGCCGTTGGCCTTGAGTGCGTCGACGTACTTCTGCGCGTGGGTGGCGGTGGCGCCTTCCTCGGCGACGACGAGGACGTCGGCGCGCGGCCGTTCGGCGACCGTGTACGTGAAGTGCGCGCTGGAGACGGGCTTTCCGCTCCTCGTCTCGCCGGTGAACCACACCTCGACCTTGTCGCCGACGTCGCCGTCGGCGACCTTGGCGCGGTACTCGTCGAAGTAGAGGTTGTCCTCACCGCCGTACGTCTCGCCGCCCTTCCAGGGCCTCAGCGCCATGTCGTGCGTCCGGCCGCCGTTGACGCGGTACTTGAGCTCCTTGTCGCGCACGGACTTGCGTGCGACGACGGAGACCTTCTGGTCGGCGCCGCGGGAGTACGACGTGGTGAAGGGGGCCGGGGTGAAGTCGGCGGCGCTCAGGCCGACCGAGGACTTGGGCTGGTCGGGCCTGGCGGCGGACTCGGCGACCGAGAGCGCGAACGGGATGTTCTTGGCGAACTCGTCCTGGATCAGCTTCTCGTCGTCCGGGAAGTTGAAGACCGACTGGCAGTCCCCGGCGTTCCACTGGTCGTTCGGGTCGATGTTCGACGCGGTCTGGCAGGTCGACATCTCGGGCGTGAACATCGCCAGGCCGTTGACGTTCGACGCGTGGCCGTCCGCCTCGCCGTTGGTGGTGTACAGCTCCGAGGAGACCTGCGGGTGGTAGCCGGGGATCGCGGAGTTGTCCGGGGTGCCGGCGAGCGCCTTGTAGAGGACGTCGTCCGGGGTGTCGGTGGCCACCTGCCAGCCGACGCCGTAGAGGAGAAGTTCGGCGGCGGAGTGGTAGTTGATGCCGTAGGTGAAGTCGATGCGCTTCTGGAAGGCGTCGATCGCCTTGGTCTCGGGCTCGGAGGCCGGGGACGCGCCGCGGTAGGTCTCGCTGGTGGGGTTCGGGGACGAACCCTCGTCGTCGTAACCCCACTTGTAGGCGAAGTTGCGGTTGAGGTCGACGCCGTCACCGGTGCTGATGGCACCGTCGCCGTTGATGTCCCGCAGGTTCTTGCGCCACAGGCGGTTGCCGGGGTCCTGGAACGTGTAGTCGTAACCGTCGGGGTTGGCCGAGAGGACGAACCACAGCTCGGTCGAGTCGACGATCTTCTTGATGCGCTTGTCCGTCTTGTAGTTGTCCAGGTAGTGGTGCATCAGGCGCCGGGTCATCTCCGGCGTGATCCACTCGCGCGCGTGCTGGTTGGACATGTAGAGGACGGCGGGCTTGGAGCCGTCCTTGGTCTTCTTGGCGTTCTTCGTGAGCTTGAGCGCCAGGATGTCCTGTCCGCCGACCGTCTTGCCGATGGAGACGACCTTGGTGAGGCCGGGGTTCTCCTGCCCGGTCCGGACGATCTCCTCCTTGAGGCCACCGCTTCCGCTGTACGGGCGGTACACGCCCTCGGCGGCCTTCGCGGTGCGGTCCTCGGCCTTGGCGGACAGATCGTGCTCGGTGAGCTCGACGCCCTTCTTCTCCAGCTTCCCGGCCTGGTCGTCGGTGAGGTAGACCTCGACGGTGGCCGTGCCCTTCTCGGGCGCCTGCTCACTGAGTTCGTGCCCGTCCTGGCCGGCCTCCAGCAGCAGGGGTATCTGCTTCTTGGTGACCTCGGCGCGGAAGACCTTGACCTCGTTCGGGTCGGTGTCCTGCGCACTTTCTTGCTGGGCCTGGGCGATGGGTGCGATGCTCGCTCCGCCTATCAGGAGCGCGCCGACAGCGAGGATCGATCTCGCTCTGTGTCTCATGAACCCCCCTAGCAGTGATTCGCCACAGTGACGAATGACTGCCAGGCTCATGCCACTTCACGGCTCAGTCAAGAGTGCCGCAAAGACTGACAAACACCGATGCCGACGTCCCAAGTGGACGTCGGCACCGGCACCTTGACGATCTTTCAGGTCAGCCCACGAGGTTGTCCGCCAGATCCTCGCTGAGGTTGGCCTCCGTGCCCGGAATGCCGAGGTCCTGGGCCCGCTTGTCGGCCATGGCCAGCAGGCGGCGGATCCGGCCGGCGACGGCGTCCTTGGTCAGCGGCGGGTCGGCGAGCGCGCCCAGCTCTTCGAGGGAGGCCTGCTTGTGCTCCATGCGCAGACGTCCGGCGGCGGCGAGGTGCTCGGGGACCTCCTCGCCGAGGATCTCCAGGGCACGCTGGACCCGGGCTCCGGCGGCGACGGCCGCGCGCGCGGAACGCCGGAGATTGGCGTCGTCGAAGTTGGCGAGCCGGTTCGCCGTGGCGCGGACCTCGCGGCGCATCCGGCGCTCCTCCCAGGCCAGCACCGACTCGTGCGCGCCGAGCCGGGTCAGCAGGGCGCCGATCGCGTCGCCGTCCCGGACGACCACGCGGTCCACGCCGCGCACCTCGCGGGCCTTGGCGGCGATCGACAGCCTGCGGGCCGCGCCGACCAGGGCGAGCGCGGCCTCGGGGCCCGGGCAGGTCACTTCGAGGGAGGACGAGCGGCCGGGCTCGGTGAGCGAGCCGTGCGCCAGGAAGGCACCGCGCCAGGCGGCCTCGGCGTCACAGGTGGCCCCGGAGACCACCTGCGGGGGCAGACCGCGGATCGGGCGGCCGCGCCCGTCGACCAGGCCGGTCTGGCGGGCCAGCTGGTCACCGCCCGCGACCACGCGGACGACGTAGCGCGAGCCGCGGCGCAGCCCGCCCGGCGCCATCACGATCAGCTCGGAGCTGTGGCCGAAGATCTCCAGGATGTCCCGCTTGAGGCGGCGGGCCGCCATCGCGGTGTCCAGCTCCGCCTCGATCACGATGCGCCCGCTGACCAGGTGGAGGCCGCCGGCGAACCGCAGAATGGCGGAGACCTCCGCCTTTCTGCAGCAGGTCCGGGTGACGGGGAGCCGGGAGATCTCATCCTTCACCGCTGCCGTCATCGCCATGGGCCGATCCTTCCATGCATCCGAAAAATACGGTCGTACGCGGCGGCGAGCAGCTCCGGGTCGTGCCGGGGCGTCCCGTCCGTCCGGGCCACCGGGGCCAGCTCGACCGCGGCACCGAGCCGCTTGGCGGCCTCGGTGAGCACATCCCGGTCCGGCACGGCGGCCTCGTCGGCCAGCACCACGTCCAGGGCGAGTTTAGGGGCGTGTCGTCCCAAAACCTCCAAATGACGCTGCGGTGAGAAGCCTTCGGTTTCTCCCGGCTGCGGGGCGAGGTTCAGGGAGAGTACCCGGCGCGCCTTCGTCTCGGTGAGGGCGTCCAGGAGTTCCGGCACGAGCAGATGCGGGATGACGGAGGAGAACCAGGAACCGGGGCCGAGCACCACCCAGTCCGCGTCCCGGACGGCGGCGACGGCCTCCGGCACGGCGGGCGGGTCGGACGGTACGACGTGCACCGACTGCACCTCACCGGGGGTGAGGGCGACGTTGGCCTGACCACGGACGGTGTCCACGGCCTCGGGCTGGTCCGGGTCGTGTCCCTTGACCAGGGCCTGGAGCTCCAGCGGTACGGCGGACATGGGCAGCACACGCCCGTGCGCGCCGAGCAGCTTGCCGACCAGGTCGAGGGCCTGGACGTGGTCACCCAGCTGCTCCCACAGGGCGACGATCAGCAGATTGCCGACCGCGTGGTCGTGCAGGTCGCCCTTGGAGTGGAAGCGGTGCTGGATGACGCGGGCCCAGGTCTGTCCCCAGTCGTCGTCGCCGCACAGCGCGGCCAGCGCCTTGCGCAGGTCACCGGGCGGGAGCACGCCCAGCTCGTCGCGCAGGCGGCCGCTGGAGCCGCCGTCGTCGGCCACGGTGACGACGGCGGTGAGGTCGCCGGTGATCCGGCGCAGCGCGGCGAGCGAGGCGGACAGGCCCATGCCGCCGCCGAGTGCCACGACCTTCGGCTGGGTGCCACGGCGGCGGGGCCTCGCGCCCTTGGCCTCGACGGGCCGGGCGGCACGCGACTCGGGCACGGCCCGGCGCAACCTGCTCAGCCGCGGAGTACGTCCCGTCATTCCCGTCCCATGTCCCGGTGTACGACCACCGTCTCCACGCCCTGGGAGGCCAGGCGCGCCGCGAGCTTCTCGGATGTGGCGACCGAGCGGTGCTTGCCGCCGGTGCAGCCGACCGCGATGGTCACGTACCGCTTGCCCTCGCGGCGGTAGCCGGCCGCGATGAGCTGGAGCAGTTCGGAGTAGCGGTCGATGAACTCCTTCGCGCCGGGCTGGTTGAAGACGTACGCCGACACCTCCTCGTTGAGGCCGGTGAAGGGGCGCAGCTCCGGGACCCAGTGCGGGTTGGGCAGGAACCGCATGTCCACGACCAGGTCGGCGTCGACCGGGAGGCCGTACTTGAAGCCGAAGGACATCACCGTGGCCCGCAGCTCGGGCTCCTCCTCGCCGGCGAACTGGGCGTCCATCTTGGCCCGCAGCTCGTGCACGTTGAGGCTGGAGGTGTCGATCACCAGGTCGGCGTCGCCGCGCAGCTCGCGCAGGAGCTCGCGCTCGGCCGCGATGCCGTCGACGATACGGCCGTCGCCCTGGAGGGGGTGCGGGCGGCGCACCGACTCGAAGCGGCGAACCAGGGCGTCGTCCGAGGACTCCAGGAAGACGATCCGGCGTGTCACACCTCTGGTGTCGAGGTCGGAGAGCGACTCGCGGAGGTTGTCGAAGAAACGGCGGCCACGGACGTCGACGACCACCGCGATCCGCGCCACGTTGCCCTGGGAGCGGGCGCCGAGCTCCACCATGGTGGGGATCAGCGCGGGCGGGAGGTTGTCGACGACGAACCAGCCGAGGTCCTCCAGACACTTGGCGGCCGTCGAGCGGCCGGCTCCGGACATGCCGGAGATGATCACCAGCTCGGGGATGGCCGCTTCGGGGACCCCGGCCGACTCGATGCCCGTACTCACCTGTGCTCCGTCTTCCTGGCGTGCGTCCTGCTGGGCGAGATCCTCGCTGCCCTTCTTATGTGTTTCCTGAGCCTGTCGATCTCGGTCGGCCGTGGGTTGTGTGTCGTGCTCGCTCATCTCTCCTGCCCCCGTCGTTCGTCCGGGGCGCCCGCGGACACGGGCTCCCCCGAGGTCTCCGCCGTCGTATCGGATTCCTCGTCTTCCATGATCTCTCCAGTCGCCGTGTTGACGGCGGGTGCGGCCGGGGCCGCCTGGGCGAGGGCCGCGGCGATCGTCTCAGCCGTCTTGCGGCCTATACCGGGGACCTCGCAGATCTGGTCGATTGTCGCGGATCGCAGCTTCTTCACCGAACCGAAGTGCTTGATCAGCGCCTGCTTGCGAGTCTCACCGAGGCCGGGCACGTCGTCCAACGGGCTCGACCGGAAACGCTTGGCTCGCTTGGTGCGCTGGTAGGTGATCGCGAAGCGGTGGGCCTCGTCCCGGACGCGCTGGAGCAGATAGAGGCCCTCGCTGGTGCGGGGCAGGACGACCGGGTCGTCCTGGCCGGGCAGCCAGACCTCCTCCAGCCGCTTGGCGAGACCGCAGACGGCGATGTCGTCGATACCGAGCTCGTCCAGGGCCCGCTGGGCGGCCGCGACCTGCGGCTGTCCGCCGTCCACGACGACGAGCTGAGGCGGGTAGGCGAAACGCTTGGGGCGGCCCTCGTCGTCCTTGAGGCCGCCTGCGAGGGTGTCGGGGGAAGTGGTGGTGAGGGGCTCGGCGGAGGTGTCGGCGAGCGTGTTGTCACCGTCGGCCCACTCGCCCGTCTTCTCCTTCTCGGCGAGGTAGCGCTTGAAGCGGCGGGTGATGACCTCGTGCATGGAGCGGACGTCGTCCTGGCCCTCGAAGCCCTTGATCTGGAAGCGGCGGTACTCGCTCTTGCGCTGCAGCCCGTCCTCGAAGACGACCATGGAGGCCACGACGTCGTCGCCCTGGAGGTGGGAGATGTCGTAGCACTCGATCCTGAGCGGGGCGCTGTCCAGGTCGAGGGCGTCGGCGATCTCCTCCAGCGCACGTGAGCGGGTGGTCAGGTCGGAGGCGCGCTTGGTCTTGTGCAGGACGAGCGCCTGCTGGGCGTTGCGCTCGACGGTCTCCATGAGGGCGCGCTTGTCGCCGCGCTGGGGGATGCGCAGGGAGACGTTCGAGCCGCGGCGGCCGGTCAGCCACTCCTGCACCGGGTCCAGCGGGTCGGGCAGGGCCGGGACGAGGACCTCCTTGGGCACGGCGTCCCCGGTCTCCTCGCCGTAGAGCTGCTGAAGGGCGTGCTCGACGAGGGCGCCGGTGGTGATCTCCTCCACCTTGTCGGTGACCCAGCCGCGCTGGCCGCGCACCCGGCCGCCGCGGACGTGGAAGATCTGCACGGCCGCCTCGAGCTCGTCCTCGGCGACCGCGATGAGGTCGGCGTCGGTCGCGTCGGCGAGCACGACCGCGTTCTTCTCCATGGCCTTCTTCAGGGCCTCGATGTCGTCGCGCAGGCGGGCGGCCCGCTCGTACTCCATCTCGTCGGCCGCCTCCATCATCTGCTTCTCCAGACGGCGCAGATAGGTGCCCGTGCGGCCGGTCATGAAGTCGCAGAACTCCTCGGCCAGTTCACGGTGCTCCTCGTCGGAGACGCGCCCCACGCACGGGGCGGAGCACTTGCCGATGTAGCCGAGCAGGCAGGGGCGGCCGGTGCGGGAGGCGTTCTTGAAGACGCCGGCCGAGCAGGTGCGGACCGGGAAGACACGCAGGAGGAGGTCGACGGTGTCCCGGATCGCCCACGCGTGCGCGTACGGCCCGAAGTACCTCACGCCCTTCTTCTTGTGACCGCGCATCACCTGCACCCGCGGGAACTCCTCGTTCATCGTCACCGCGAGGTACGGGTAGCTCTTGTCGTCGCGGTACTTGACGTTGAACCGGGGGTCGTACTCCTTGATCCAGGAGTACTCCAGCTGAAGCGCCTCGACCTCCGTGGACACCACGGTCCACTCCACGGACGCCGCTGTGGTGACCATGGAACGGGTGCGCGGGTGGAGGCCCGCCAGGTCCTGGAAGTAGTTCGCCAGGCGCTGGCGCAGGCTCTTCGCCTTTCCGACGTAGATCACCCGGCGGTGCTCGTCACGGAACCTGTACACCCCGGGAGAGTCGGGGATCTGTCCCGGCTTGGGGCGGTAGCTGGAGGGGTCGGCCATGTCTCACACCCTACTGGCGGGCAGTGACAGTCCGACGAGGCTGTGGACAACGGCCCGGCCATCGGACCGGGAGGCACACGACCCAGGGCACGGCACGCGTCGACGTCCCGGAATCCGGCAGGTGGCGGGTGATCGGCAGCGCTTCTGTGAGCCCGACGGCGCACCCCCGGTGCCGACGGGCCGGCGATGTGGCGGCGAAGTCGTCCATGCCGCCGGGCCCGCCGATGATCGGCCCCGTTCCGCGGACGTCACGGTCTGGCGGCATGAGCGCGGACGTCGTCCTCACCCCTGTCACATCGATCTCCACGGCGAGAGCGACGTCGGCCGGGCGGGGAAGTCCTTCCGCCGCGGCCTGTGATGATCGCCCGACCGCCGGCCACAACGCCCAGACCCACAAGGTGACTTGAGGCAGGCACGTCGGGACTCGGCCAGGGTGTGGTGCTGTTGGGCATCAGGTGTTGTCGGGACTTGGTCAACACGCTTCAATGCGGGGGAACTCAGGGCCCTGACCGACGGCGTACGGATGTGAAGGCTCCCGCCACGCCGGCGAAGTGGCCCCGACCAGCTGCGCGACCCGGTCTGACCAGCCGTTGTGAACAACCACAGAAAGGCCCCTGCATGCCGCACGCCACACAGCACGCGGACATCCCCGCCATCGCCACCGCGGAACTGGACACGGCCCTGCGAGGCGGCCCCTTCCATGTCGCCCTGCGCGCCGCGATAGCCGCCCGGGGACTGCCGCTGCAGCGCGTGCAGCACCATTTGTCCCGTCGTGGTGTGAAGGTCGGCGTCACCAGCCTGAGCTACTGGCAGCAGGGCGCCCGTCGGCCGCAGCGCCCCGAGTCGCTGCGTGCGGTACGCGCGCTGGAGGAGATCCTCCAGCTGCCGGAGGAGTCGCTGATCCGGCTGCTCGCCGAGGCCGACGATCACTCCGCCCTCCAGCGGCCGGCGGCCCGTTCCTACCGTTCCCTGGTGGAGGCCTCGGGTGTCCTGGAGCAGCTGCTGGCCGAACTGGACTGGCCGATGGACGGTGGCCTGCACACGCTCGCTCACCACGAGCGAGTGCGGATCGGTGCCCGCCGTGAGCTGGCGGGTCGCGAGTCGCACCACGTCGTGCGGGCCCACAAGGACGGCGTGGACCGCTACGTAGCCGTCCACCACGGCGACCCCGGCTGCGCGCCGGAGCGCATGACGGTGCACGCGCTGGAGAACTGCCGCACGGGACGGGTCCGGTGGCACCAGGAGACCGGAGTCCTCGTGGCCGAGCTGCTCTTCGGCACCCGGTTGCGGGCGGGCGACACCTATCTCTTCCGTCACGGCGTCGAGGACGGGACGGCCGACGTGTCCCGCGAGTACGCCCGCGGCTTTCCTCTCGCGGGCGGCCAGTACGCCCTCCAGGTCCGCTTCGCCGAGAACACCCTCCCGGTCCACTGCCACCGCTTCTCCCAGCACTCTGCGGCAGCCCCGCGCAGCGGCCGCCAGGGGCTCGCCCTCAGCGGACCGCATCGTTCCGTCCACCTGGTGGAGCCTCGGGTACGGACGGGGATCGTGGGCATCGAGTGGGAGTGGGAGTGAGCCGGCTCTTCCCTTCTCGACGCGGCTGACCACCACCTTTGAGTCGCGCGTGGGTGGACATGTTCCCCCCTGACGTCCCCTTCACCGGTCGAGCCCGGGCACGTAAACGATTGCGTAAGCGTTTACGTGCGGCGCCGAATGGGATACCTTCCCGGCCAGAAGAACCGCGGCTGCCCAGGGAGGGGCGCGGCAGGGAGGGGATCTCGATGGCCACCATGGCGGACGTCGCGCGGAGCGCGGGCGTGTCCGTGGCGACCGTCTCGCATGTGCTGAACGGCACCCGGCCGGTGCTGCCTCACACCCGCCAGGCGGTGATGGACGCCATGGACGAGCTGGGCTACACACCCAACACGCTCGCCCGCTCCCTGGTGACCTCCCGTACCCGGTCCATCGGGCTCGCGGTCTCCGCGATCAGCAACCCGTACTTCACGGAGATACTCCAGGGCGTCGAGGCCGGCGCCCTGGAACACGGTTACAGCCTGCTCATCGCCGACCCGCACGACGATCCGGAGCATGAACGCAAGGTCGCTCAGCTCCTGCACGAACGCCGGGTGGACGGCATGATCGTCGCACCCTCCGCGGCCCCGCGTGAGCTCCTCGCCTACGTCGGGCGCCACAAGGTGCCGACCGTCCTCCTCGACCGCTTGGTCGACATGCCGGAGGACGGCCCGACACGGTTCGACCAGGTCTGCGCCGACAGCGCCGGACCAATGGCCCGGCTGGTCACCCATCTCGCCGGCCTCGGCCACCGTCGGATCGGCCTGGTCTCCGGTCTGCCGGGACTCAGCACCACCAGCGAGCGACTCGCCGGATACCGGGAGGGCCTGGCGACAGCCGGGCTCGGGTACGACGGGCACCTCGTCGTGCACGGCGACTCCGAGTCGGCCGGCGCCGAGCAGGCCACCGCCGCGCTGCTGTCGCTCGCCCCGCCTCCCACCGCGCTGGTCACCGCCAACAACGCGATGACCATCGGCGCCCTGCGTGCCCTGCGTGGTCACGGCATGTCCGTACCCGGCGACATCGCGTTGTGCTGTTTCGACGACTTCGCCTGGGCCGACCTGTTCTCGCCCAGGCTCACCGCGATAGCCCAGCCCAGCAGGGAGATCGGCGCCCAGGCGGTCCGCGTGCTCCTGGACCGCCTCGCCGAGCCGGACCGGCCCGCCCGGACCCTGCGTCTGCCTTGCGCCTTCGTGCACCGCACCTCATGCGGGTGCCCCGAGCAGCCCCTGCCGTCCGTGAAAGGAACCATCTCGTGATCGTCGTCGCCGGTGAGGCCCTGATCGACCTGGTACCGCAGGGCACAGGAGCCCTCGCGAGCCTGAAGCCGGCGCTCGGCGGCGGCCCCTACAACACCGCCGTGGCCCTCGGCCGCCTCGGCTCCCCCACCGCGTTCTGCTCACGCACCTCCTACGACGCCTTCGGTGAGGCCCTGCTCGACGGGTTGAGGGAGGCCGGGGTCGACGTGTCGGCGGTGCAGCGCGGCACGGAACCGACGACCCTCGCGGTCGCCACCATCGACGCGCAGGGCTCGGCCGCCTACTCCTTCTACGTCGAGGGCACCGCCGACCGGCTCTTCACGGCACCCTCGGAGCTGCCCGCGACCGCCCGCGCGGTCTCCTTCGGTACCTGCTCGCTCGTCCTGGAACCGGGGGCGAGCGCCTATGAGGAGCTGATGCGGAGCGCGGCCGCGCAGGGGGTGTTCACCGCGCTCGACCCGAACATCCGGGCCGGACTCATTCCCGACCCGGATGGTTACCGGGCCAGGTTCAAGAGCTGGCTTCCCTCGGTGTCACTGCTCAAGCTCTCCGAGGAGGACGCGCTGTGGCTGGGCGGCACACCGCGTGAGTGGCTGGCCGCGGGACCTGCGGCCGTTGTGATCACCCACGGCGGTGACGGGCTGACGGCCTTCACACGGGACGGCGCAGTGCACTCCGTGCCGGGTGAGGAGGTGGACGTCGTGGACACGATCGGTGCGGGCGACACCGTGAACGCGGCCCTGTTGCACGGCCTGGCCACCCAGGACGGCCTGTCCGCCGAGGCGCTCGCGGGACTGGGCCCCGACGGCTGGACACGGCTGCTGCGGTTCGCGGCGCGGGCTGCCGCGATCACCTGCTCCCGGGCGGGCGCCGAGCCGCCCTTCGCCTCCGAGCTGGGGGGCTTCTAGGAGGCGTGCCGTTCTCTTCCATTCCACTGTTGAGCAGTCAAGGTTCGTCACGACCGCAGCGATCGGGCCGCTGATGATCCAACGCGCGGCGTCCCGCGGGGAGTTCCCGCGGGGCGCCGTACTTTTCTGGAATTGTTCGGGTTCTTGGCCCGCGACTTGTGGCCGGTGGGCCTCAGGCCTTGCGTGCCCGGGTCGTCTTCTTCGCGGGCGTCGCCTTCTTCGCGGCCGCCGCCTTCTTGGTGACTCCGGCGGCCTTTCCGGTGGCCTTGTTGTTGGCCGTCTTCGTGGTCCTGGCCGTTGCCGTCTTCTTCGCCGTCGACGCCGCCGCGACCGTCTTCTTGGCCACCGCCTTGCGCGGGGCCTTCACCGAGGCCGCGTCGCTGATCCGGTCGGCGCCGAGGATCTCGCGCAGGAACTTGCCGGTGTGACTGGCCGGGACCGCGGCAACCTCTTCGGGCGTGCCCTCGGCGATGACGAGACCGCCACCGGCGCCGCCCTCGGGGCCCATGTCCACGACCCAGTCGGCGGTCTTGATCACGTCGAGGTTGTGCTCGATGACGATGACCGTGTTGCCCTTGTCGACCAGCCCGGCCAGGACCTTCAGCAGCTTGCTGATGTCCTCGAAGTGCAGACCGGTGGTCGGCTCGTCGAGGACGTAGACCGTGCGGCCGGTGGAGCGCTTCTGGAGCTCGCTGGCGAGCTTCACCCGCTGGGCCTCACCGCCGGAGAGGGTGGTCGCGGACTGGCCGAGGCGGACGTAGCCGAGACCGACGTCGTTCAGCGTCTTGAGGTGACGGTTGATCGCCGGGACGGCCTCGAAGAAGTCCATGGCTTCCTCGATCGGCATGTTCAGGACCTCGGAGATGGACTTGCCCTTGTAGTGGACCTCCAGGGTCTCCCGGTTGTACCGGGCGCCATGGCAGACCTCGCACGGGACGTAGACGTCCGGGAGGAAGTTCATCTCGATCTTGA
>CBFGZZ010000051.1:0-32055 GCA_965653385.1 uncultured Streptomyces sp. | reverse complement strand
GCTCCGGGTCCCGCGCGACAGCCGTCCACCAGGCGGCCCAGTCCTCGTGCGCCAGGACCTGTCCACGCTCGGCGTGCCGGCGGCCGACGCACCCGGCCAGCGCGGCGAGCGCGGAGTCGTCGTGCGGAAAGTGGTCGCCGTTGACCAGGACGCCCCCGGGGCGCAGCAGGCCCGCGAGCTGCCGGTAGGTGCGGTGCAGGGCGTCCGGGTCCAGGTAGTGCAGGGCCGTCGTCGACACGGCCGCGTCCAACGGGCGGTCGAGGCCCAGGGCGTGGGTCCAGTCCGGCGCGCCGATCATCACGTCCACGTAGCGTGCCGCGTCCGCGTGGTGGGTGCGGGCCAGCTCCAGCAGCAGCGGGTCCATGTCCACGGCCACGATGTCGGCGTACGGCATCCTGCGGGCGAGCCGGGCCGCCAGGGAGCCGGGTCCGCAGCCGAGGTCGACGACCGACGGTCGGCCCGGGACTCCCGCCACGGACTGCTCCACCACATCGGCGATCACCGTGAAACGCTCCTCGCGGTCCACGGCGTACCGCTGCTGCTGACGCTCCCAGCGCTCCACCCACCGCTCCGCCGTCGCCAGGCTCAGCCCCATCCCGTAGTGCACCTCGCCGTTCCGCACCTGTCCCGCACCGTCTGCGCCAGACCCTACAGGTGGAAACGGTTCCCATTCCCTCTAATGGCGGTACGTCACCCGAGCGCGGCGAGGACCTCCAGCAGTCGGTCGATCTCCTCGGCGGTGTTGTGGACGTGCAGGCTCACCCGCACCGAGCCGGTCCGCTCCCCCGCGCCGCCCTGGCAGTGGTGGTCGGAGCGGACCATGAAGCCGTGGCTGAAGAGGATGAACCCGAGGTCCCCGGAGTCCACGGCGTGGTGGCGGAAGGTGACGATGCCCTGGCGCCGCTGCACGGACGAATCGGCGGCCAGGCTCTTCTGGCAGCCGAGGATCTCGTACGCGTCGAGGTGGCGCAGGCCCTCGGTGAACCGGGCCGCCAGGGCGACCGTCCACCGCTCGATCCGGTCCGTACCGGCGCTGTCCAGCCAGTCCAGGGCCGCGGTGAGGGAGGCGATGCCGACGGTGTTGGGCGTGCCGGACCAGCCGCCCGGCGTGAAGCGCGGTCCGCGCGACTGGCGGGCCCAGACGGCTCCCGTGCCGGGCAGTGCCATGGCCTTGTGCCCGGAGAAGACCAGGAAGTCGACGTCGAGGTCGGCGACGGACACGGGCAGATGACCGACGCTCTGGGCGGCGTCCAGAGCGATCACCGCGTCCGGGCCGACCGCCCGTCGGATGCGATGGACGTTCATGTCGCCGCCGTACACGTGGTGGACGTGGCTGACGGCTACGAAGCGGGTGCGTGGGCCCGCGAGTTCCGCGAGCGCGATGTGGTCGTAGTCGCCGGACGACCGCTGGTACGGCATCGGCCGTACGCGGATGTGGACGCCCCGCGCCGCCAGGTGCCGTTGGACCTCCAGCCAGGGCGCGATGTTGGCCTCGTGGTCGGCGACGGGGACGACGATCTCGTCCCCGTCGGCGAGGAGTTCGGGCAGCCAGTCGCGGGCGACGGTGCGCAGGCCCTCGGTGGTGCCGCTCGTGAAGTGCACGGTCGAGCGTTCGGGAGCGGCGTCGTCGAGGAACCGCTTCACCCGGTCGCGGGCCTGCTCGACCAGGTCCGTGGTCCGGTTGGCCCAGGGATAGGTGCCGCGGCCGGCGTTGGCGTTGGTGGTGGTGAGGTAGGAGTGAACGGCGTCCAGCACTGCCTGCGGCTTCTGGGCGGTGGCCGCGCTGTCCAGATAGGCCAGTTCCGGGTGTGCGGTGATGATCGGGAACTGGGCGCGCAGGGTTCGCTGCCACTCGCCCAACTCCACGATGACGGACGCCCCTTCGGTGTCGCTCCCGGGTGTGGTCATGGGCGTCAGTCCCGTACGAGGGGTGCGCCCGCGTCGCGCCAGGCGATGATGCCGCCGGTCAGGCTGCGGACGTCCGGGTGCCCCATCCGGGTCAGCAGGGCGGCGTGCCGGGCGGACTTCTCCCCGACCGGGCAGGCCAGCAGGACCGGGCGGTTGCGACTGAACGGCAGTCCGCCGTGGAGGAGTTCCTCGAAGAGTTCGTCGACGATGTTGACGGAGCCGTCGATGTGCAGCGCGGCGTAGGCGTGGGGGCTGCGCAGGTCGACGACGAGCGGTGCTCCGGTGGCGATCCACGCCTGGGCGTCGGCGACACCGACGGCCGGTGCCGTGCGGATCTCGGCGGGCGTCAGGTCTGCCGGGGAGTTCCGGCGACGCGGGCGGCCGAAGAGGTCGGGGCGCCGCTGACGGACGTAGCTCAGATAGCTTTCGACGCGGTCGCAGACGATGAAGACCGCCGACTGCCGCTCCGTCGACTCGCCGTCAACAGCGCGCAGTTGTCGTACCGCACCGAAGAACGCGGCGCCTCCCGTGGGTCCGGCGAGGATGCCGCAGCGGCGGTTGAGGGTCAGCATCCCCTCGATCGCCTCGTCCGCGGTGACCGTGTGGATGCTGTCGTAGGTGCCGGGGTCGAACAGGCCCACCTCGTGCGCCTCGTCGATGGTGCGGATGCCGGGGATGAAGTCGGACTTGGCCGCGACCAGGCCGGCGACGCGCACGGCGGGGTCGTGTTCGCGCAGGGCGCGGGCGACGCCCGTGGAGGAGCCGGCGGTGCCCACGCAGGCGATGAACCAGTCCGGGGCGCGGCCGTCCAGGTCCTTGACGATCTCCGGGCCGGTGCCGGTGAAGTGGGCCTCGGTGTTGCGCGGGTTGAAGTACTGGTCGGTGTGCAGATACGTGCTGTCGGGTGCGGAGAGGGTGCGGTGGAACAGGGTGAGCGGGTCGTCGGTGGCGGTCGGGTCCAGGCACTCGCTCTGGCCGGGCAGTTCCTCGATCTCCGCGCCGAGCAACAGCAGCAGGTCCTTGATCTCCGGGATGCGCATCCGGTTGGTGACGCTCTTGAAGGTCAGGCCGTGCATGCCCGCGAGGACGGCGAGGGCCTTGGCGGTGTTGCCGCTCGACAGCTCGACGACCTGGCCGCCCCGCTCGGGTGCGGCGGCCTCCAGATGCGGGCGGGCCATGTTCCAGGCGGCGCGGTCCTTGACCGAGCCGAAGGGGTTGAGCAGCTCCAGCTTGGCGTACAGGTCGATGTTTCTCAGGCCGTGCACGGCCGGGTCGATGCGCACCAGCGGTGTGTTGCCGATGGCCTCGGTGATGCTGTCGTACCTCACTGCGCTCCCCCCACGGGTGTGGTCGGCCAGTACTGGTCGTCCAGGCACCAGCGCCAGGTGTCGCCCTCCTGCCAGGCGGCGACCTTGCGCGCGGCGGGCTGGTGCTGGGCACGGGTGGCGTGGAAGTCCATGCAGTATCCCGCCGTGTTGGCGAAGGCCAGCAGGTCGCCCGGTGCGGGGCGGCGGGGCAGGAAGACCGTGCGGCGCGTGATCAGGTCGGATTCCAGGCAGCGGCTGCCGAAGAGGTGCACGCCGACCGGTTCGTGGGCGGCTCCGGGACCGGAACGGGCCCCGGAACCGGTCGCGTGTCCGTCCGTGTCCCGGGGGACGACCACGGGGTCCATGAGTACGCCGTGTTCCTCCAGGGCCACGTCGTCGGCCTTCGCCGCGAGCCGTACGAGGAGGGGGCCGCCGGTGTCCTGGTCGCGTACCTCCACCACCTTCGTCAGGGTGAGCCCGCACTGGTCGAGCAAGGCCCGGCCGGGTTCGGTGTGCAGGTCGTAGAGGTGCTCGAGGAGCAGGGCGGCCAGAGGGCTGCCACCGAGGGACGCTGCCGGGTGCGCGAGCAGTTCGTCGAGGTAGCGGGCGCCGGCGACCGGACGGTGAGCGGGGTACAGGCCGAGCGCGCCGCGCAGGGTGCCGGCCTCGTTGCGCAGTCCGTAGCCGTGGCCGCCGTAGGTCAGCGGTGGGCGGGTGCCCAGGACGGCTTCGGTGAGCCCGGTGGTGTACCGCTCCCATTGGCCGCCGTCGGCCAGGTAGTCGACGCCGAAGCCGCCGCCGATGTCCACGGCCCGGGGCCTGAGCCCTCGGCTTCGGCACTCCTCGAGCACCCGCAGACAGCCCTCGAGCGCCGCGGCCTTCTCGGTGAGGCTGGTGGTGTCCAGGTGGTACGCGACGCCGACCAGGTCGAGCACGTCGCCGTTCCGCTCGACGGACTCCAGGAGTGGGTCCGACTCCCTTACGGCGGTACCGAATCGGCTGCGGCGGCTGAGCACACGTACCCCGGACGTCTCGAACCCCGACAGCCGCAGCAGGACGCGGGTCCTGGGCAGGGCGTGTTTGCGTACCAGCGTGGCGAGCTGCTCCAGCTCGCCACGCGTATCGAGGCTGACGGTGACCGATGTGCGGGCCGCCAGCCACAGGAACTCCGGGTTCTTCGGGCCCGTGGCCGTGATCCGGTCCGGGGTGAGCCCCGCCCCCAGGGCGTGTTGCAGCTCGCCCAGCGAGGCGACGTCCACGCCGGCGTCCGTGGCGGCGAGCCGTCGCAGCAGGGCGCTGGACCGGTTGGCCTTGTGGGCGAAGAACACCTGGCCGGAGAGGTGATGGGTGCCGTACACGGAGCGGAACTGCTGGAGATTGTCGGCGAGTTGGTCGGGGACGACCACGTTCAGCGGGGACCCCAGGGCTTCGGTGAGGGTGTGCAGCAGGACCGGCGAGTTCAGCAACGACCGCAGCCGCGATTCCAGCCGCGGTTCGAGATACAAGGGCTGCCCGCCCATGCCCGGCCCCTCCCCAGCGCTTCGGGCCCGACACTCCGGGCGCTGACGACCACTCCCCGCGGTTTGCCGTATAACTCCTTTCCCTGCCCACCGGTGCTTTACGCCCTGTTGCTACCCCCATGGGCGATCAGGTCAGCAGACGGCCGGAACCCGTCGGGGCGGCAGCGGAGCGGTCGGTCATGACGGACCGCTCCGTCGAGGAGCCCGCGCTCAGCCGGCCTCCCCGGCGATGTTGACCATCCAGGTGATGCCGAAGCGGTCCGTGCACATGCCGAAGACGTCGCCCCACATCTGCTTCTCCAGCGGTACCGTCACCGAGGCGCCCTCGGACAGCTTCTCCCAGTAGCCGCGCAGCTCGGTGTCGTCGTCGCCGCTCAGGCTCACGGCGATGTTGTTGCCGGGCCGGTGGTCGTCCGTCGGGGTGTCGGCGCCCATCAGGGTGAGGCCGCCGGGGGACTCCAGCATGCCGTGCATGACCTTGTCGGCCATCGGGGTGTCCTGCTGGCCGTACTCGCCGTAGGTGTTGAGCACCAGGGTGCCGCCGAGGACGTCCTTGTAGAACTCCATCGCCTGCCGGGCGTCACCGGCGAAGGTGATGTACGGGTTGAGACGCGAGGCCATGAATCCTCCAGGAATAGGGCCAACAGCCGACTTCAAGGAAGGTAGCGCGGGCCACTGACAACGGCCCGCGCACACGACCACATGGCCCACAGCACCCCTACAAGGTGCGCTCCAGCCGGTCCGCCACCAGCTTCACGAACCGCGCGGGGTCCTTCGGCTGGCCGCCCTCGGCGAGCACCGCCAGCGTGTGCAGCAGTTCGGCGGACTCGGCGAGTTCCGCGCGGTCCTCGCCGGCCTCGTACGCCTGGTGCAGGCCCTTGACCAGCGGGTGGCCGGGGTTGAGCTCCAGGATCCGCTTGGTGCGCGGCACCTCCTGGCCCATGGCCCGGTACATGTTCTCCAGGGCCGGGGTCAGGTCGTGCGCGTCGGAGACGACACAGGCGGGCGAGACGGTGAGCCGGGCCGAGAGGCGGACCTCCTTGATGTCCTCGTCCAGGCGCTCCCGCATCCAGCCGAGCAGACCGGCGTACTCCTCCGCCTGCTTCTCCCGCTCCTCGTCGGCCTTCTCGTCGCCCTTGCCGTCCAGGTCGATCTCGCCCTTGGCGATGGAGCGCAGCTTCTTGCCCTCGTACTCGCCCACGGCGTCGACCCACACCTCGTCGACGCCGTCGGTGAGCAGCAGGACCTCGATGCCCTTGGCCCGGAACGCCTCCATGTGCGGGGAGTTCTCGATGCTCTGCCGGGACTCGCCGGTGATGTAGAAGATGTCGTCCTGGCCGTCCTTCATCCGCTCCACGTACTGCGCGAGAGTGGTCGGCTCGTCGGTGGCGTGCGTGGTCGCGAACGAGGCGACGGCGAGGATCGCGTCGCGGTTCTCGGTGTCGGTGAGCAGTCCCTCCTTCAGGACCGTGCCGAACTCCCGCCAGAAGGTGGCGTAGCGGTCGGCGTCCTTGGCCATGAAGTCCTTGACCGTGGACAGGACCTTCTTGGTCAGCCGGCGCTGCATCATCCGGATGTGCCGGTCCTGCTGGAGGATCTCGCGGGAGACGTTCAGCGAGAGGTCGGCCGCGTCGACGACGCCCTTGACGAAGCGGAGGTACGGCGGGAGCAGGGCCTCGCAGTCGTCCATGATGAAGACGCGCTTCACGTAGAGCTGGACGCCGCGCTTGAAGTCGCGTGTGAACAGGTCGTGCGGGGCGTGCGCGGGCACGAACAGCAGGGCCTGGTACTCGAAGGTGCCCTCGGCCTGGAGCCGGATCGTCTCCAGCGGCTCACGCCAGTCGTGGCTGATGTGCTTGTAGAGCTCGTGGTACTCGTCGTCGGACACCTCGTCGCGCGAGCGCGCCCACAGGGCCTTCATCGAGTTCAGCGTCTCGGGCTCGGGCGTGGTGTCCCCGTCGGCCGGCTCCGGGACCATCCGGATCGGCCAGGTGATGAAGTCCGAGTACCGCTTGACGATCTCCCTGATCTTCCACGGCGAGGTGTAGTCGTGGAGCTGGTTGTCGGGGTCGGCGGGCTTGAGGTGGAGTGTGACCGACGTGCCCTGCGGCGCGTCGGCCACGGTGTCCAGCGTGTACGTGGACTCGCCGCGCGAGGTCCAGCGGGTGCCCTGGCTCTCGCCGGCGCGCCGGGTCACCAGCGTCATCTCGTCCGCCGCCATGAAGCCGGAGTAGAAACCGACGCCGAACTGGCCGATGAGCCCTTCGGCACCGGCCTCGTCCTGGGCCTCGCGCAGCTCCTTCAGGAAGGTGGCCGTGCCCGAGTTGGCGATGGTGCCGATGAGCTGCCCGACCTCGTCGTACGACATCCCGATGCCGTTGTCCCGCACCGTGAGGGTACGGGCCTCCTTGTCGACGTCGATCTCGATGTGGAGGTCTGACACGTCGGCGGCGAGGGAGTCGTCCCGCAGCTTCTCCAGACGCAGCTTGTCGAGCGCGTCGGAGGCGTTGGAGACGAGTTCCCGCAGGAACACCTCCTTGTTCGAGTAGACCGAGTGGATCATCAGCTGGAGCAGCTGACGGGCCTCTACCTGGAACTCAAACGTCTCGGTCGGCATGGTTTGCGACTACCTCACATCAGTCACCGGAACTGGGTCGCAGTCACTGTAAGACACGAGGTCAGCGCGGTGTGCCGCGATATGGGAGAAGGATTCAGACAAGGTGGGCGAAGACCACCAGGTTCGCCGTGTAGTCCCTGACCTGCCGGTCGTAGTTCCCCGCGCAGGTGATCAGACGGACCTGGGCCCGGGGCGTGTCGCGGTAGACGCGCTCGCTGGGGAAGTTGTCCTTGTCGAAGGTCTCGGCGCTGTCGACCACGAAGGAGGCCTTGCGGCCGTCGGCGCGGAGCACCTGGAAGCGGTCTCCCTTCTTCAGGTCGCGCAGGCTCGCGAAGACCGCGGCGGACGTCTTGGTGTCGACGTGCCCGGCGATGATCGAGGTGCCCGTCTCCCCGGGGGAGGCGCCCTTGGCGTACCAGCCGACGAGGTTGGTGTCGTCGGCCGGCGGGGGTTCGAGCTGGCCGGTGCTGCCGATGGCCAGGTCAGTGAAGGGGGCGTCGACGGAGATCTTCGGGATGAGCAGCCGGACCGGCCGGGACCGGGGCAGATGCTTGCCGACGGGTCGCGAGGCCTGCGAGGAGGGCTTGGCCGCACGGGGGACGTGCGACTCGACCGCCGGAGCGGCGTACGGTGCGCCGCGGCCATCGGGTGCCTCGTCGTGGCCGCCGGGCAGGGTCACCACCAGGAACACGGCGGCCACCGCGCTCCAGAGCAGCCCTCCCGCCACGCGCCTTATCCGCCTCGAGCGGGCGGACACGGTGTCGGCACGAGCCGGGTCGTGGTCGGGGGACGAGGGACGGCCGGCGGCCATCGGGCACCACCTCACTCGGGCACAGCAGCGAACACGGCAATGGGGGAAACAGGGAGGACCTGGAGAATCGAGGCAACGGGGTGGACGAACATGGCCGCCGCGACGCGCGGCGCACGTGCGGCGGCCACGGCCGCTATGAGGCAGGGCATGGGTCAGGCCACGGATCCGCCGGCCTTCTTGCGGCGCAGCGCGTACCAGCCGGCGCCCGCGACGCCCAGCATGGCGAGCCCACCGCCGGTGACGCCCGGCGTGGCGAGGCCACCGCCGCCGGTGTGCATACCGCCGCGCGGACCGTCGTGGTCACCGCCGCCGCCCCACGAGTCGTTGTCGTGGTCACCCTTCCACGAGTCGTCGTCTTCCTTCCACGAGCCCCCGTCGTGCCCGTCGCCCTTGCTGCGGTAGCTGTCCGGGTCGTGCTTCGGGTCCTTGGAGCCGCCCCAGTCGCCGTCGTTGTTCACCAGGGCGAGCGCTCCGCCACCCGTGTGCACACCGCCGCGCGGCTTCTCGTGCTTGCCCTCTTCGTCGTACTTGCCCTCGTCCTTGCTCTCCTCGTCGTGCTTGCCTTCCTTGTCCTTGCCCCCCTTGTCGTGCTCCTCGTCCTTGGAGCCGCCCCAGTCGTCGTCCGCCACGAGAGTGAGCGCTCCGCCACCCGTGTGCATGCCGCCACTGGGCTCGTCGTGCTTGCTCTCCTTGTCGTGATCCTTGCTGTAGGACTTGTCGTGGTCCTTGCTGTAGGAGGAGTCCTCCTTGTCCTTGCTGTGCGACGAGTCCTCGTGGTCCCAGTCGCCCGTCGTCAGGGCGTAGGCTGCGGGCGCGATCGCCAGTGCGGCCGTGGCCGTCGCGGTGGCGAGCAGCATGCGGACAGAGCGCATAGTGAGTCCTTCCGTCACGGCCTGGGCGGCTGACGCTTCATCACCACTGGGACCAGGCCTGACGTGATCCACCGTCAGCCATTCCTTGCGGTCGCACCATTCGGAGCGATCACACGGGTTACGTCCACACCCCTACGGCCCTACGGGCGACGCTTGTGCGCAGGTGAGAGGCCGTGTCCGGCGGGGAGGTTTGCCTCGTCCACGAGTGGTGAGACGCGTGGGATGCCGAAGCACAGCGTCACTGCCGTGGACACCGCTCCCACCGCCGCCACTCCGCCGCGACCTGCGTCTTCGAAGCAGCGGGACGCCTTCTTCGACAACGCCAAGTACGCGGCGATCGTCCTGGTGGCGGTCGGCCATGCGTGGGAACCGTTGCGCGACAGCAGCCGTACCGTGGAGGCGCTGTACATGCTCGTCTACGCCTTCCACATGCCGGCGTTCATCGTGATCTCCGGCTACTTCTCCCGTGGCTTCGACGGCCGCCCGGGGCAGCTCAAACGCCTGGTCACGGGCCTCGTGGTCCCGTATGTCGTCTTCGAGACGGCGTACACACTGTTCACCAGATGGACCGACCGGGCGCCGGAGCGCCCCGTCAGCCTGCTGGACCCGCTGTATCTGACGTGGTTCCTGGCGGCCCTGTTCCTGTGGCGGCTGACCACCCCGCTGTGGCGGCGGGTGCGCCTGCCGCTGCCCCTCGCGCTCGCCATGGCGATGCTGGCCACCCTGTCACCGTCCATCGGTAACGACCTCGATCTCCAGCGCGCCCTTCAGTTCCTGCCGTACTTCGTGCTGGGGCTGCTCCTGAAGCCGGAGCACTTCCGGATGGTCCGGCGCGGTGCGGTGCGGATCGCCGCGGTTCCCGTGTTCGCGGGCGCGTTCTTGATGGCCTACTGGGCGGTGCCGCGGATGACCGGCAGCTGGTTCTACCACCGGGACAGCGCCGAGGAGCTGGGGGCGCCCGCCTGGTACGGGGTCGTGATGACGCCGGTTCTGTTCGCCTGCTCGCTGGTCCTGGTGGCCGGTTTCCTCGCCTGGGTGCCCGGGCGGCGGCTGTGGTGCACGGTGCTGGGGACGGGCACGCTGTACGGCTATCTGTTGCACGGTTTCGTCGTGCGGGGCTCGAAGTACTTCGGCTGGTACGACGCCGCCTGGGTGCAGCGGCCGCTCGGCGCGGTCGTCGTCACCGCCGTGGCGGCCGTGGTCGTGACGCTGTTGTGCACGCCGCCCGTCCGGCGGGTGCTGCGCGGTGTGGTGGAGCCGGACCTGCGGTGGCTGTTCCGGCGGGAGGCGGCGGAGCCGGCGGGCGGGCAGGCCGCCGCTCGCGGGTGACCGCCCCCGATCAGGTCTCCTGCACCAGCCCGGCGATGTGCGCGGTGACCGTGTCGAGGACGGCGGTCCAGGCCTCGTCGTCGCCGAGTACGAGGTAGTTGAGGGTCAGGCCGTCGGTCATGGCGGCCAGGTAGCGGGCCAGGACGGGGACGGGGACGCGCAGCCGGAGGCCCATGGTCTGTCGCAGCTGGTCGATGAGCTCGGCGTACGTCTCGGCGTACAGCTCGTACTGGCGGCGTGCCAGGTGCTCGAAGCCGGGCTGGCGCAGCGCGTACTGCGTGAGCTCATAGGTCAGCATGTGCTCGTCGGGGTGGGCGCGGACGTGGTCCCAGTAGGCCCGGAAACCGGCCCGGACGGTCTCATCGAAGGTGGCTCTGGGCCGTATGGCGTCCTTCACGCGCGTCACGGAGTGCTCGGTGAGGGTGGTGATGACGGACTCGACCAGCTCCTGCTTGGAGTCGAAGCAGTAGTGGAAGACGCTCAGCGAAACGCCTGCCTCGGCGGCGATGGACCGGGTCGTCGTCCTGGGGACGCCGTCCCGGCTCATCGCTCTGATCGCCGCCTCGGTGAGCTGTCGCCGCCGCTCGGCGGACGGCAACCGTGCCATGGAACCCCTCTCGTGGGTGTCAGCTGCCGTGGACGCCGACCTCGTAGAGGGAGTAGCCCCAGTCAGTGCCGCGGTCCAGCCCCTGGATGCGTACATACCTGGCCGGTGTGCCGGGGAATCCGGCCGTGTCCAAGCCGCCGTCGCCGGACGTCGTGGACCAGACGGTCTGCCAGTTCACTCCGTCGGTGGAGAGATCGATGCGGTACGCCTTGCCGTAGGCGCGCTCCCAGTCGAGGGTGACCCGCTTGACCAGGTGCGTGGACCCGAGGTCGACCTTGTACCACTGGTCGTCGCTCCAGTCGCTGGCCCAGCGGGTTGAGCCGTCGCCGTCGACGGCCCGGTGGGGCTGGTAGTCGGTGAACAGGCTCCACTCCGACGAACTGGCCGATGTGCTGGAGCCGCTCGCGAGATTGACCCCGGCCTTGTGGTTCTCCGAGGCCCCCCAGGTGTCGAGGTAGGACTCGGCGCCCCGGAAGAGGTCGTCGACCACGTCCTGGCCGCCGACGCGGCGGATGTCCTCGATCCAGTCCGGGACGAGGCCGTAGTGGGCGGCGCCGTCGGTGTTGAGGTCCCAGGTGCGCTGCCCGGTGGTCTGCCGGTCGATGACGGAGCCGCCGTCGACGCTCTTGAACGGGTACGTCACCTTGTTGGGCGCGTCCGCTCCGCGCGGTCCCGGCCAGCCGCCGACGCCGTTCATGTCGGTGCCGTAGCCGTAGCCCACGCCGTACTTGTCGCGCAGGGCCTCGGTGCGCTTCGCCTCCGAGATGAAGCCCTCGGAGCCGTGCATGTACTGGGCGATGAAGCCGCCGAGGCCGTAGACCCGTTCGGTCCAGTCGAGGTCCATCCAGCTGTGCGAGGAGAGGACGCCGGGGTAGGAAGCGGACTCGAAGATGTCGAGCACCCGGCCGGTGGCCTTGACGCTCATGTGGTCGATCTCCAGCATCATCTTGCGTTTCATCATGCCGCGCACGGCGTATTCGCCGAGGTCGGTGAGGCCGCGGACGTTGCACTGGGCGTCAGCGCCGTACGTGGGGACCTCGACGCCCGCCGGGAGCTCGTCCTCGGCCTGGGCCGCCGTTGCGTTGCCGATGGGGTTGTCGTGCTGCGGGCCCTTGCAGGTCTCGGTCTTCCAGAAGGTGCCGGTCGACAGGAACTGGCCGACGTTGATGGCCGTTCCGAGCCCGCCCGAGTCGAAGCGGACGCCGCACAGGGCGTTGTCGAACTTGTGGCACAGGAACATGCTGCGCACGCCCAGCGAGTACAGCTCGTCCAGGCCCTTGTCGATGTCCTCCTTGCTGCACTGCGCGATGTCCAGGATCTGCTTGCAGCCGAAGGGCTCGGAGGTCTCGACGCCGAGGATGACCGCCAGCTTGCCCTGCTCGATGACCTTCCGGGCCTGGGCGCTGTCGGTGACGATCCGGAACCAGCCCTTCCCGGTGCCGCCGTACATCTTGTCGACGAAGGCCTGCATGTCGTACGTCAGCTTGGCCTGGAGCCGGATGGACGTCATCTCGTCGCAGGAGCGGTCCTTGAAGAAGTACACGGAGCAGATCACGCCGTTGGTGACGAGGTCGTTGACCAGGACGCGCTGGCCGCCGCGCCAGGCCCGTTCGATCCAGGCGTAGTAGTTCTGCTGGTGGGTCAGCGAGTCGTGAGCGGGCCAGTCCTTGAAGGTGGGCCAGCCGACGGGGTCGTGCTTGCCGTCGCCGCCGTGGGTGATGAAGTCGAAGATCGCGAGGGAGCCGTCCGGGTAGTGCTCGGGGCAGTCCTTGAGGGCGTCGGCGACACCCGCCTCGGAGAACGGCTTTCCGCAGATCAGACGGCCGCCGAAGGCCTCGTTGGAGAAGATGTGGTCGTGCGCGTCGACGAATCCGCGCACCTCTCCCTCGGCGTTGGTGCCGGTGAAGGGCTCTCCCTTGACGTTGACCTGGGAGTCCGGCGCGGGCCGTGCGGTCGGGTCCCACCAGTCGGTACCGGCCGCCGAGCTCGGGGTGGGCCCGAGCGTGAGGGACAGCACGAGCAGGAGGAGCGACACCACAGTGACGTGCCTGCGGCTGCGGTACGGGCGTCCGGCACTGGTCACAGCCCACGTCCCTCGGTCGGCGGAAGAGCGGGGTCGAGTTGTCATGACCTCGCACAAGGTGCGACGAGGATGGCCACTTCCGCGTGACGAGTCAAGGGTCCGGGACAGATGACCTACTTCGGGGCGGGCATCGACGGCTGACGGAGTGTCGGTTCACTCCGGGTTGGTGACGCGGATCTTGGACTGACCGTGCGGGAGCTTCTCCCAGTCCGTCATGAAGCGGGCCCGCAGGCCGTGTTTCCCGGCCAGGGCCACGAGGGTCTCGGTGCGGTAGTAGAAGTCCTCGTGCAGGACGTGGTGTTCCCGTCCCTCGGTGCGGTCGAAGGTGAAGTCGAACCAGCCGCCGGGGGCGAGTACCCGGCCCACGTTGGCCAGGCATTCGTCGATCACCGGGAGCGGCGAGTGCGAGAAGACGCTGTGGGCGTGCACGACGTCGAAGTGGGCGTCGGGCAGGAACCGCAGCGTCAGGTCGCGTACCGGGGTGAGCGTGGGGAGCCGCTTCTGCAGGCCCATCTCCACGACGGTGTCCTGGGCGGCGAACAGGATGTCGGGCGAGATGTCGACGCCGTGGTAGTGGCCGGGGTCGAGGTGGCGGATGAACCGCCAGCCGCCGCGCAGGTTCCCGCACCCGATCTCCAGCATCCGGTGCTCGGGGCGCAGGCCGTGGCCGACGAGGTAGTCGAACTGCATCGCCCCGAGCGCCAGCCACCGCTCCCGGTTGTGACTGCCGACCGCCGCGTCCGGGTCGGCCCGGGTGTCGGAGCGCATCACGGCGCGGTAGTAGGAGACGTGGTCGGGGTGGCGGCGGCGCAGCCACATGTCGCGGGCGGTGCGGGCCAGATGGCGGGGCACGCGGTCGGGGTGGCGCAGGGCGTAGGCGACGCGATGGCCCAGGGCAGCGCGGTTGGCGGTGAGGTTCTTGGCCGGCATGGGTGGGGCCTCCCTGAAGACGCGGTACCACCGAGGATGCGCAAACCGGCGTCATGGCGCCACAGGGGCGGGCAGGCGGATGCGCGGCCGATGACTTCTCGCCGCCCCGGGAGTCGTACCCGCGACGACCACCTCGGCAGGAAGGCCACCGATGAACTCATGGCGAGAGACCTTGCACCGGTATGTCGACGACGGGAGTGTGCCCGGTGCCGTCGGCCTCGTGGCCCGGGGTGACGACGTCGACGTGGTGACCGTCGGCTCGATGGACGTCGACGGCACCGCCCCGATGGCGAGGGACTCGCTGTTCCGGATCGCCTCCATCACCAAACCCGTCACCGCGGCCGCGGTGCTGATGCTGGTGGAGGATGGGCGGCTCCGTCTCGACGCGCCGGTCGAGGAATGGCTGCCGGAGCTGGCGAAGCCGAGCGTGGTGCGCACCCCGGACGCCCCGGTCGACGACGTCGTCCCGGCGGCCCGGCCCGTCACGGTCGAGGACCTGCTCAGCTCCCGCACCGGCTGGGGCTTTCCGTCCGACTTCTCCCTTCCGGCCGTGCAGTCCCTGCTCACGGTGCAGAAGGACGGTCGGGCTCTGCGGGACTGGCCGGACCCGGCCACCTGGCTGGGCCGCCTCGCCCGGGTACCGATGCTGTACCAGCCGGGCCGGGCCTGGCTGTACGGCACCTCCTCCGACCTCCAGGGCATCCTGGTCGCCCGCGCCTCGGGCCGTACCCTCCCCGAGTTCCTCGCGGAACGCGTCTTCGAGCCACTGGGCATGCCGGACACGGCCTTCGAGGTACCCGAGCCGAAACGGCACCGCTTCACCTCGGCGTACGCGCCGGCTCCAGGAGGAACCCTGGAACTGACGGACGCCCCCGACGGTCAGTGGAGCAGCCTCCCCCGCTTCCACTCGGGCGGTGGCGGCCTCGTGTCCACCGCCGACGACTGGCTGGCCTTCGCCCGCATGCTGCTGAACGGTGGCGAGTCGAACGGCCGCCGGGTCCTCACACCCGCCTCGGTCAGCCGTATGACCACCGATCACCTCACGGCCGGGCAGCGCGCCGACGGCACGCTCTTCCTGGAGGGCCAGGGCTGGGGCTACGGCGGCGGGGTCGACGTCACCCGCGCCGACCCGTGGAACGTCCCCGGCCGCTACGGCTGGGTGGGTGGCACGGGTACCACCGCGCACGTCGTCCCGGCGACGGGGACGGTCGCGATCCTGCTGACGCAGGTGGCGATGGAGAACCCCACGCCGACGCCGCTGATGCGGGACTTCTGGCGGAGCGTGGCGGGCGGCTGATACCCGTCCGGCGGGTCGACGGCCTGCCGAGGGCCGTCGACGGAGCCGGGACAGGGGATCCTGGAAGCCGGATGCGGATCGTATGCGCTGTCGCCGTGCTCGCCGTCGCGAACCTGCTGAACAACTGGCTCGCGCGGGGCCCCGCCCTGTACGTGGTCGTCTGCGTGACCTCGACGGCGGCTCTGCTGCTGATCGCGCGCTGGGACGGGCTCAGCCTGGCCGGTCTGGGCCTCGACGCGGCGGCCGTGCGCAGGGGCTTGCGGTGGGCGCCCGTCCTGGTCGGGGTCGTTCTGCTGGTGCTGGTGCTGCTCCTCGCCGCTCCTGCCGGGCGCGAGGCCTTCCGGGACGCCCGGGCCGCCGACCTGTCCGTGGCGCGGCTGCTGTGGGTGACGCTGGTGCGGGTGCCGTTCGGGACCGTGCTGCTGGAGGAGACGGCCTTCCGTGGCGTCCTGTGGGCCATGATCCGACGGCGGCACGGCACGGTGTGGGCCACGGCCGGGTCGTCGCTGCTGTTCGGGCTGTGGCATCTGATGCCGGCCCGGGGCATCAACCGCTCCAACGCCGCCGTCGGCTCCGTCTTCGGAGACGGCGCGGCCGGGGTGGCACCGGCGATGGCCGCGGCGATCGTCGCCACGGCCGCCGCCGGGGTCGTGCTGTGCGAGCTGCGCCGCCGCTCCGACAGTCTGCTGCCGCCCATGGCCCTGCACTGGGCGGTCAACAGCCTTGGTTACGCGTTCGCCTGGGCGGCGGCCCGCTGGTGGCTGGACGGCTGAGCGGCCGAACGGTCAGAAGTTGATCATGTGACCCGCGAGCCCGTGCACCGCCTCCTTGACCGCCTCCCCGAGGGTCGGGTGGGCGTGGACGTTGCGGGCGACCTCGTGCACGGTCAGGTCCCACTGCTGGGCCAGGGTCAGCTCGGGCAGCAGTTCGGTGACGTCCGGGCCGATGAGGTGGGCACCGATGAGTTCGCCGTGGGTGTCGTCGCTGATCAGCTTCACGAAGCCGGTCGCGTCGCCGAGGCCGTGCGACTTGCCGTTCGCCGTGAAGGGGAACTTGGCGACCTTGACGTCGTAGCCGAGTTCGCGGGCCTGGGCCTCGCTGTAGCCGAAGCTGGCCACCTGCGGCTGGCAGTAGGTGGCCCGCGGGATCATCACATAGTCCAGCTCCATCGTCTCGGCGTCCGCGATGGTCTCGGCGGCGATGATGCCCATGGCCTCGGCGGCGTGCGCCAGCATCAGCTTCGCGGTGACGTCGCCGATGGCGAAGATGTGCGGGACCGAGGTGCGGCAGCGGCCGTCGACGTCGATCGCGCCCCGTTCGGTCACGGCCACGCCGGTCTTGTCCAGGCCGTAGCCGTCGATGTTCGGCTGGAAGCCGATCGCCTGGAGCACCTTGTCGGCCTCCAGGACCTGCTGCGAGCCGTCCTTGGCGGTGACGGTGACGCGCACCTGCGGGCCGGACTCGTCGATGGCGTCGACGCGAGTGGAAGTCAGCACGTCGATGCCCAACCGGCGGTACTGCTTGGCGAGTTCGGCGGACACCTCGGCGTCCTCCAGCGGGGCCATCCGGTCCAGGAACTCGACGATGGTGACCTGCACGCCGTAGTTGTGCAGTACGTAGGCGAACTCGACGCCGATCGCGCCGGCGCCCGCGATGACGATCGACTCCGGCAGCTCCTCGGCCAGGATCTGCTCCTCGAACGTCACCACGCGCGCGCTGCGCCGGGTGCCGGGCAGCAGCTTGGGCGTGGCGCCGGTGGCGATGATGCAGTGCTCGAATCCGATGGTGCGGGTCTCGCCGTCGTAGCCGGCCACCTGGAGGGTGTGCGGGTCGAGGAAGGTGCCGCGGCCGTCGATCTCGGTGATCTTGTTCTTCTTCATCAGGTAGTGGACGCCCTTGACCCGGCCGTCCGCGACCTTGCGGCTACGGCGGAACGCCTCACCGAAGTCGAAGGTGACCTGCCCGTCCACCTTGATGCCGAAGGTCTTCGCCTCGCGCGTGAAGATGTGCGCGAGTTCGGCGTTGCGCAGCAGCGCCTTGCTGGGAATGCAGCCCACGTTCAGACAGACGCCGCCCCAGTACTTCTCCTCCACGACCGCCACCCGCTTGCCCAGCTGGGCGGCGCGGATGGCGGCGACATAGCCGCCGGGGCCCGCGCCGAGGACCACGACATCGAAGCGCTCGTCCTGCTCGACCATGGAGAGTTCCTTCCTGAGTACGACGTCCTGCTGCTGGTGCCGGTGCGTCAGCGGTGACGTCCGGCTTCTTCCAGCATGACCGCATCCACGAGGTTGTGTGGCGATGCGGAAGGGTGACGACGATCTCAGGTGGCGGGCGCTCCGATGAGATTGGCGGGGTGGCGGTCAGGCGGCTCGGTCAGCCGAGGCACACGAGGTTGAGCACGCAGAGCTGCGCCGGCGAGGTCGCTTCCGGGGCGGGGCTGGACGGTGACGTGGCGGTGCCGGAGTCGGAGCTGTCGGTCGCCGACGGGGCCGGCGTCTGCTGCTCGGCCGACGTGCCACCGCTGTCGCCGGAGGCGGATTCGGAGCCGCCCGAGTTCGCGGTGCCGGAGTTCGCGCCGCCGGCGGCGGACGAGACGCTCTGCGACTGCGGAGCCGTGGTCGCCGCGGGGCTCGGGGTGGCGGCGACGTCCGGTCGGGTGAACTCCCGGGTGGCGCGCGGTGTGGTGATGGCCTCGCGCGCCGCGTCGGTGGGTGACGTCTTCGAGGGAGTCGTGTGGGCGCGCGGGGCTTCGCGGGTGTCCGCCGGAGTGGACGCCGGGCGGGTGAGCTCGGCCTCCTGCTGCTCGGCCGCCGCGTTCGGACGTTCCGGCGCGGTGGCCGCCTGGGCCTTGTCGCCGCCCTGCCGGTCCAGCGCGGACACGGTCAGTCCGCCGCCGACCAGGGCGACCGCGGTCGCGACCACGGCGCGGCGCTGGTTCTTCTTCCACCGGGCCCGCTGCCGACGGCGCGCCGCACGGCCCAGGGGGGCGGCGGCAGGTGCGCCTTCCGCGCCGCCGAAGCCTTCCACGTTCCCGTCGCCATCCACGTCCACGTCCTCGGACGCGGCAAGGGGCGCGGTTCCGTCCGAGTCGACGGAAGGCGTCGAAGGCGCCGCCGTCTCGTCCCGGAAGTAGCCGTCGTACCAGGTGTCGGCGGCGGGGGGTTCCCACGCGGCCGTGCCGGGCGCCACCGCGGCGGGCGCGGCCGACACCGTCGGGCCCCCGATCGCGGAGGGAGCGATGTCCGGGGCGTAGGCGCCGCACCCGGGGCACACGAGGGCCCCGTTGAGATGCCGTCGGCACGAGGAGCAGTAGTCCATCTGCGGTCTTCCTGGGGTCGCACGGGAGAATCGAACGGCTCGCAACGCTAACGAGGCTTTGGACGGGCTGTGTGCAGTCCGAGTGATACTCCTGCGCAGATACCCCAGGAAGTGTGTGGGGACCATGACCACTCAGAGCTCAGAGCTCACAGCACCCCTCACGGCGCATCCGGCGGCTCACCTCCAGCCATTCCCCGGTCGCGCGCCGTGTTGTCGTGGCGTCGAGGGCGTCGAAGGCGTCGACCAGGTCCGACTGCTCGAACAGCACGCCCCCGCGCAGCACCGCAGCCGTACGGACCAGCGCGGCGAAGTCGGTGAACGGGTCGCCGTCCACGACCGTGAGGTCGGCGAGCTTGCCCTCCTGAAGCGTGCCCAGGTCGGCGTCGGCGCCGAAGACCCGCGCGGGCAACAGGGTCGCGGTGCGCAGTGCCTCGGCCGGTGACAGGCCGGCGCGGTGCAGGGCACGCAGGGCCAGGTGCAGATGCAGGCCGACCGGGACGAGCGGTTGGTCGGTGCCGAGCGCGACAAGTCCGCCGCCCGCGAGGATCCGCCGGTAGACGTTCATCTCCCTTGCCAGTGTGGCCAGTTGGCCTTCGGTGGGCGGCTGCCCGGCCTGCTGACGGACGAGCGCGGTGTCCCAGGGCGGCATGAGCCTGGTGACGCGCGGGTCGTCTGCGAGAGCGGGGTCGGCGCCGAGCAGGGCCAGCGCGGTGAAGGGTGTGGCGACGAGATGGAAGTCGGTGGCGGTGTAGATCTCCTCGACGTCCTGGTACGCCCGCCCCGTCGCCGATGTCGCGTGCCCGAACTCCAGCCGTTGGGTCGCCTGGAGGTGGGTCGTCAGGTCCTGCCCCAGCTGTACGCCGGGGCTGCACAGATGGCTGCCGCTGCGCACCCCGAGCCGCTCGTGCGCGAAGTCGGCGGCCTCCTTCATCACCCACCCGGGGGCGCGCACGTACGTCTTCACGAAGTCCCAGTCGAGCGCGGCCCCGCGCGCCAGCGAGCGGTGCAGGCCCGCGCGGGTGCGGTGGGCGCGGCCCATGCTGTAGGCGACCCGTGCCCCGTCGAGGAGTTCACCGGTGGCCAGCAGCCGGGGTCCGGCGAGGTCACCGGCGGCGACAGCCTCCCGGATGCGGGCCTGTTCGTAGGCGAAGCCGCCCAGCGAGACGGCCGTCGTGATGCCGTACGCGAGTTGCAGTGCGGTCTGTCGGCCGCCGTACGTGGTCTGCCAGGGGTGGGTGTGCGCGTCCCACAGGCCCGGGAGCACGGTGCGGTCGCTCGCGTCGACGCGGCGTGCGGCGGGGCGGCCGGTGCGGTGCGGGGAGACCTCCGCGATCCGGCCGGCCCGGATCACGACGTCGACGTCCTCACGGACGTCCTCGCCGGTTCCGTCCCAGAGTCGGCCCGCGTGCACGACGGCGTCCGCGGGGCGGGGTCTGCGGTAGTCCAGCGGAACGCGGACGGTACGGGTCCCGCCCCCGCGGAGGTCGACGAGGCGCAGGGTGCCCGCGGAGAGGTAGAGCAGGGTGCGGGCGTCGGCGGACCAGGAGGGGTGGTCGGCGGGTTCGGTGGTGAGTCGGCGCGGCTCGCCGTGCGGGGTGCCGTCGGCCCGGACGGGCAGCAGCCACAGTGCGGACTCCGCGACCACGGCCATCCAACGACCGTCCGGGGACCAGACGGGACCGGAGTCGTAGCGGTCGGAGAGGGAGGTGTGCGGGGCGAGGGCGTGCAGGGCTGCGGCCCCGGTGGTCGTGTCGACGACGCGGATGAGGTTGTAGCCCTCGCGGAAGCGCTGGTTGAGGCGGTTGCGGTCGCACAGCGCCAGGTGGCGGCCGTCGGGTGACCAGCTGGGGCGGCCGGGCAGCCCGCCCGCGCCGAGCGGTGCGGCGAGGACGCGTTCGGTGCCGTCGGAGAGGTCGCGGACCACGAGGTTGCCGGACATGTCCAGGCAGGCCAGCCGGTTCCCGTCGGGCGAGAGGGCGGGGAAGACGCGGCCGCCCCCGGCGAGTACGGCCTCCTCCCCCGAGTCGAGGATCCGGCGCCGTACGGCGAACAGTCCGTCGCGGTCGTCGGTGTACACGAGCGCCGTGCCGTCGGGCGTCCAGGTCGGCGCCGAGACATAGCGGGTGGCGGGGACTTGGAGCACCTTGCGGGGTGCTCGGCCGCCCGTCGTCCCGGCGGTCCACAGCGCGTTGAGCGCGGCGAAGGCGACGCTGCGGCCGTCCGGTGACAGGGCGGGCAGGTGCAGCGCGCGGACGGGACGGGCGCCGGTGCCCTCGAAGTCGTACGGCTTGGTGCGGTGGCGGGGCCGGTGCACGGGCAGCGTGGCCGTGAACGGGATCTCCTCGCCGTCGTCCGGCGCGTCCGGGTCGACCAGGCGGAAGTGTCCGTCGACCGTGAGGAGGAGCCGCTCGGCGTCCGTCCAGCGGGGCGGCGCGGGGAGGAGGTCGCCCTGCACGGCAACCGGCGTACCGTCCACGACGAGCGTGCATGAGGCGGCGGGGGCGGCCGTGGTGCGCAGGTGGGCCACGCGTCCGGCGGGCGATACGGCGGGGGTCATGAGCTGGGCGCCGGAGTCGTCGGTGTGCTCGGCGGTGACGGCGCCCGAACCGTCGGCGGCCACGGACGCGACGGTGTCCGCTCTGAGGGTGCCCGTAGCGGTGACGCGGGCCCGCACGAACAGCACCCGCTCGCCGTCGGGCGACCACGCCGGATCGAAGTCCTCCCAACCGCCGTTCTGTCCCGGGCCCTGCTGCCCGGGCCGCCCGGTGAGCCGGGTCGTCGCGCCGGTGCGTACGTCCACGACCCAGATGCGGTACGGGGCGCCGGCCACGGTGTCGCCGCCGCGCTCGGAGGCGAACGCGATCCGGGTGCCGTCCGGTGACCAGGCCGGACCTCGGTCGTCCCACGGACCGTCGGTGAGCTGCCGCAGCCCGGTGCCGTCGGGCCGCAGCGTCCAGAGGTGGAAGCCTCCGCCGCGGTAGGCGCAGACGACGAGGCGGCTGCCGTCGGGCGAGAACTGCGGGCGGGTGGGTTCGAGGCCGGGCGCGGTGATCCGGGCCGCGGTGCCGCCGTCCCTCGGAATGGACCAGAGCACGTTCTGGACCTCGGCGATCAGCCGGTCACCGGACGGGGCGAGGGTGGCGGAACCGCCTGTGGCGGCGGTGAAGGAGAGGGAGGTCCCGGTGGCGGCGGCCGTGGCGCGTGTACCGACGCTGGCGGCCGCCGTTGCCGTGGCGGCCGCTGTCGCGGTGGCGGTGACCTGGAGGAATCTGCGGCGGGAGAGCGGGCCGGGACATAGGGCGTCCGAGGCGGCTGACGTGTCGTCGATGTCCAAGAGAGCTCCCAGGGCGCGGAGTTGACGAGCCGGACAGGAGAGACCCCCGAAGCCTGCCCGGTCACCGGCTGTCGATCGCCTCCGAGCGAAAATTTCGCGCAATCCGGCGACTCTTTCCTGGGGGCGGGCGCCTGGCGCATAGTGAGGGCGCTGTTCTTCGACCCCCGAAGGGACGATTCGTCCCGACGAAAGGACGAGATGACGCGGAAGAAGGCCCTGGTGGTCCGCGGCGGATGGGAGGGGCATCAGCCGGTTCGGGCCACCGAGCTGTTCCTGCCCTTCCTGCGGAGCAACGGATACACCGTCCGGATCGAGGAGTCCACCGACGTCTACGCCGACACAGCCGAGATGGCCGCCACGGATCTCGTCGTCCAGTGCGTGACGATGTCGCAGATCGGTGCCGAGCAACTGGCGGGACTGAGCGCGGCCGTCGTGGCCGGCACCGGCTTCACCGGCTGGCACGGCGGCATCGCCGACTCGTTCCGCGCCTCTTCCGACTATCTCCATCTGGTGGGCGGGCAGTTCGCGACCCATCCGGGCAAGGAGCCCTGCGAACGCGTGGGGGGTCAGGAGGACAACTACCTGTCCCACACCGTCAACATCACGGAGCTGGGCCGCGAGCACCCCGTCACGGCGGGCATCGAGGACTTCGAGCTGCACACCGAGCAGTACTGGGTGCTCCACGACGACCTGATCGACGTTCTGGCCACCACCACCCACCCCGCCCGGCCGTGGCAGCCTTGGCACCGGCCGGTCACCTCGCCGGCGATCTGGACCCGGCGGTGGGGTGCCGGACGCGTCGTGGTGACGACACCGGGGCACAGTCTCGACGTCCTGGAGAACCCGACCGTCCGCACCGTCATCGAGAGGGGCATGCTGTGGGCGACGCGCACCGCATCGGCGTCGTAGGGCTCGGCGTCATCTCCCGCGCGTACCTGGACACGCTCGTCGGCCACCCCCGCCTTCGAGTCAGGGCGGTCGCCGATCTGGACGCCGCCCGGTCGGCCGCGGTCGCCGCCGAGGTGCCCGGTGTTCGGGCGCTGACCGTCGCGGAGTTGCTGAGCAGCCCGGACGTGGACACGGTGCTGAACCTCACCGTCCCCGCGGCCCACGCCGAGATCGCCCTCGGCGCCGTCGGACACGGCAAGCACGTCTACGGGGAGAAGCCGCTGGCCGCGAACCTCGCCGACGCGCACGCCGTGGTCGACGCCGCCGCGAAGGCCGGGGTCGGTGTGGGGTGCGCGCCGGACACCGTCCTCGGCACCGGTGTCCAGACGGCACGGGCGGCCGTGGCGGCGGGGCGCATCGGGCGTCCGCAGTTCGCCACGGCCGTGATGGTCACGCCGGGCCACGAACGCTGGCATCCGCACCCCGACTTCTACTACACGGCGGGTGGGGGCCCGCTGCTGGACATGGGGCCGTACTACCTCGCCTCCCTGGTCCACCTGCTCGGCCCGGTGCGGGCCGTGACGGGCGCGGCCGGCCGGTTGCGCGCCGAGCGCGTGATCGGGTCCGGCCCGCGCGCGGGTGAACGGATCCCGGTGGAGGTGGACAGCCATGTCACCGGTGTCCTGGAGCACGTGGACGGCACCCTGACGACGATCACGACGAGCTTCGACGGCGTGGCGACGACCGCCGCGCCGATCGAGGTGCACGGCGAGACGGGAACCCTCGCGGTCCCGGACCCGAACCGCTTCGACGGCGATGTGCGACTCTTCGAACTCGGTGCCGGCGAGTGGCGTACGCTCCCGCCCTCGGCGGGCTACGTCGACGGCGCCCGGGGGGTCGGACTCCTCGACTTCGTCACCGCCGACGAGCGGCGCGCGCCCCGCGCGAACGGCGAACTCGCCCTGCACGTGCTGGAGACGATGAGCGCGTTGCTGCGGTCGTCGTCCGAAGGGCGCCGTATCGAGCTGACGACCTCGGCGCAAGTGCCCGCGCCAGTGCCGTTGACGGCGGCGGAAACCTGGAAGGGACTCAGCGGCGGCTGATCCAGGGCACCGTGAAAGAACCCGGTCCCAAGCCGGTCCACGGGCCAGGCTGGTCCACGACCTCGATCAGTCCACCGGCCACGTGTGCGCGGCCGCGTTGAGGTGCATGTAGTCCATGTACGTCGTGGTCATCCGCCGCAGCGCCTCGTCCCGGTCAAGGACGCCGGCCTTCTCCAGCTGGTGCACGGTCTCCGCCTGCCACAGGGCCCCGTTACGGGCGACGACGCAGCGCTGCTCGACGATGCCCAGCAGGGGTTCGCGCCACGCCGCGTCCAGGCCGGCCAGCTCCAGGCCGCGATGGGCGAGGGGCAGCAGGCGGCGCAACACCAGTTCCGGGACCGGCACTTCGCCCATGCCGGGCCAGTAAAGGCGGGCGTCGATGCCGTCGCGGGCGGCGGTGTGGAGGTTCTCCTCGGCGACCGAGAACGACATCCGCGTCCAGATCGGCCGGTCCTCGTCGACGAGGGCACGGGTGAGGCCGTAGTAGAAGGCGCCGTTGGCGATGATGTCGGCCACGGTGGGCCCGGCGGGCAGGACGCGGTTCTCGATGCGCAGGTGCGGGCCGCTGTCGGTGACGGCGTAAATGGGCCGGTTCCAGCGGTAGATCGTGCCGTTGTGCAGTGTCAGTTCGCCCAGTTGCGGGGCGCCGCCGTCGTCGAGCGCCCGCTGCGGGTCCTCCTCGTCGCACAGGGGCAGCAGGGCCGGGAAGTAGCGCACGTTCTCCTCGAACAGGTCGAAGACGCTGGTGATCCACCGTTCGCCGAACCACACCCGAGGCCGTACGCCCTGGGCCTTGATCTCCTGCGGGCGGGTGTCGGTGGCCTGCTCGAAGAGGGGGATGCGGGTCTCGCGCCACAGCTCCTTGCCGAAGAGGAAGGGCGAGTTCGCCGCGAGGGCGATCTGCACGCCCGCGACGGCCTGGGCCGCGTTCCAGTAGTCGGCGAAGTCCTTCGGTGCGACCTGGAGGTGGAACTGGGTGCTGGTGCAGGCGGCCTCGGGGGTGATGGTGTCGGCGTACGTCGACAGTCGCTCGACGCCGTCCACCATGATCCGCAGGTCCTCGCCGCGGGCCGCGAAGATCTGCTCGTTGAGCAGCCGGTAGCGCGGATCGCCGGACAGGGCCCGCTCGCCGACGTCCGTCTCCCCCAGGGTCGGCAGGATGCCGATCATGATCAGGTGGGCGCCGACGGCCGCGGCGCGGTCCTCGGCGTGGTTGAGCGCGTCACGGATCGCCTGCTCCCAGGCGCCGGGGCCACCGGTCGTCAGCTCCCGGGGCGGGATGTTGATCTCCAGGTTGAAGCGGCCCAGCTCGCTCGACCAGGAGGGGTCGGCGATGGCCTGGAGGACCTCGGTGTTGCGCATCGCCGGGCGTCCGGCGTCGTCCACCAGGTTGAGCTCGATCTCCAGGCCGACCCGGGGGCGCTCGCTCTCGAAGGTCGACTCGCGCAGCATCTGCGCCAGCACGTCGAGACAGCTGTGCATCTTCTCCCGGTACCGACGGCGGTCCTCCCGTGTGAACACCAGGGCCGGCACATCACGTCCCATCAGTGCCCTCCCGAGTTCCCTCGGCTGACAGCTCTCGTCCCAGCGTCGCACTTCGGGCGGCACCCGGACAGTCGGCCGACGCGGGCGCGGCCCTTGTCGTCTCCCCCGCGCACGCCTAGCCTGACTTTGTGCCGCTAATAAACAAAACCCGATCGCACAGCGCCGTGCCGGGTATCCCTCCCGACCTGACCCGCCTCCGCATCGCCCTGACCACCTTCTTCGCCCTCGACGGCTTCGTCTTCGCCGGCTGGGTCGTCCGTATCCCCGCCATCAAGCAGCAGACCGGCGCCTCCGCCGGCGCCCTGGGTCTGGCTCTCCTCGGCGTCTCCGCCGGGGCCGTCGTGACGATGGTGCTCACCGGCCGCCTGTGCCGCCGCTACGGCAGCCACCTCGTCACCGCCGTCTGCGGCGTCCTGCTCTCCCTCAGCGTGGCCCTGCCCCCACTCACCCACTCCGCGGCGGCCCTCGGCGCCGTCCTGCTGGTCTTCGGTGCCGCGTACGGCGGGATCAACGTCGCGTTCAACAGCGCGGCGGTCGACCTGGGCCGGGCCCTGCGGCGGCCCATCATGCCCAGCTTCCACGCCGCCTTCAGCCTCGGCGGCATGGTCGGCGCCGGGCTCGGCGGACTGGTCGCCGGGGCGATGTCGCCCACGCGGCATCTGCTCGGCCTCACCGTGATCGGGCTGGTGGTCACGGCCCTCGCGGGCCGCGTCCTGCTGCGCGTCCCACCGCCGCGGTCCCCCGAGAACACGCCGAAGGACGAGTCCGCCCCCCGCCGCCTGGACGCCCGGACCCGTCGTCTGGTCATCACCTTCGGCCTGATCGCCCTGTGCACGGCCTACGGCGAGGGAGCCCTGGCCGACTGGAGCGCCCTGCACCTGGAGCAGGACCTGCACGCCTCACCGGGCGCGGCCGCCATCGGCTACTCCTGTTTCGCGCTCGCCATGACCGTCGGCCGACTCACCGGCGCCTGGCTGCTGGAGCGCCTGGGACAGACCCGTACCCTCGTCCTCGGCGGCGCCACCGCCGCGGCCGGGATGCTGCTCGGCGCGCTCGCCCCCACCCTCTGGGCGGCACTCCTCGGCTTCGTGATCACCGGGCTGGGCCTCGCCAACCTCTTCCCCGTGGCCGTCGAACGCGCCGGCACGCTGGCCGGTCCCGACGGGGTCGCCATCGCGTCCACCCTCGGCTACGGCGGCATGCTGCTGGGCCCACCCGCCATCGGCTTCATGGCGGACTGGCTCTCCCTCCCGCTCGCCCTCACGAGCGTGGCCGCCCTCGCCGCCACGGCGGCGGTCATCGGCTTCGGCACGCGGCGTGCGACGGCACGCTGAACGGCCAACAGGTGTGGCTGTAAAGGCGAGTTGAGGTCCCATGATTCACATGAGTCGCACGGTGGGGAATAACGTGGGTGTCCACGACCGGCGTTGGCCGGTTTCGTGGTCCTGACCACACATATGCGGGAGTGTCCATGACCGAAGAGCCAGAGAACACCGAGCACGCGGCGCTCGCCAAGATCGACACCTCGGTGCCGCAGTCGGCCCGGATCTGGAACTACTGGCTGGGCGGCAAGGACAACTACGAGGTCGACCGGGTGGCGGGTGACGCGTTCCGCGCGATCTTCCCCGGAATCGAGACCGGCGCCCGCGCCGCGCGCTACTTCCTCGCCCGCGCCGTTCGTCATCTGGCCGCCGAGGAGGGCATCCGGCAGTTCCTGGACATCGGCACCGGGCTGCCCAGTGTGGACAACACCCATGAGATCGCCCAGCGGGTGGTCCCCGAGTGCCGGATCGTCTACGTCGACAACGACCCGTTGGTCCTGGCCCACGCCCGCGCGCTGCTCACCAGCACGCCGGAGGGGGTCACCAACTATGTCGACGCCGACCTGCGCGACCCGAGCACCATCGTGCGGGAGGCCGGGAAGACCCTGAACTTCGACCAGCCGGTCGCCCTGATGCTGATGGGCATCCTGGGCCACATCGAGGACTACGACGAGGCGCGCTCGATCGTGCGGCAACTGGTGGACGCGCTGCCCTCCGGCAGCTACCTGGTGCAGTACGACAGCACCGACACCAGCGAGGCCTACGTCCGGGCCATCCAGCAGTACAACGACGGCGGCTCGATCCCGTACATCCTGCGCAGCCCCGAGCAGATCGCGGGCTTCTTCGACGGGCTGGAGCTGCTGGAACCGGGCGTGGCCTCGTGCTCGCGCTGGCGTCCGGACGCGGGCGCCTGGGGTCTGCCGGCGGAGGTGCACCAGTACGGAGGGGTGGCCCTCAAGCGCTGACCGCGCAGGGCTTTCGGCCTGCCGCCCGCCGACCGCCGGTCCACGCCGCGGATCAGGTTTCCTGGAGGATGCGATGGAGAATCGTCGGCGTCTCGTCCGGCGATTCCGCCTCGACCACCAGGCGGTTCATGACATCCCAGTAGCGCTCGATCTCGTCCGGCCTGTCGGGGTAGAGGGCGGTGGCGAGTTGTTCGAGATAGACCATGTCGGGCAGCAGGCCGCCGGGCAGCCGCAGGATGGTCACGGGTCCGCTCTCCGCGGCGTGGCCGCCGGCGAGGAACGGCAGGATCTGCACGGTGACCTGCGGGAGTCGGCAGAGCTCGATGAGATGCCTGAGCTGGGCGCGCATCACGTCGAGGCCGCCCACCGGGCGGCGCAGCGCCGCCTCGTCGATCACGGCCCAGAACTGCGCCGTCGGCCGGCGGTGCAGGATCCGCTGCCGTGTCGCTCGCAGCATGCACCGCCGGTCGATCTCCCGCGCACCGGCGCCGGGGTGGGCGAGCCGGATGGCGGCACGGGCGTAGTCGGGGGTCTGCAACAGGTGGGGCACACGCTGGACCTCGAAGCAGCGGATGAGGCTCGCCGCCTGTTCGGCGCCGAGGTAGAGCTGCGCCCAGGCGGGCACGACGTCGCTGTAGTACTGCCACCAGGCGGGGGTGTTGGCCTGTTCGGCCAGGGTCAGCAAGGTGGCACGCTCGGCCTCGTCCGTGACGCCGTAGAGGGTGAGCAGATCCTCCACGTCCCGCGGTTTGACCCCGTGGCGGCCGCCCTCCAGCCGACTGATCTTGGACCGTGAGGCCCGGATGACGTGCCCAGCGGCAACGCGCGAGATCCCCCGCTCCTCCCGCAGTCCGCACAGCCGCGCGCCCAGCACCAGCCGCGCCACCACGGGCCCGGCCGACTCCCCGTCCAGGCCCCTGCCGCCGACCGGGGTACGTGCTGCCTCATCGGGGCGCATGGGCGATCTCCCTGCGACGGACGCGACTTGCGCGCGAACAAGCGGTGCGGCCGCCATCCTAGGGGCTGTCGGGTACATGATCTTCAAGTCCCGGGTACGGCCACCCGGAAATGCCGGTGGCGCGCCGGCGCCGCGGTCCGCATCATGACCGGATGGCGCGACTCCACGACATCGTCATCGACTGTGCGCGACCGGCCGCCACGGCCCGCTTCTGGGCCGCCGCCCTCGACGGTTACGCCGTCGCCCCCTACGACGACGCTGAGCTCGCGCGGCTGCGCGCGCAGGGCATCGCCGATCCGGAGGACGACCCGACCGTGCTCGTCGAACCCTCCGGCGGCGGCCCACGCCTGTGGTGTCAACTGGTGCCGGAGGGCAAGCTCGTGAAGAACCGCCTGCATCTGGACCTGGTCTGCGGCGCCCCAGAGGACGAGCTCGGCCGGCTCACCGCCCTCGGCGCGACGGTCCTTGTCCGGTTCGACGACCACTGGGTCCTCGCCGACCCCGAGGGCAACGAGTTCTGCCTCTTCCCCACCGCGCCCTGAACAGCACTTCCCTTCGACCGCACTCCATCCGGCACACTCACCCCCATGGAGACATCCGACTTCGTCCGCACCCTCGACCACGAGGGCCGGCTGCTGGCGGCGGCCGCCGAGTCGGCAGGGACCGACGCGAAGGTGCCGACCTGTCCGGAGTGGCAGGTGCGGGATCTGGTGAGGCACACGGGGATGGTGCACCGCTGGGCGGCGGCGTTCGTGGCCGAGGGACACATGTCCCCCCGCCCCGACGGGGGCCTGCCCGACCTGGACGGCGCCGAGTTGCTCACCTGGTTCCGCGAAGGGCACCGCCACCTGGTCGACACGCTCTCGGCGGCCCCCGCCGACGTGCGGTGCTGGCACTTTCTGCCCGCTCCGTCGCCCCTCGCGTTCTGGGCCCGCAGACAGGCGCACGAGACGACCGTGCACCGCTTCGACGCGGAGGCGGCACGCGGGGGTACGCCGAGCGGGATCGACGCCGGTTTCGCGGCGGACGGCATCGACGAGTTGCTGTGCGCCTTCCACGCCCGGCCGAGAAGCCGGGTCCGCAGCGCCGAGCCGCGGGTGCTGCGGGTGAGGACGACGGACACCGACGGCGCCGTGTGGACCGTACGGCTGTCGCAGGAGCCGCCGGCGGCCGAGCGGGGCGACACCGCTCGGGCCGACTGCGAGATCACCGGACCGGCCGAGCGGGTGTATCTGTCGCTGTGGAACCGGCAGCCCTTCCCGCATGTGACGGGCGACGAGGCCGTCGCCACGCTGTGGCGGGAGAACTCCGCCGTCACCTGGAGCTGAACCCGGGCCCCGAGCAGGTCAGTTGGCCAGCATCCTCGTCAGCACCGCACGCTGCAGGGGCAGTACCGTGCCGTGCAGCGTGCGCCCCTTCGCCGTCAGGCACACCTTGACGCCCCGCCGGTCCTCCGGGCACATACCGCGCTCGACGAGCCCGTCCTTCTCCAGCCGGGCGATCAGCCGCGACAGGGCGCTCTGGCTCAGATGGACGCGCTCGGAGATCTCCTGCACCCGGTACGACGGGCGCTTGGCGTCCGCCAGCACGTCCAGGACCTCGAAGTCGCTTGCGCACAGGCCGTGTCGACCGAGGGCGCGGTCGAGTTCGCACTGGGTGCGCGCGTGCAGCGCCAGGATGTCGTGCCACTGGTCCACGAGTGCCTGCTCGGGCTTCTTCGCCGCCATGGGCGCACCGTAGCAGAGTTCCGCAATTATTGCATCGGAATTAAATGCGCTTGCATCCCATGCATGCGCATGTAATGTCTCCGTCATGACCTCTCCGCTCACCACACCCGCGTCCGTCGGACGCTGGACCCCCCGGCTGTGGGGCACCCTCCTGGTGCTGTGCGCCGCGATGTTCCTGGACGCGCTGGACGTGTCGATGGTCGGCGTCGCCCTGCCGTCCATCGGCGCCGACCTGGGCCTGTCCACCTCGACCCTGCAATGGATCGTCAGCGGCTACATCCTGGGCTACGGCGGCCTGCTGCTCCTCGGCGGACGCACCGCCGACCTGCTGGGCCGACGCCAGGTGTTCCTCGTGGCCCTGGCCGTCTTCGCGCTCGCCTCGCTGCTCGGCGGGCTCGTCGACTCGGGCCCGCTGCTGATCGCCAGCCGGTTCGTCAAGGGCCTCGCCGCCGCGTTCACCGCGCCCGCGGGCCTGTCCATCATCACCACGACGTTCGCCGAGGGCCCGATACGCAACCGCGCGCTGGCGATCTACACGACCTGCGGCGCCACCGGCTACTCGATGGGGCTCGTCTTCTCCGGCCTGCTCACCGAGGCCAGTTGGCGCCTGACCATGCTGCTTCCCGCACCCGTCGCGCTGATCGCCCTGATCGCCGGCCTGAAGCTGCTCCCGCGCACCGAGCGCGAACGGACGAGCGGCGGCTACGACATCCCCGGTGCCATCCTCGGCACCGCCTCGATGCTGCTGCTCGTGTTCACCGTCGTCGAGGCACCGGAGGCCGGCTGGGGCTCGGCCCGCACGATCCTGTCGTTCGTCGCCGTCGTCGTCCTGCTCACGGCCTTCGTCCGCGTCGAGCGACGCAGCCCGAGCCCGCTGATCAGGCTGGGCGTGCTGCGCTCCGGGGCCCAGGTGCGGGCGCAGCTCGGCGCGTTGACGTTCGTCGGCAGCTACATCGGCTTCCAGTTCCTGGTCACGCTGTACATGCAGCAACTGCTCGGCTGGTCGGCGCTGCACACGGCGCTGGCCTTCCTGCCGGCGGGCGCGCTCGTGGCGCTGTCGGCGACGAAGGTCGGTGCGATCATCGACCGGTTCGGCACGGCACGGCTGATCGCGATCGGGTTCGCCGCGCTGGTCGTCGGCTACCTCCTGTTCCTGCGGATCGACCTCGACCCGGTCTACGCCGCGGTCATCCTGCCCACCATGCTGCTGGTGGGCGCGGGCTTCGCGCTGACCTTCCCCTCACTCAACGTCCAGGCCACCAACGGCGTCGACGAGCACGAGCAGGGCATGGTCTCGGGCCTGCTCAACACCTCGGTCCAGGTGGGCGGCGCGCTGTTCCTCGCCGTCGTGACCGCGGTCCTGACCGCGAACAGCCCCGAGGAACCCGCGTCCCCCCAAGCAGTCCTCGACAGCTACCTGCCCGCCCTGGTCGTGACCACGGTGATCGCTGTCGCGGGCCTCCTGATCGCCCTCACCGGACTGCGTACGCGCCGCGAGCAGCGGACCGTCGTGGTCACCAGGTCCACCGCGAAGGAGGCGGAAGCGGAGCCCGTTGCGGTCCGCGACTAGGGGGACCGCCTCCCGGGGGCGCCCGGCGGAGCCGCTTGCTC
>CBFGZZ010000050.1:0-32174 GCA_965653385.1 uncultured Streptomyces sp. | reverse complement strand
GGTCGGCGGTAGTTGACGGAGCGTCATCCGGACCCATGGGTATCACGAGTCAGGAATGCGAGCACCGGTGCAGAAGACGCGGCCTCGTCGCTCAGGCAAGCAGACGGCCTCCGCAGGGGGCACGCAGCCCACTCCCGGCGCCTCGACCGGCACCACAGGCGATGCCGCACCCGCGGGCAGGGGGCGCCCGACGCACGTACGGAACCGGCTGATCGTCGCCGTGGCCGTCGTGGCCGCCGCCATCGCGGGCGCCGGCGTCCCCTCGATCGTCACCGCCTCCGGGCAACTGCACGACTCCCAGGGACTGGTGACCCTCGCCGAGCAGACGGAGAACGCGCTCACGCTCGCCCACTCCCTCGCCGACGAGCGTGACGAGGTCACGTCGTACGTCGCCGCCGGCCGTCCCAAGTCCAAGGCGCCCAGCGAGCAGCGCAGCGTCCGCGTCGACCGGCAGGTCGAGGAACTGCGCGCCGACCCCGACGCCCCCGCCTCGCTGCGTGACGACCTCGACGCCATCGCCGCCGTACGCAGGAGCGCGCTCACCGGCAAGAGCGACGCGCTGGAGGCGCACACCGCGTACTCGGCCACCATCACCGAACTCCACCGGCTCGCCGAGAGCCTGGCCGAGCAGATGCCGCCCCGCGCGGGCGCCGGCGCCCACGCGCTCGCCGAGCTGGACTCCGCCGTCCAGCAGGCCGCCGCCACCCGGGGGCTGCTGCTCGCCGCGCTGAGCGTGCCGACCACCACCGAGACGGTCGTCGACCCGATCACCGGCATCGCGAGCACCCAGAAGACCTCCACGGACGCGGACGCCAAGCAGCGCGCCGCCCTCAGTGCCGCCGCCCAGCAGGCCCGGCTGCGCTCCGACGCCGCCCTCGCCGACTTCCACGACACCGCGCCCAAGACGGCCCGCACGTCGTACGACTCCACGGTCACCGGCCCCGAGGTCAACACCGCCGACCGGTATCTCGCCGCTCTCACTGACCAGCCCGCGCTCTCCGACCGTGACCTGACCACGGACACCAAGCGCGCCGAGGCAGCCCTGTCCGCCCGCGTCGACCTGATGCGCGGTGTTGAGTCCGCTCTGTACGACCGCCGCACCAAGGACCTGGAGCAGCTGCGCGACGACGACGTCACCGCGCTGGAGATCCGGATCGCGATCCTCGGCGCCCTGATGCTGCTCGCCGTCGGCGTCGCCACCGGCATGGCCCGCAGCCTCACCCGGCCCCTCGCCGTCCTGCGCCTCGGCTCCGCCCGGCTCGCCCGCGCCGAGGACCCGGCGGTCGAGGAGCCGGTCAAGTTCACCGGCCGCAAGGACGAGTTCGCCCAGGTCGTCGACTCCGTCAACGCCCTGCACGCGCACGCCCTCGGCCTCCACGAGCGCGTCACCACCCTGGAGTCCGACCGCAAGCACCTCGTCGGCCAGCGCCAGAAGATGGCGGACGCCCGCGAGGGGCTGCGCGCCGAACTCGCCGAGTCCGCCGCCCAGCTGGAGCGGCTGCGCGGCAGCATCGGCAACACCTTCGTCAACCTCGCCCTGCGCACCCTCGGCCTGGTCGAGCGCCAACTCGCGGTCATCGAGGGCCTGGAGGAGCGCGAGCAGGACCCCGAGCGCCTCGCCACGCTCTTCAAGCTCGACCACTTCGCCACCGTCATGCGCCGGCACAGCGAGAACCTCCTCGTCCTGGCGGGCACCGAGCATGTCCAGCAGCACGCGGGACCGGTCCCGCTGGTCGACGTCGTACGGGCCGCGGTCAGCGAGATCGAGCGCTACGAGCGCGTACGCATCGCGGCGCTCCCGCCGCACGCGCACGTGGCGGGCTTCGCCGCGGACGACCTCTCCCACCTCCTGGCCGAGCTGATGGAGAACGCGACGTCGTTCTCCCCGCCCGACCTGCCCGTCGAGGTCTCCGGCTGGCTGCTGGAGAGCGGCGAGGTCATGCTGTCGGTCCAGGACGAGGGCATCGGGATGACGAGCGATCGCCTGACCCGCCTCAACTCCCGCCTCGCCGACTTCGACCCCGAGAACTCCTACGACCAGGAGGGTGACGACGGCCTGGGCCTCGGCCTCTACGTCGTCGCCCGCCTCGCCCACCGCCACGGCGTCCGCGTCCAGCTCCGCGAGCAGAAGCAGGGCGGCGTCGCCTCGGTCGCGGTCCTGCCCAAGGGCCTGCTGGCCGGCGCACCCGCGTCCGCGGTCCCCTCGGACACACGTCACCCGGCCGGCGCCCCCGCCTTCTCCCTCCCCGGCGCCGACGCGGAGGCCAACTCCAACGTCCTGCACGGCCGCACCAAGCCCGCCGACCCCTTGGTGGAACTCGCGGAACAGGCCGTACGGGAAACGTCCCAGAACCGATCAACACCCCCCGCCCCCGAGCAGGAACGCGAACACCCTGCCGAAACCACGATGGAACTCCTCCTCCCGCCACAGCCGACCCCCGAGCCGGCACCGGACGAGCCGGCCGCCGGCGGGTCGGTTGCCGCGGGGCCGGTGGTCCCAGAGCCGACGACCGCGGAGTTCGCCGCCGAGCCCGCGACGCCAGGGCTCGCCGCGTCGCCGCCCGGTGGGCCGACGTTCGGTGGGCCGGTGGCCACCGAGCCCGCGACCGCGGAGTTCGCCGCCGAGCCCGCGGCCCGCGAACATGGCATCGACGGACGACCCGCGGCCGCCGACGGTGAGGACGCTCCGCTGGGGCCACCCGCAGTCGGCGACGATGGCCGCACGGGTGGTGCGGGTGGGAACGAGAACCCCGCCGAAGGCGAAGCCGAGGCGGAACACACCCGCACCCCGGACGAGGACCCCCTCACCGACAAGGGCCTGCCCAAACGCACCCCGAAGATCACCGCCCCCGCCCAGGCCCCGCGCCAGCGAACCGGCACCGTGGACGCCGAAGCCCTCCGCAGGAGACTCGGCGGATTCCGCAGGGGAGCGGAGGCGGGCCACCGCGAGGTACAGGCAGAGATCGCCGAACAGACGGGCCAGCACACGGCCCCGACAGCACAATCCGAAGCAGCCACGGGGGGCACAGCCGAGGAGGCAAGCAGTTGACCGCGCCCAGTACCTTCGGACTGAGCAGTGAAGCCCGCAACCTGCACTGGTTGTTGACGAATCTGGTCGAGGAGGTGCCGGGCATCCAGTCAGTCGCGGTGGTCTCCTCCGACGGATTGCTCCTGCTCTCCTCTGACCACGCCCGAAACGCCGAGGCCCGAGAAGCCCGGCCCGACAAGCCCACCGGCCCGCGCGGCTCCTCCGCCGACCTGGCCACCATCGTCTCCGGCATCGGCAGCCTCACCGTCGGCGCCGCCAAGCTGATGCAGTTCGGCGGCGTGAAGCACACGATGGTCGCGATGGACGAGGGCAGCCTGTTCGTGATGTCCATCAGCGACGGCTCACTGCTCGGCGTGCACGGCTCCGCCGACTGTGACATGAGCGTCGTGGCGTACCACATGGCGCTCTTCGTCGGCCGGGCCGGCCACGTGCTCACCCCCGAACTCCGCAGCGAGCTACGGAAGTCCGTCGAGACCGCGTCGGCAGGGAGTACCCGATGAGCAACGCCCCGCACAGCAGGCCCCAGCTCCCCGTCCGCGGCGGCGACCGCAAGCCCGCCCGCGTACGCCCCTACTCGCTCACCGGCGGCCGCACCCGTTTCGGCCACGTCCTCCTCGTCGAGACGTTCGTCGGCAGCACGGCCGCGCTGGAGGCCGGTGAAGAGCGCAAGGAGCTCACGAACGGTTCGCTCTCCACCCGGGTGATGCCGGAGATGCGGGCCATCGTCGAACTGTGCCGCCGTATGCGCACGGTGGCCGAGATCGCCGCGCTGCTGAAGATGCCGCTCGGCGTGGTCCGGGTGCTCGTCAGCGACCTCGCGGACCAGGGAAAGATCCGTGTGTACGGCACCGGAACCGGCCATGGCACGGGCCGGCCGGAACGCGCGCTGCTGGAAAGGGTGCTGAGTGGACTCCGTCGTCTCTGACGCCGCTCGCGGTGTCTCCCCGCTCCTCGTCGACGAGGAGCCCGAACAGCCCTGGCAGACGGACCGGACCCGGGCCCCCGTCGCCACGAAGATAGTGGTGGCGGGCGGCTTCGGCGTGGGCAAGACCACGCTGGTCAGCGCCGTCTCGGAGATCACGCCCCTGCAGACCGAGGCGCTGATGACCGAGGCGAGCGAGGAGACCGACGACCTCACCTCGACGCCGGGCAAGATGACCACCACCGTGGCCATGGACTACGGCCGCATCACGCTCGACGACGACCTGGTGCTCTACCTGTTCGGCACGCCGGGCCAGCAGCGGTTCTGGTTCATGTGGGACGACCTGGTGCGCGGCGCGATCGGCGCGGTCGTCCTGGCCGACACCCGGCGCCTGAAGGACTGCTTCCCGGCACTGGACTACTTCGAGAGCTGCGGGCTGCCGTACGTCGTCGCGGTCAACCACTTCGACGACAGCGAGCTGTTCGAGCCGGAGGACGTCCGAGAGGCCCTGACCGTGCCCGCGCACATACCTGTCATGATCATGGATGCGCGGCGTCGGATTTCGGCCATCGAGACCCTGTTGGCCCTGGTCCGGCACGCACTGGACGAAACCCCCGAGTAGAGCCGAGTAGGAGAACAGCCCCGGATGCGGAAGATACTCGTCGTCGGAGCCGGTCAGTCCGGACTCCAGATCGCCCTCGGACTCCAGTCGCACGGGTACGAGGTCACCCTGATGTCCAACCGGACGGCGGACGAGATCCGCTCCGGCCGGGTCATGTCCACGCAGTGCATGTTCCACACGGCACTTCAGCACGAGCGCGATCTCCAGCTGAACTTCTGGGAGTCCCAGGCCCCGAAGATCGAAGGACTCGGCGTCTCGGTGGCGGCCCCGGGTTCCTGGAGCGAGGGTCCGGCGGTGCGGGCGATCGACTGGCTGGGGCACCTCGACGGGTACGCGCAGTCGGTCGACCAGCGGGTGAAGATGGCCGGCTGGATGGAGACCTTCGCGCAGCGCGGCGGCCAGCTGGTCATCCACGGCGCGGCGGTCGGCGACCTCGACTACTTCTCCCGTACGTACGACCTGGTGCTGGTGTCGGCCGGCAAGGGCGAGCTCGTCCAGATGTTCGAGCGGGATGCCGAGCGTTCCCCGTACAGCGAGCCGCAGCGTGCGCTGGCCGTGTCGTACGTCCACGGTCTCGGCCCGCGTCCGGAGCACCCGGACCAGGAGGGCGTGCGCTGCAACCTCGTCCCGGGTGTGGGTGAGCTGTTCGTCATGCCCACCCTGACGACGTCCGGGCGCGCGGACATCCTGTTCTGGGAGGGCATACCCGGCGGCCCGCTCGACGTCTTCGACGGCGTGAAGGACCCGGCGCAACACCTCTCCCTGACCCTGGAACTCATGGAGAAGTACGTCCCCTGGGAGTACGCGCGGGCCACCGAGGTCGAGCTCACGGACGCGGGCGGCGTGCTGAGCGGGCGGTACGCGCCGACCGTGCGCAACCCGATCGGGCGGCTGCCCGGCGGTGGGCTGGTGCTGGGGGTCGCGGACGTCGTCGTGGCGAACGACCCGATCACCGGACAGGGCTCCAACTCGGCCTCCAAGTGCGCGGCCGCCTACCTCGCCTCGATCGTCGAGCACGGGGAGAAGGAGTTCGACGAGACGTGGATGCGCGCCACGTTCGACCGGTACTGGGCCACCGCGCAGCACGTCACCAAGTGGACCAACGCCATGCTGGCGCCGCCGCCGGAGCACATTCTCAACCTCATCGGCGCGGCCGGACAGCTGCCGCCGGTCGCCGACCGGTTCGCCAACGGCTTCAACGACCCGGCTGACTTCGAGAACTTCTTCTACGATCCGGAGAAGACCGGGGCGTATCTCGCTGAGGTTTCCGGGAGCTGACCCGCTTGCCCGCCTTCGAGGACTCCTTCGGGCGTACGGCACCCAGGACCGGGTTCGACGCGATCGGCGAGACCTTGATCTTCTCGCCGGTGCGCGGAGCCTGGATCACCTTGCCCTTGCCGACGTACATCGCCACGTGCGTGGCGTCCGGGAAGTAGACGACCAGGTCGCCCGGGCGCAGCTCGGTCAGCGGGATGCGGTCGAGCCGTGCCCACTGCTCCTGGCTGGTGCGGGGGATCGGGGTGCCGGCATGGGCCCAGGCCTCGGACGTCAGACCTGAGCAGTCGTACGACTTCGGGCCCTCCGCGCCCCACTTGTACGGCTTGCCCAGCTGCTTCCTGGCGTAGCGGATGGCCCGATTGGCCTCGGAGGACGGTTTGTGATCGTCCTTGGCCAGGGCACCGGACGCCAGGAAGGCCCGCTGGGCCTTGGCGATGCCGGTCTTCTCGAACTCGGCCAGCGCCGCCAGCTGGGCGGCGGTCAGGGACGCCAGGAGCTCCTCGACCTTCTTGAGGCGCTTCTTCACGGTGTCCCTGTCCTTCTTCTGACGCTCCGCCAGGGCGAGCCGCGCGTCGAGGGCCTTGCGGGCCTTGCGGGCCAGCTCGTCGGCCTTGCGTTCCGTGCCGGTCAGCCGGCCGACCGCCGCCGCGCGCTCACGTGCCAGCAGGCCGATGACATGACCCTGGTCCAGGGCGTGCTGCGGGTCGCGGGCCAGGAGCAGACGTACGTACGGGGAGATGTCCGTGGTGTTCTGGTACTGCTGGCGGGCCAGGCGGCCGGCCGCGCCCCGGCTGTGGTGCAGGGAGAGCCGGGCGCGGGCCAGGGCGGCGTCCAGGCGGGCCACCTCGGCGCGCTGCTTCCTCAGCTTCTCCTCGGTGGCGTTGTAGGCCTCCGTGGCCTGTTCGGTCTGTCGGTACAGCCGCTGAAGGTCCGTCAGGAGGCTCGCTGTCGAGCGCTCCTGCGGTTCGGGGGACGAGGGTTCGGGGGCCGCCGTCGCGGGCGCCGGGGCCGATGCGAGGATCGTGGCGGCCGACGCCGCCGTACACGCCAGACGCAGAAGCCTTCCTGACACGTCATCACCTCCGGTGCGGAGAGGATCTCTGCTCCGCACCGCGAGCCTTAGCCCGGGACGACGTGTTCGCGCGACGGGTGTGCTCGGGTCGGCGGAACCCGATCACTCGTTCGTGTCGTGTGGCCTGCTCTGCGGCGTGGCGTCCGGCTTGGACCACGGCCAGTTCAGCCGACGGGTCTGCCGGCCCTCGGGGTCGTACTCGTACTTCCAGCGCTGGGAGAGGCCCATGCGGCCCTGGGTGCGCGGTACGCGGTGGTAGACGAGGACCGTGGGCGGGCCGCCGTGCGGGTCGGGGACCGGGACGCGGTACGTCTTGGGCGGGTGGCCGGTGATGCCCAGGAGCACGGGCAGGACGCGGCCGTCCAGGGGGCCGCCCTCGAAGGGGGTGTCTTCGCTCTTCACGGCACCAGTGTCAGCCATCCGCCGCGAGCTTCTCGGCCAGGGCGGCGGTCTGGGGGTCCCGGTTCGCGGTGACGGAGAGTGCGGCGGCGAACTGGTCCACGAGCCAGTCCCGCAGTTCCGCCACGGGGGGCTGTTTTCCCTCGTCGAGCCAGATCAGGGACGCCGCCTCGACCGCGGTGATCCACATGCGGACCGTCATGCGGAGGTGGAGGCCGGGGTCGGTGACCTCCAGGTGGCTGAGGATGTGCTCGGCCGCGGCGCGGCGGACTCCGTCCACTATGGCGGTGGTGCGGGAGGTCTCCACGACGCTGCCGCCCTGGAGGAGGGCGCTGAAGCCGGTGTCGTGCTCGTCGACGAAGGTGAGATATCGGTCGAGGGCGCGGGAGAGGCGGGGGAGGAGGGGGCCGTCGCGAGGTTCGTCGAAGCAGTGCTGGAGCTCTTCGGCGGCCGAGCGGAGGGCGGCCTCGTAGAGCTGTTGCTTGCCGCCCGGGAAGTAGCGGTACACGAGGGGGCGGGAGACGCCTGCCGCCTCCGCCACGTCGTCCAGGGACACGTCCTCGGGGGTGCGGTGGGCGAACAGTTTCAGCGCGGCGTCGAGGAGCTGACTGCGTCGCTCCTCGACGCTGAGGCGGCGGTAGGCCGGGGCGGCGGACATGGGATGAAGCCTAGTCGCCGTGGCGGGTGCGGTGATTTGGCGGCTGCGGGTCCGTCGTGGCTGATCGCGCCCACGCGGCGGAGCCGCATATCGATACCGCCCCGCGCCCCTCAAGGGCGCTGCCCCGCCCGGCGCGGGCGAGCGTCCCAACCGCTCCGGTCCCTACTCACGCCAGCAGCCCGGACGACCTCCACAGCCGCCTACCGACCCCCCGCAGCACCCCGATGTCGTCCAGGAAGTCCGTCAGCCTCTTCGCCCCGGTCTGCATCACCTCCCGGCGATGCCCGCTCGCCTTCACCTGGGCCATGGCCTCCCGCTTGTCCAGGCCCACGTTCGTGTACACCTCGGGATTCACGAAGGCCACCGAGAACACCCGGGCGAACTCGCCGGAGGTGACCCGTGTGAACTCCTGGGACCACTTCGGGGCCGTCACCATCTGCCGGCGCAGCTCCTCGCGGGCGTAGCGGACGTGGCGGGCCTCCTCCACGACGTGGATGCGTGTGACACCCCGGATCAGCGGCTGCACCCGCTCGTCCGGGAACGTCAGCCGCTGCATCCAGTCGAGGACCTCCTCGCCGAGGAGGGTGGCCGTGAAGGAGCCGGGGGTGGTGGAGATCGTCTTGAAGAGGCGGCCGAGGTGCTGGTGGGCCCGGCTGACCGGGTACCAGGGGGTGTCACCGTGGGAGATCAGGCGGGCGAACATCTTGGAGTGCCGGCACTCGTCCTCGATCTCGGTGAGGGCGTAGCGGACGTGGGCGCTCGTCGCCGCCTTGTCGTAGATGTGGCGGACCAGAAGCTGCATGAGGATGATCTCGAACCAGATGCCGAGGGAGGCGAGGGCGGCGGCCTCGTGCTGCGAGAGGAGGATCCGCTGCTCCTCGCTCATGCGCTTCCAGAGGGGCGTGTCGTAGAGCGAGACCAGCTCCGGGGGCCAGAACCACTTGCCCTCCTCGAAGGGCGCGTCCCAGTCCAGCTCCTTGTCGGGGTCGAAGGAATGCTTGGCGGACGAGGCCAGGAGGCGTTCGGCCACCTGTTCGCGGTCCTTGAGCAGGCCGAGTGCGTCACGCAGTCCGTCGAGCGCGTCGGCTTCCGTCAGGGTCGTCATCGGTCGCTCACCTCTGTTACCGGGGGGTACGTCGTCCGTGTCTTATGAGACTGCCTGTCAGCAAGGTCGTCAATCCCCTGTGCGGGACTTGTTGACGCCTCGTCTATCGCGTGTGAGCCTGCGGGGCATGCCGACCTATGACCTGTACGCCAACGACCCCGGAGAGCCCCTCTGGCAGGTGCCCGCGACCGGCGCGGCCCGGTTCGGCTGGGAGTACGACGACGGGCGTGAGCGGCTCCTGGCCCTGTACCAGAAGGGCAAGGACAAGCAGTGGGACGGGCAGCTCAGGATCGACTGGGACCTGGAGGTCGATCCCTGCGACGCGCTCGGCACGCCCGAGGAGGCGATGGCCCTGTACGGGACGTCGTACTGGGCGAAGATGAGCGAGCGGGAGCGGGGCGAGCTGCGGAAGCACTACGCCTCCTGGCAGTTCAGCCAGTTTCTCCACGGTGAGCAGGGCGCGATGATCTGCGCGGCGCGCATCGTCGAGTCGGTGCCCGACATGGACGCGAAGTTCTATTCGGCGACCCAGACGATGGACGAGGCGCGGCACGCCGAGATCTACGGGCGCTTTCTGCACGAGAAGATCGGGATGGTCTATCCGATCAACGACAATCTCCAGGCCCTGCTGGGCGACACCCTGCGCGACAGCCGGTGGGACATGCCGTATCTCGGTATGCAGGTGCTGATCGAGGGGTTGGCGCTGGCGGCCTTCGGGATGATCCGGGACACCACCACCAAGCCGTTGCCCAAGCAGATCCTGGCGTATGTGATGCAGGACGAGGCTCGGCACGTGGCCTTCGGGCGGATGGCGCTCCGGGACTACTACAAGCAGTTGACCGATGCCGAGCTTCGTGAGCGCGAGGAGTTCGTCATCGAGGGCTGCTATCTGATGCGGGACCGGCTGCGGGGTGTCGAGGTCCTGGAGAACTTCGGCATTCCGAAGGGGGAGGCCGAGCAGATCAGTGAGCGGTCGGAGTTCCTGCAGTTGTTCCGCCGGCTCCTCTTCTCCCGCATCGTTCCCTGTGTGAAGGACATCGGGCTGTGGGGTCCGCGCCTTCAGCAGGCCTACGTGGACATGGGCGTTTTCGAGATGGGGGACTCGAATCTGGATCTGTTGATGGCGCAGGACGAGGAGATCGCCGAGAAGCTGGACGCCGAGCGGTTCGCCGCCGAGGAGCGGGAACGGGTCGCCGAGGTGGGCGAGGCGATCGATGAGGGAGCAGGCGAAAGCTAGGCCGAGCAGCCCAGGCCGTCCGGTACCTCGCCGAGCAGCGGCTCCGCCCCCTGCGGCGGGAACGACGTGCGCAGGGTGAAGGCGTACGGCGTCGGGCCGTTCGTACGGAGGTGGAGGAGGCGGGACTCCGCCTCGGCGACCGTCGGGCGGTGACCCGCGGGCACCCACCACAGGGCCGTCATCGCCTCCTGCACCCGCTCGAACCACTCCCGGCGGCGGGCCAGCATCTCGCGGTGGCGGCCCTGGTACATGTACGCGGTCAGGGCGTTGGTGTCGCGCCACATCGTCAGGTTGATGATCAGCCACTCGTCGCCGAAGACCCTCACGTCCGTGGCGTCGCCGGAGTCGCCCTTCAGACGCCAGACGAAGCCGTCGGCTGCCTCGGCGTCGGCGTTCACGGGGTCGAGGTTGTCGACGAAGTCCTTCAACTGGGGGGAGTCGAGCGGGGCCTTGAGGCGGGCGATGTTGACCTGGGCGAGTTCGTAGGCGGCTTCCGGGGTGGCAGGTGTGGTCATGGACCGAACGGTAGGTCGGGGCGGACGGCAGGTCCAGGGGGTGTCTCAGCACTCGGGCACTCGTGGCGCGTCAAGGGGCGTCCTGCGAGGGCGAGTTCAGCACCGCCTCCATCACCGCCCGCGCGATCGGCGCCGCGTCACCGCCGCCGCTGATCTCGCCCCGGTCGGCGTCCGCGTCCTCCACCACGACGGCCACGGCGACCTTGGGTTCCAGGTCCGTGTCGCCCTTCGCCCAGGAGACGAACCAGGCGTACGGCGTTCCGGAGTTGCCGAGGCCGTGCTGGGCGGTGCCGGTCTTGCCGCCGACCGTCGCGCCGGGGATCCAGGCGTTCGAGCCGGTGCCCTCGCGGACCACGTCCACCATGAGCTCCTTGAGGAGTACGGCCGTCGAGGGCCGCATGGCCTGCCGTGCCGGGCGCGAGCCGCCCGTCGACACCGTGGAGCCGCCCGCCCGGGTCGTGCGCTCCACCAGATACGGCGAGCGCACCTGACCGCCGTTGGCCACGGCCGCGGCGACCATCGCCATCTGGAGCGGGGTGGCACGGGTGTTGTACTGGCCGATCGACGACAGGGCTAGCTGGGCCTTGTCCACCGTCGTGTCGAAGGTGCTCCGGGCGACCGAGTACGGGATCTTGAGGTCCGCGTCGTTGAAGCCGAAGGCCTCCGCCGTCCTCGCCATCCGGTCCACGCCCACCTTCACCCCGAGCTTGGCGAACACCGTGTTGCACGACCACTCGAACGCCTTGCGCAGCGGAACGTCCTTGCAGCCCTTGGACTCGTTCGTGAGGGAGGTCCTGGTGCCGGGCAGGGTGTACGGGTCCGGGGAGTCGGTCGGCTCGTCGAGGTCCTCGATCACCCCCGAGTCCAGGGCCGCGGCCGCCGTCAGCACCTTGAAGGTCGAACCCGGCGGATACGTCTTGCGCACCGCCCGGTTGAGCATCGGCTTGTCCGGGTCGCGGTTCAGCGTCGCCCAGGACCGGGCCACCGCCGAACGGTTCCCGGACAGCACGGACGGGTCGTACGACGGGGCCGACACCAGGGCCAGGATGCGGCCCGTCGCCGGCTCCACGGCCGCCACCGCGCCCTTGCGGCCCGCCAGCCCCTCGTACGCCGCCCGCTGCGCGGCCCCGCGGAGGGTGGTGACGACGTCACCGCTGGGATACCGGTCGCGGGCGGAGCCGTTCCAGAGCGGGAAGGGCGACAGCAGGGGGTCCGTGCCCGACAGGACGCCGTCCTCCGTGTGCTCCAGGAGGGTCGTGCCGTACACCTGGGAGGCGAAGCCGGTGACGGGGGCGTACATCGGACCGTTCGTGTACGTCCGTTCGTAGCGGAGCGGCTCCCGGGTGTCGCGGGATCCGGTGACCGGCGTCCCGTCGACCAGGATGTCGCCGCGCGGCTGGCCGTAACGGGAGATCGTGGTGCGGCGGTTGGCGATGTTGTCGTCGTAGGACGGGGCCTCGAAGACCTGGATGCGGGTGGCGTTCACGAGCAGCGCGACCAGCAGTACGGCGCAGAAGAAGGCGGCGTGCCGGATGTGCCGGGTCATCGGGCCGCCTCCTCGGCCTTGGGTACGCCGAGCCGGCTGCGCGCCCTGTCGCTCACCCGGATCAGCAGCGCGACGATCGCCCAGTTGGTGACCACCGACGAGCCGCCCTGGGCGAGGAACGGCATCGCCATGCCGGTCAACGGGATCAGACCCGTCACCCCGCCCGCGATGACGAACACCTGAAGCGCCACGATCGAGGCCAGCCCCACCGCGAGCAGCCGCCCGAAGGGGTCGCGCAGGGCGAGCCCGGCGCGGTAGCCGCGCTCCACCAGCAGGCCGTACAGGATGAAGATCGCGGACAGGCCGGCCAGGCCCAGCTCCTCCCCGGCCGTCGCCAGGATGAAGTCCGACTTGGCCGCGAAGCCGATCAGGATCGAGTGACCGCGGCCCAGCCCCGTGCCGAGCATGCCGCCCGCCGCGAACGCGAACAGCGACTGCGACAGCTGGTTCGGGCCCTCGCCCGCCTCGATCGACGCGAACGGATGCCGCCAGTCCTCGACCCTGCCGTGCACATGCGGCTCCAACTGCCCGACGGCCACCGCGCCCAGCGCCGCGAGCAGCAGACCGAGCGCGATCCAGCCGGTGCGGCCGGTGGCGACGTAGAGAAGGACCACGAACAGACCGAAGAACAGCAGGGAGGTGCCGAGGTCGCGTTCGAGGATCAGGACGCCCACGCTCAGCAGCCAGATGGCGACGATCGGGCCGAGGACACGACCGGTGGGCAGTTGCAGCCGGTCCATCCCGAGGACCCGCCGGCCCGTGTACGCCAGCGCGCTGCGGTTGGCGGCCAGATAGGCCGCGAAGAACACCGCGAGCAGCACCTTCGCGAACTCGCCGGGCTGGATGGAGAATCCGGCGATCCGGATCCAGATGCGGGCGCCGTTCACGGAGGGGAAGAAGATCGGCAGGGTGAGGAGGACGAGGGCGGCGACGACACAGACGTAGGAGTAGCGCTGGAGGACCCGGTGGTCGCGCAGCAGGAGGACGACCACGATGAACAACGCCACGCCCAGCGTGGACCACACGAGTTGGGCGGGGGCCGCCCGGTCGTCCGGTGTCTCCAGGTCGAGCCGGTAGATCAGGACCAGACCGAGGCCGTTGAGCAGCACGCCGATCGGCAGCAGCAACGGGTCGGCACAGGGGGCGCGCAGACGGACCGCCAGATGCGCGACCAGCGCGAGTACGCCGAGCCCGGCGCCGTAGCCGGCGGCGCCGGGCGGGACGGTGCCGTGCTTGGCGATACCGACCGCGCAGTAGCCGTACACGGAGAGCAGGACGGCCACGACGATGAGGGCCAGTTCGATGCCACGGCGCCGGGGGAGATGTGCGGCGGGAGCGGGCGCGTCCGCTGCCACCAGGGTGGTTCCGGCCTTGGTCATGTCCGGAACTTACCCAATTAGTCCGTCTTGTGTGTCTTACGGCTCAGCACCAGCGTGGCTTGTGCCCGAGTTGCCCTGCACCCGCTGACCCGGGGTCCTGCAGAAGATCGAGACGACGTCGCCCCGGTGCGCGGTCCGGATCACATGACTGTCCCGGCGTCTCAGGTTATGGGTATCGCGAGGCGGGAACGCGGTGTGAGGGTCGCCCGCCACACTGGGTCATGGGAGGAGTGCCCCGAAGGGGCAGACTCCCAGGGGCGCGGGGAACTGCGCGATCGACCCCCACGACCCGCAGTCGGCGTACAGCCTGAGGCCCCGGGCTCTCCTCCGCGCCCCCACCTACCGCAACACCAGAGTCGCTACGGCACCCCCATCCACCGCGTTCGCAAACGAAAGCCGAGCCCCCAACACCTCCGCCTGCCCCAACGCGATGGTCAGCCCCAGCCCATGCCCCTTGGCCCCACCCTCCGTACGGAACCGCTGCGGCCCATGCGCGACGAGATACTCCGGATAGCCGTCCCCGTGATCCCGCACCGTCACCACCGGCCCGTCCACCGTCAGGGACACCGGCCCCCGCCCATGCTTGTGCGCATTGGCCACCAGGTTCCCCAGCACCCGCTCCAACCGCCGCCGATCGGTATCCACCACGAGGTCCCGCACGACAACGACCTCGGTCTCGGTCCCGGACGCCCGGACAACCCGCTCCGCCAGCGCCGCGAGCGGCTCGGTGTCCAGCTCCGACCGCTCCCGCCCGGTGTCCAGCCGCGAGATCTCCAGCAGATCCTCGGTCAGCGTCCGCAACGCGGCCACCCGGTCCCGCACGAGCTCCGTCGGCCGCCCCGGCGGCAGCAGCTCGGCCGCCGCGTGCAGCCCGGTCAGCGGCGTACGCAGCTCGTGCGCGACGTCCGCGGTGAACCGCTGCTCGGCCAGCAGCTTGCTCTGCAGCGACGACGCCATCGAGTCGAGGGCGGCGGCGACGGCGGCCACCTCGTCCTGCGGCCGGGTCGGATCCTTGGTACGGGGATCGTCGACCCGCGCGTCCAGGTCGCCCCCGCTGATCCGTCGGGCCACCCGGGCCGTGGTGTGCAGCCGGCGCGTCACCCGCGTCACCGCGAACGCGCCCACCAGCAGCGTCGCCCCGATCGCCAGCCCCGACGACCACAGGATCGCCCGGTCAAGACCCTCGATGGTGCGGGCCTGCTGCGAGTAGTCGACCTCGACCGCGAGCGCCCGCGCGCCGTCGGCGGGGCCCGCCGCCCACATGGTGGGCCGCCCCCGGTAGTCGGCGACCATCGTGCCGCGCTCCCCGGCGACGGCCAGCTCCCGCAGCGAGTCCGGCAGCTCCGGCGGGTCGACGGAGACACCGTGCCGGAGGGTGTCGCCGGCCTCGAACGCGGTCGTCGCGTCCTCCAGCCGGGACAGCGCGAGCTCGCGGGCCTGGCCGACGGTCTGGTTCGTCACCGAGACGTGCACGAGGATGCCGAGCAGCGCGGCGAGCGCGCAGCACATCACCGTGATGAAGACGGCGGCCTTCACGGCGAGCGTGCCGGCCCACTGGGGGAGCCCGAGCCTCATGGGGTGCCCGCCGAGGAGGAGGCCGAGCGTGCGGCGGACGGCGAGGCGGAGTGCGAAGGCGAGGCCGAGTGCGAAGGCGAGGGGCTGGGCGTCTTCTTCTCGCGCGGGCCGGTGCGCAGCATCTCGTCGTGCGTGAGCAGCATCGCCTTCTGGTCCCCGTCCCAGGTCCACTGCAGCCGGTACTCGTAGCCGGCCACCTCGGACGGCGAACGTATGATCACCGACCGCCGGGCCAGCTCGACGGCGCTGACGGCGTCGTCCCAGCTCATCACCTGCACCAGCCGGTCCTTCTCCACGGTGTAGACACGCACCGCGGTCGTCTTGCCCGGCATCAGCCGGAACCCCAGCGTCAGCTCGGGCCGCCCGTCGCCGGTCAGATCCCGGTAGTACGGCCGCAGCACCGGGCACTTCCCGTGCCCGGCACCCTTGGCGCAGTCCGCCATCAACCGACCGGTGTCGCGGTACGGCGCGTCGTCGCCCTCGTAGTCCCCCGGGCTCTTGGCGATCTCCTTGCGGACGACCGCCACCGGGTTCACGTCGCGCAGGTCGCCGCCGGGGACGGTGACACCCTTCACGACCTCCCGGTTCACCTCGCCGATCTCATAGGCGGGACGGGACGCCGGCGTAAGCCTCGGCCAGAGCTTGTCCGGGCTGACCGCGGTCTCGGTCGGGCCCGCGCCCTGGAGATCCCCGGCGTCACCGCAGGCCGTCGCGGCCGCCAGCAGCAGGGCGACAAGCGCGGCGATGCGCGTGGGGCGGCTGCGGGGCACGGTTCTCCTGGGGCTCGGGGCGGTCTCGGCCCGTACACACTATTCGGACGGAAGTCCTTTTTGCGCACCCGGTGGGCGGACGGGCGAAACGGTTGGAAACGGTTACTCGGCGAGCTCTTCGAGGAGCCGGGCGGTCGACAGGCCGGCTCGGAGGTAGTCGACGAACAACTCGTTGTGCAGGGCCCAGGGAGAGCGGCGGGAGCGTATCAGCCGGATCGCCTGCTCGGCGGAGCGGCTCCGGCGGGTCAGGGCGTGGGCGACGACGAGGCCCGAGCGGTTGTACCCGTGATAACAGCGGACGAGGACCCTGCGGCCCTCGTCCAGCGCCTCGCACGCCGCCTCCGCCAGCCGTATCACCCCCGCGAGCTGGGTCCCGTCCAGCGGCCCGTCGGGAATCGGCCACACATGGTGCTCGACGCCGGGATCCGGCCCGTGCCCGGGCAGGCGCAGCAGCGTCTGTACGAGATCGAACTGGTCCCGTACGACCGCGAACTCCAGTTGCCCCGACTGCCCCCGGAACTCGTGCCCGCCCATCCACAGGCCTGGCTCGATCTCGCTCCACGGGCTGTCCGGAGCCGGTACGTCGGGTTGCTTCCTGCGGGTACGCAACGGCGCCTCCCCCAACTCCTCTCAAAGGTAACCGGGTTCTTGCCCCCGCAGCACCCCGCCTGTTCCCATGGTCAGTGGGGTGATGGTGCATGAGTGGACTGCGCGTCATACCGACCTGGCGACACGGCCAGGAACGGCTCTACGTCTGCCTCGAGGACGGGCGGAACATCGCTTGGTACGACCGTGAGGCGGCTCGGATCAACCTGCTCTCCGCCGACCGCGAGGACGATGTGCTGGAGGCCCTCGGCCCCTTCGTCACCGGCCCGGTGACCGTCGGCCCGCCCCCGGTCCCCACCCCCGCGGAACTGGCCCGGCTGGCCCTGCACCCGGACGACGACCTCGCGCCCAACCGCCCCGGTGAGGCGCTCCTCGTCGCCCTCGACCGGGATCCGGGCCCCTCCCACCGGCTGCGCGCCGACCCGCGGCGCCGGGCGCTGACCGCGGAGCAGACGGTCGGCGAGGCCCTGGACCGCCTGGACGGCGCGGGCTGGCACACGCTGCACTCCGTGCCGCTCCCCGGCGGAGACCGCATCCACCATCTGCTGCTCGGCCCCGGTGGCCTGTTCGCCGTCCACTCCCTCTACGCCCGTAAGCAGAAGGTGACCGTCGCCGACCCGATGATCTCCCTCGGCCGCCGCGAGCCCACCCCCCTCCTTCGCCACCTCCGCCGCAACGCCGACCGCGCCTCCCACACCCTCACCGCCGAGGTCCACCCGGCCCTCGCCCTCCTCGCCCCCACGGACGTCACCATCACCGCCCCCCACCTGGAGATCCGCATCCTCCAGCACACCGACCTACCGGACCTGGCCCGTCTGGGTGGCGTACTGAAACCGGCAGACGTGGAGGCCCTCCACGCGATGGCGAGGGACCGCCGAGTGTGGGCTGCCGCCGGCTGAGGGGGGTACACCTCGGCCGACATCCCCGGCATCGCCCCCAGGGGCACGGGAAACCGCACGCCCAGCCCCCACGATCGGGGAGCCACACACGGTGACGACGCCCCCCACGGCCCCCAAAACGCCGGTGCCCCTGAACCCGGCGGCCGTCCAACCCCCAAGGGGCGCGGGGAACCGCGGGCCCAGCCCCCACCACCCGTCAGCCACACACCTGACCTCAGCCACCCTCACGGCAACCGCCCCACCCTCTCCGGCAGAAGCAGCCCAGAGAACAGGTCACCGTAATCCTGAAGCCGAGGCGCAAGGTCACCCGCGAGGAAGGCAAGCGCGGCGGGCGAGCGGCACTCCGCCACCTCCTCCCAGGTAACGGGCGCGGACACCGACGGCTCCCGTCGAGCCCGCAACGTGTACGGCGTGGCCGTCGTCTTCCGCGCGGCGTTCTGACTCCAGTCGACGAACACCTTCCCCGGCCGCAGACTCTTCGTCATCCGGTGGATCACCAGCCGCGGCATGGCCTTCTCGGCCTCCACGGCCAGCCCCTTGGCATACTCGGTCGCTTGTTCGGAAGGCGCCGGCCGAACGGCCGCGACGAGATGGAGCCCCTTCGAACCGGAGGTCTTGGCGTACGCCTCGATCCCGTCGGCGGCCAGCCGCTCCCGCAGCCAGAGAGCGACCTCGCAGCACTCGACGACGGTGGCCGGCGACCCGGGGTCCAGGTCGAAGACCAGCCGGTCCGCCTCACCGGGCGCACCGATCACCCACTGGGGCGTATGGAACTCGGTGACGAGGTTCGCGGCCCACATCAGACTCGCGAGATCCTGCACGAACACCATGCGCGCCGGCCCTTCGACGCGCGGCACCTCTGCCGTCGTGACCCAGTCAGGGGTGCCCGGCGGGACGTTCTTGGCGAAGAACACCTGGCCCTCCGGCCCGTCGGGGTACCGCAGGAAGGACACGGGCCGATCCCGCAGATGCGGCAGCAGGAAGTCGGCCGTGGTGGCGTAGTAGTGCAGCAGCTCGCCCTTGGTGAAGCCGGTCGCCGGATACAGCACCTTCTCCAGATTGCTGAGCGCGAGCCGCCGCCCCTCCACCTCTGTGATCGGCGTCATACCATGAGAATTCCAGAAAACCTGGTGGATGTCCGGGTGAGCCTGGCATAACGACCGAAAGGGTGCTGCACGTGCGATCCATCTGGAACGGCGCCATCTCGTTCGGCCTGGTCAGCATTCCGATCAAGCTCGTGAACGCCACGGAGAACCGCTCGATCTCCTTCCGTCAGATCCACACGGAGGACGGCGGCCGTATTCGCTACCGCAAGGTCTGCGAGCTGGAGGACCGCGAGGTCACCCAGGCCGAGATCGGCAAGGGATACGAGGACGCGGACGGCACGATCATCCCGATCACCGACGAGGACCTGTCCCACCTGCCCCTTCCGACCGCGAAGACGATCGAGATCGTGGCCTTCGTACCGGCCGACCGCATCGACCCGCTCCAGATGGACAGCGCGTACTACCTCGCCGCCGGCGGAGCCCCCGCGGCCAAGCCGTACACGTTGCTGCGCGAGGCGCTGAAGCGCAGCCAGAAGGTCGCCATCGCGAAGTACGCCCTGCGGGGCCGTGAGCGACTGGGCATGCTGCGGGTCGTCGAGGACGCCATCGCCATGCACGGACTGCTGTGGCCGGACGAGGTCCGGGCCCCGGAGGGCGTCGCCCCGGACACCCACGTCACGGTGAACGACAAGGAACTGGACCTCGCGGACGCCCTGATGGACACCCTCGGCGAGATCGAACTCGACGAACTGCACGACGCCTACCGCGAGGCCCTGGAGGAGGTCGTCGCCGCGAAGGCCGCCGGCGAGGCCCCGCCGGAGACACCCGAACCGGCGAAGGCCGGCAAGGTCCTCGACCTGATGGCGGCCCTGGAGAAGAGCGTACGGGCGGCGAAGGAGTCGCGCGGCGAGGAGCCGGCGGCGCCGGAGAAGGAGGAGGCGCAGGTCAGACGCCTGCCCGAGCGCAAGACGTCCCGCGCGGCACCGAAGCAGGCGGCCGGCAAGAAGTCGACGGCGACGAAGAAGACGGCGGCGAAGAAGACGGCGTCCGCGAAGAAGTCGACGGCGAAGACGGCCCAGGGAACGAAGAAGACGGCGGCGAAGACCACCGCCAAGAGCACGACCAAGAGCACCGCGAAGAGTACGGCGAAGAAGACGACCGCCAAGAAGACGACGGCCCGCAAGCGCACGGCATGACCGTCACCCTGCCCTCCGTCACCGTGACCGCCACGCGCAACCGCTCACCACACGCCACCTCACGGGCGCCGCACCTCACCGCGCCGCACCCTGCGCCGCCCTCCGCAACGCCAACACCGCGTTGTGCCCCCCGAACCCGAACGAATTGCTCAGCACCAGGTCCCCGTCCTCAGGCAGCGCACGCGGCACCCCCGTCACCACATCCAGATCGATCGCGTCGTCGAGCACCCCGCCCCCCAAGGTCGGCGGCACCACACCGTGATGCAGCGTCAGCACGGCGGCGACGGCCTCGACTCCGCCCGCGGCCCCCTGCAGATGCCCCAGGTGCCCCTTGAGCGCGGTGACGGGAACCCTCCGTCCGCCCAGCACCTCCCGTAGCGCCCCCGCCTCCGCGAGGTCGCCCTCGATCGTCGCCGTGGCATGGGCGTTCACATGGACGACGTCCCCGACCTCGCCCCCGGCGTCCCGCAGAGCGCGCCGCAGGGCGAGCGCGACGCCGGTGCCGGACGGGTCGGGTGCTGCCATGTGGTGGGCGTCGGCGGACAGGCCCCAGCCGGCGGCCTCGCAGTAGATCCGCGCGCCACGGGCCCGCGCGTGCTCCTCCGCTTCGAGTACGAGGATCCCCGCGCCCTCACCGTTGACGAACCCGCTCCGGTCCTTGGCGAAGGGCCGCGAGGGCGAGCCCTTCGTGGGGTCCCCGTCGGCCAGGGCCCGCATCGCCGCGAAGGATGCCATGATCGCCGGCGTGACGACCGCTTCGGCGCCGCCCGCCAGAGCGAGGTCGATCCGCCCGTACCGTATGCGGTCGATCGCCTGCCCTATGGCTTCCGTCCCCGACGCACAGGCGCTCGTGACCGTCCTGGCCTCGCCGGTGATGTGCAGGTCGAGCGAGACCTGGGAGGCGGCCTGCGAGGGCACCGTCATGGGCGTGGTCAGCGGCGAGACGGCTCGCGGCCCCTTCTCCCGCAGCTTCCGGTCCCCGCCCACCAGCACGGACGCGTCCCCGAGGATCGCGCCCAGACTCACCCCCACCCGCTCCGGATCGATCCCGCTCTCCCGCGTCCCGCCCTCGACGAACCCGGCGTCCACCCACGCCTCCCGGGCCGCCAGCACCCCGAACCGCGCGGCCCGGTTCATCCGCCGAGCCACCGGCCGCGGGAGCAGTTCCCCGGGGTCGACGGGTACGACCCCGGCCACCCGCACGGGCAGCCCGGCGAACTCCTCCCCCTCCAACTCCCGTATCCCGTGCCGGCCGTCGAGCAGTCCACGCCACAACTCCCCGACCCCGACGCCGAGCGGAGTGACCGCCCCGAGTCCGGTGACGACGACCTTGCGGGGTCCGGAGGCGGCGGTCACGCTCATCTCTGTATGTCCCCTCTGATCGTTTCTGATCGTTGAAAGGGGAACATGCCCACCTTCCTCATGGCGTGCACATGCACAAGGGGACAGTCGTCCCCTCATGACAGCCGAGAGGCGACGAACCCGACCAACTCCTCTTTCCGCGGGTTGAGATAGAAGTGGCCCCCCGCGAAGATCCGCATGTCCAGCCCTTCCGTCGTGACGTCCGACCACGACGAGAGCTCCTCCACCGCGCATCCGGGATCGCGGTCGCCTCCGCAGACCGTGACGGGAACGCCCAGCCGGTGCAGCCGAGCCGGGCGGTACGCGGCCAGCAGGCCGAAGTCCGCGCGCAGCGACGGCATGATCAGGGGCCGCAGTTCGGGGTGCTCGTAGGCGGCGGCACCTTCGGGGTCCAGCTTGCGGACGCGATCCAGGATCTCGCTGTCGGCCGGCGCCGGGAGAGGCGCCCGCTCTCGCGGGGTGCGGGGCCGGGCCCGGCCGGACACGATCAGACGGGTGAGGGTGCGGCCGGGGACGTCCTCCAGACGGCGGGCGACCTCGTACGCCACCGCCGACCCCATGCTGTGGCCGAAGAGAGCCAACGGCCGGTCATCGGGCAGCTCGTGCAGCAGAGCCGCGGTGATCGCGTCCGCCAGTTCCTCCATCGTGGCCGCGCACGGATCGGACAGACGGTCCTGACGGCCGGGGTACTGCACCGACATGACCTCGATCTCCGGCGGCGTCAGCGCGGCCCAGTCGTGGAAGGCGCTCGCCGCGCCGCCCGCGTGCGGAAAGCACACCAGACGGATCTTCGCGCCGGGCGCGCTCACCCCCCGCAACCATCGTGTGGTCCGGCTCCCCGGCTTCATCTCGGCGATGCGGTGCGTCATGTCCCCCAGTGTCCTTGGTCCGCGTACGGTCACTCCGGAGTGGTCGTTCGCGGGTGTTTGACCGATGGACTGGCCCGACCAACTTCCGCCTCCCTAGGATGTGTTGCCGGAGAGGTGATCGCCTCGGCCGGCCCTGTGACTGGGGGAAACGATGGAGCCTGGAAAGCTGTCCACGTCGATCGATGCCACGATCCCGACAGCCGCACGCATGTACGACTACTACCTCGGCGGCAAGGACAACTACGCCTCCGACCGAGCCGCCTGCGAGGAGCTGGACAAGGTCGTCCCCAGCACCCGCGCCCTCGCCCTGAACAACCGCCGCTTCCTGCAGCGCGTGGTCCGCACGCTGGCCCAGGACTACGGCATCCGGCAGTTCCTCGACCACGGCTCAGGCCTGCCCACCCAGAACAACGTCCACCAGGTCGCACAGTCCGTCGACCCGTCCTCGCGTGTGGTGTACGTCGACAACGACCCGATGGTCCTGGTCCACGGCCGCGCCCTGCTCGACCAGAACGACAACACCGCCGTCATCCACGCCGACATGCGTGAGACCGACGCCATCTTCGCCCACGCCGACACCGAGCGCCTGATCGACTTCTCGCAGCCGGTCGCCGTACTGTTCAACTCGGTCTTCCACTGCATCCCCGACGACGACACCAACGGCCCGCTCGCCGTGGCCCGCCGGGTCCGCGAACGGCTCGTGCCCGGCAGCTGCATGGTGATGTGCCAGCTGGTCAGCGAGGACGCCGAGGTCCGCAAGTTCGTCACCGACTTCATGGCCCAGGCGACCCAGGGCCACTGGGGCCGGGTGCGTCAGGAGAAGGACGTCGCGGAGTACTTCGAGGGCCTGGAGATCCTGGAGCCCGGGCTGGTTGAGGTCTCCACCTGGCGTCCCGACACCGAGGTGGCCCCGCGCCAGCTCACCCAGGAGTGGATCGAGTTCGGAGGCGTGGGCCGACTCGCGTAGCCGGCCGCGGGGCCCGGCTCAGGGCTTCGGGGAGTACCGCTCCATCGTCTCGCGCAGCCGCTTCAGGGACTCGCGCGGATTGAGGGCCTCGTCACCCAGACGGTCCAGGGCGAGGCGGTACTCCTCGGTCTCGTCCCGGTCCTCCAGGAACGCCGCGCTCTTGATGTGCTCCAGATAGACGATGTCGGGCAGATCGACGCCGCCGAACCGCAGATAGGTCACCGGCATCGCGGGCGCGGAGGCGTTGGTCACGTCCAGGGGCACGATCTGTACGGTCACATGGGGCCGCTGGGCCATCTCCACGAGATGCTCCAGCTGCTCCCGCATCACCTCGCGGCTGCCCAGCACGCGCAGCAGCACCGACTCGTCGACGATCGCCCAAAGCTGCGGCGCGTCGGGCCGGTGCAGCAGCTCCCGCCGGCGCATCCGCAGCTCCACACGCCGCTGCACCTCACGGCCGGGCGCCGTCGGCAGCCCGCGCTCCACGACGGCCCGGGTGTAGTCCTCGGTCTGCAACAGGCCGGGAACGTACTGGAGTTCAAAAGTACGAATGGCAGTGGCGGCCTCCTGCAGTCCGACCAGCCGGTCGAACCACTCCGGCATCAGCCGCTTGTCATAGCGCTGCCACCACCCGGGCTCCCCGGCGCGCCGCAGCAACTGCAACAGCACCGTGGCTTCGTACTCCTCGGCGCCGTACCGCTCCAGCAGCGCACGGATGTCGGCCTCGGTGGGCGGCCGACGCCCTTTGCCCGCCTCGATGCGCGACAACTTCGCCGGGCTGAACCCCACGGCTCGCGCCGCCTGGTCCTGGGAGAGGCCCGCGTCCTCGCGGATCCCCGCCAGCTGGACGCCGACCAGCATCTTCAGCAGGGTCGGCGCGGGTTCGGTCCGGTTCAGATACGGCTCGAGGCGGGAGATGCGAGGTGACTCGGCGGACATCCTGACTCCCCGTAGACCGGCATACGACAGACCGCATTATCGCATCCCGCCGCCTCGTGCCGCCGGAACCGCGGGAAATGGAGGGCTCACCTTCCGCTTGGCGGCGGTGTCCCGCTCCTCGCCGGCCTTCCGTTCCCGGGCAGAGGGCCCGTATCACCCGCAGGGGTCATACGAGGTGGTCGAACTCTCCCTCCTTCGCGCCCGCCAGGAACGCGGTGATCTCGGCAGGGGTGTACACGAGGGCCGGCCCGTCGGGGTCACGGGAGTTGCGCATCGCGATGCTGCCGTCGCCCAGGGGCGCCACCTCGACGCAGTTCCCCTCGGCATTGCTGTGCCGGCTCTTGATCCAGCGGACGCCCAACGAGCTTGCCCGCACGCCGTTCGATGCTGTTGGCACTGCACTCTCCTTGCTCACGTTCCGCCACGCGTGCGCCCCGCCGACCCTGCGGGCCCGAACCGCATCACGTGCTCTGGCCGACACCGCTCGCGCAATTTCCCGTGAAATTGCACGGAGGCGCCGTCGGCGTGGATAATAGCCCCTGGCGTCAACGGCAGTGCGGACGCCCCGTCCTGACCGTGTATCAGGGGAGACGTTGTGTCCTTACCTGCGTACGAAGGGCTCCGACTGCCCGGCAGTGCCGCGTCCCCCGCGGGGCTGGCAGTCACACCGGAAGCGCGCACCGGCACCCCGGCCCCGGCCCACCTCACCAGGCCCGAGCCCTCGCGCATCTCGCCCCGTTCCGCCGCCCTGCGCCTCGTCGGCGCCGAACAGGGCTGCGGCCAGGCCCGCGACTTCGTCCGTCGCACCCTCGCCGACTGGTCGTTGGACCACTGCGGCGCGGACGCCCTCACGGTGGTCGCCGAACTCCTCGCCAACGCCGTCCTGCACGCCGCACCGCATCGCCCGGCCCGCCCGACGGCCGACGGCGACGCCGAGATCTGGCTGAGGCTCAGCCTCCGCCGCCCGGCCCACCTCGTCTGCGCGGTCACCGACCCGAGCGACGACCCGCCGGTGTACCCGCACACCAGCGACCCCTTCGACGAGCACGGCCGCGGACTGCGCATCATCGACGCCCTGTCCGAGCACTGGGGCTGGACCAGACGCCAGCCCGCGGGCAAGACGGTCTGGGCGATGCTCCCGACCGACCGCCGTTCCTGACCGTTCGCATCGCGAAGGCCGACCGGCGCACCGCATCCGTAAATGTGCCGTGGGGCGCGGGTATTTAGGCAAGTGCCTGAAGAGCTGCCATAGGTCGCCATATTTGGGATGCCCCGGGCGCCGGTGTAACGCGGTCACGCTCGTATGACGCAGAACCAGGCAGAAACAGGTCGCCCTCAAGGGCCGTAATCGGTTCCTCGGGGCGACCGGTCCGCCCAGCAACGCGTCAGATCGGATTTCTCGTGAACACCGACCCGGTTTCCGGATACCAGTCGTACGACCAGCCTGTGGCCACCCCCGCCCGCACGCGGCGCAACCCGGCCACGGCGCGCAGAGCAGCCCTCACCATCTGCACCATCGCCGACGTCGCGGCCGGTCTGCTCGCCCTGTGGATCGTGCTGTACCTGCTCGACGCGAACCAGGGAAACGCCTTCGTGGAGTTCGTCCACGGCTCGGCGGACTGGCTGGGCGGATGGGCACAGGACATTTTCACCATGGACACCGACGGCGTACGCGTCCTCCTCAATTACGGCCTCCCGGCCGCCCTTTATCTGCTCCTCGGGCACGGAATTGCCGCCCGACTCAACAGGGCCTGACGGCATTACCCAGCGGAAGGACCGGCGCTGTGACTCGCACGCCCACCGAAAACAATCACCTGCCGATTTATGAAGACCTTGTGCGCGAACGCGGAGACGCCGTGGCGGAGGCACAGCTGGCAGCCGCACACACCCAGCACCAGGCGGCCGAACTGCTCAACGCCGGGGAGGCGACCCACCCGGACCACCGACCGGCCCACCACGGCCGCCTTCACCACGGGTGACCGCCACGACCTCCCAGAGTTCGCCCTCGCGCACAGGGTCACAGGACTCCGCCGGCGAAACGCACGACGATCACGGCCTGAAGTACCGGCCCGTACCGATTCCGCCCCACCTCATCGCGATCCTGCGGGACCACACCGACACCTGCGGCGTAGCGAATGCACTTCCGGCTCTGGCAGGAGGCTCACACGCCGGCACTCCCGTCGGCCGTTCTGGCCTCCCCACTCGCCGCCCGCCCGTACGACCTTCGGCACTCGGCCCTGTCGCCCCCCAGGATCCGTCCGGGGGGCTTCGCCGTTCCTGGGGCTGACCGCTGACCAGGGTCAATGCCTCAAAATCGTGCCCACGAATAGTCACCGGTGGCATACGGCTGCACATACGCGAAGACCCCGCACTCAGCGAACTCGCTGGTGGCGGGGTCTTTGGGCACCTCACAAGGGGTGCCCCCGGCAGGATTCGAACCTGCGCACACGGCTCCGGAGGCCGATACGGTCCCACCTATAGGTGCAGGTCACAGCTTTGTGGGCTGGCGACTGGCGGCGCTCCGTCCACTGGTAGTCCACGGAGATGAAGCGGGGCAGCCCTTCGAGGCGACTGGGGACCTGACGCCAAGGTCGTGGCGGTCATCCAGCCTTCCCTCTCAAACGGGTCACTCTGTACGTCTTCAGTCGATAGAGTCTGATCATGACTGATGGCGTATCTGAAGACCTTGGCTCCGGTCCGGCGGTTGACGAAGAGGATCCCGAGGAGAGCACCGTTGCTGAGGTGTCGGACGTCGATGATCCAGACGCTGATGGCGTGGACGCGGATCCGGCTCGAGCTGAAGAAGCACTCCGCTACTTCGGCGCCGACTTCGACGTTGATGGGCTAGTACGTCGACTAGAGAACGGAACCTTCATAGTCCCCACGTTTGAGCCCCTGGCAGAGGCCGAGACTGAAGGCTACGAGGGTTTTCAGCGTGGGCTCGTCTGGAAGAAAAAGCAGATGGACAGGTTTGTCGAGTCTGTCCTACTCGGCTACCCCGTTCCAGGCATCTTCCTTGTCGAACTCCCCAGTCGGCGATACCTGGTGCTTGACGGCCAGCAGCGGATGACAACGCTTCACAGCTTCCGGCACGGAAAATACCCGGTCAAGGGTGGTGTTCGTAAATTCTCGTTGCGTTATGTGGGCGATGATTATAAAAATCTAACCTACGCCGACCTTCCCTCTGAGCTGCGCCTTCTATTCGACAACACCTTCATACAGGCAACTATCGTAGTGCCGCAGGGTGAAGCGGGAAAGAAGGCTGTGTATGCACTCTTTGAGCGCATCAATAGCGGAGGAACGAATCTCCGGCCTCAGCAAATCCGCGTGGCATTGTTTGCCGGCGAAGCGGTTAACTTCGTGCGCGAGCTGAATTCCAATGCTGATTGGCGGGACCTGTTTGGGCCGCACACGCGCGACCTGAAGGACCATGAACTCATCCTTCGCGCGCTCTCGCTGCTTGAAACTATTCGGGACAGCAAGACTTTCAGGCCACCTATGGCTAAGTTCCTGAATGAGTACCTTTCCGCCTATTCGGATTCGCTTCCTCCTGACGCAGATGAAATCAGCAGCGAATTCGCGGAAGCGTGCCGGCTGCTGAAGGCGGCAAATCCGGGAGCGCTGAAGCTCGGCGGACGGCAGGTGAATGCGGCACACACGGATGCGGTGCTAGTAGGGCTGATGGCGGCAATTGGGGAGGGGGTCAGCCTCGACGTTGCGACGGTAGCGAATTCGCTTGATTCGCTGGTAAACAGCAGCCAGTATCGTTTGGCGGTTTCTGAGAGCACTTCCCACGCAGACCAGGTAAGGGCACGCCTCAGGTATTCGGTGGCTGCATTCGAGGGTGAGTCTGTTGCCGACGAGTCGTGAAGCGGCACGGAAACAGGTTCAATCGATAAAGTCGGAGCTGGACGCCACCTACGACAGGTATAACCGTAGTCTGAACCTTGTGGAGATCGAAATTCAGGAAGACCTCCACAAGTATATGTGCATCCGTTTAGCTGGCTACCTAGAGCAACTCATGTTTGAAGCTGTAACCGGGTACATAGCAAGCTCGTCGGGCGGTCCTGCCGGCAGCTTTGCTATGTCGTGGTTCAAGAAATCACCTAACCTGACGCCGGATGCGCTGGTGGCTTTGATCGGCCGGTTCGGTGAGGCCTGGAAGGCAGACCTCGAAGCTTTCTTGGATGACGATGAGCGCCGCAATAATCTCGGTTTGCTGCTGGCCGTGCGGAACAAGGTTGCACATGGACGTAGTTACAGCGGAGGAAAAATGAACGTTGCTAATTACAAAGACCTTGTCGACTCATTGCACACTTGGGTCGTTGCACGAATGCTCTAGCCGCCCGCTGCCCATGCCTATGGGGGGAGTGGCTGCCGGGCTGATGGTCCTGTCCTTGGTATGTGAGCACGAGGTCAGGTAAGGCGCTCGATCTTCTCGTCGGCAGCTTTGCGTTGTCGCCCAACTGTGTCATACGGGAGTGTGCTCGCGGTCCTGTGCTGGTCTATAGACGCCCGCAGTTCTGAGGGGGTCGGCCACGGGGCACGCCTATGGATCATGCGGTGACAGTTGGCGCAGATCAGCGCGAGATCGGTGAGCTTGGTCCGGCCCTCCCCTGCTTCGTGCAGCGGAACGACATGATGGCACTCGATGTATCCGGCGCCGCGGTCCCCGTAGGTCTCCTCGAAGTCGAAACCGCACGCCTCACAAGCGAGGGTCCCGCCCCGTTGCAGAACGGAAGCGATCTTCTTCTTGCGTAGGCTCTTGTTCCGCTCGCGCGCCCTGTGCCGGCGCATGAGGAGTCGTCCTTCGGGCGCGCTGTAATCGTCCTCGAACTCCTCGTCTTCTGTTGGCACAAGGGACTGCAACTCGCCCGTGGCGAGGCCTTGGCGAATCAGTCGCGTGGCCTCAGTCATCTCTTCCGGGCGGGTAAGAAATTCGTGCAGTACCGCGACGTCGAGGGCACCGCCGTTGGTGGGTTTGCCCTGGTACTCCGGGTGTCGGGTAGCGATATCGAAGGTCTTGCGAGCGACACCGTTGGGGTTGCGGAACTTCTCGTTGCGCTCCGCTTCAGCGTGGATCGGAAGCAACTGGAGCAGGCCAGACAGCTCCACCACACGGCTGTCCTGTGCGTCCAGCCCTCGCCAATCGTTCTCCATCACCAGGTGACAGGCGAGGATGATCTCGTCTCGGGCCCAGTCCGGGTTCTTGATTGCCTTGACCTGGAATCCAACTCGCTTGAGCCACGCCACGGCGTGGTCTTTGCCTCCGCTGAACTCTTCCGGCGCCAGGGGCCGCCCCTGGTCCCACTGGTGAGCCACCCCGGCAACCGCCTTGGAGTCGTATCCCTTCCCCTCGTGCACTAGGACATACGATCGTGCTTGCCCGAAGCCGTACTTTGCCAGGAAGGCCTCACGCCCCAACTCATCGTGCTCCGCCAGGGTCTTGAGTACGGACTCCCGTGTGATCGCTCCTCTATGCATGGTGGAAGCGTACGGCCGGGTACTGACAGCACTGACCGTTCGGAACCGACACCCCTCTGAGCATGGTTGCGCAGGTCGCTTTGTTTCGAGGCAACTTGGGTGGGCACCCAACCCGGGGTTGACGGGCCTCTCACCTGGGTCGATGCTCCGTGGTTTCCATTGCCGTCCGTGGGCGTTGTCACGTAGGTAGACACTCTCAGCGGGGCGCCGTAGCGGGCTGCTCTCCTGCGGTGGGTCTCAGAGGCGGTGCTCCGGACGGATGACTGCCTGACCCGTCGTCAAGGTCGTTGTCAGTGCTCAGTTTTACCGTGTGACCATGCAGTGGACCGGGGATCTACTCAGACCAACCACCGGTGTCCTATCCTGCCAGCCACTGTACTCAGGCGGGGGGCTGCCAGTGGTGGAGCTGGTTGGCGCGGGCGGAATTGGGAAACCGCGCACAAGCCACATTGAAGCTGTTGATCCGTTGACGGTGACGGACATGATGGAGCAGCTTCAACAGGGATACATGGCGAGCGTTGCTGCGACGGCAGGCTGCACGATGGAGCTGATCAGCAAGGACAAGTGGGGTGTCGACGCTCAGCTGATCCGCCCCCCACAGACGGCCCTTGAGCAAGAGACCATGGTGTTCGCGCAGCTCAAGTGCACTACGCAGACCGTGCCAGATCCGACCAAAGACTTCTTCAGCTACCAGTTCAGCAAGCGTCAGTACTTCGATCACATGGTGAAGGTCAGAAGCTACCCGAAAGCCATCTTGATCGTTATGACGGCGCCTCCTAAACAGGCCGAATGGACGCAGGTCACGCACGATGGACTGTGGACTAGGCGTTGCTGCTACTGGGCATACTTAGAAGGCGTGGAGGCGGACTCCAAGGTAAAGAAGCCGACCGTCCGAATTCCGACCAAGAACATTATGGACGCCAGCTCCTTGGCTGCGATCCTGGATAAGATCGATAGGGGTGAATCGCTAAATGGCTAAAAGGTCCAGCGTGACGATCCCTTCCAAAGTCGATCCGGGGAAGCTGACGGGCTTACTGGAAGAGGCTGGATGGCGACCCGCCGGTGGTAGGCGCGGAATCTATATGAGATACCTTCCGCCAGGATCTGAAGAGTCGCCTTCGAGGTTCTCAAGCCTCCTGATTCCTCTCGATGTCCATGCGCCCGAATTCGGTGATGTCATGAAGTCTGCGCTTATGCAGATTGCAGAGGATCGCGAATCGTGGACCAGGGTCATCTATCCGCGCCTCGCTGTCGACGCGTCTGATGAATTTAGGTTTAGAAGGGAATCGGCGGCCCCTAGCGGATTCATTGACTGGCGAAGTGGTGAGCGGTTGATCGAGTCCGCCCGTCGCACGCTGCTAGCGGGGGCCAAGTTCTTTCTAGGTCCTGATCGGCACTTCGTTAATCGGCATGGACGCTTCGCAAGTCGCTATCTGGATGAAGTCCTCATGGGGCAGACAGCTCCGGGCAGCTACATCGTCACGGCATACGCTCCGCCGCACGCAGGGATCTCGCTGTCATCCTCCGGGGCAGAGATGTCATACCTCCCTGATGTGGGTGTCGCTCATGCTCGGGAGGTATCACAAGCGGTTGTGCGTGCTGTGGAGGCGACTGCGGAGGCAGTTGAGCACTACCGCGCCAGTGGATCACTGTCGGGCTTTGAGGCTGGCGTGCCACGGGGTATCTCCTATGAGATGACCCAAGCACTTTTGGGTATCGCAGCCAATTCGGATGGCGCCGATATCACGGTTGAGTGGGACTCGAGCAGCCCGGAGTCGGCTCCCCAGTCTGTGCAGTTTGAGTTCAGGGGCTCAGACGCGGAGCCCCTGGGGAAAGCGGCCGTACGCCTCGCAGAGGATAAGTCATCTCGCATGGTGACTATGATTGGCCGGGTACATCTGCTCGCCAAAAAGGACGTGGGGAGTCCAGGAGTATTCGGTGTCGAGGCGTTGACTTCGGGGCCAGCGAGGAAAGTGCGTGTCCGGTTGGCTGACGATGAGGACTATCACGCGGCCATCAGGGCGCACGAAGAAGACTTGGCATTGCAAGTCTCCGGGAAGCTTGAGAAAGAGGGAAATCTGAGTTGGCTATACAATGCCACCGTCATTCGAACAATGGGGCATGTGGACGAGTATCAGCGGCCTCGGTCTGTTAGGAATGTATCGGCCGGACAGATAAACCTTTTTGAAGGTGACGCGGGTCAAACGCCGCAGATACCTCGACAATCCTCTGACCCATCGCAGGATAGTACGATAGACGGGTAATTTCCTCCGAGGTCGGTGGAGCGGCTTTGGGCTGGAGCTGCTTTGGCGCGAGTGATCATGGCCCCGTAAGCTTCCGGCGCGTCGGGCAGTCTGTGGACCTGCCCGCTAAAGCACGACGTTGGGGCCATGATCTTCGAGGCTCGCGCCAAAGTGGCTGCCTAAAGCCGTGGAGCCGACCGCCCTAGCCACAGCGGGGTTCTCCCCTTCTCATGGCAGCGTTCGCCGTCCGGCCGGTAGTCCGGTGCGGGATCGGCGGGCCGTACGAACGTCCGCGTATCTGGCAGCGTCGGCCCGCATGCCGCCGCCACCACGATCCGGCCTCTTGCGGTAACACAACGCGTCCCTGTCCTGAACCGTTGGGGATCACCGTTCGTCCCCGTGCCCGTGTTGGAATGTGGCCGCTGCGTGCGGCGAC
>CBFGZZ010000049.1:0-32282 GCA_965653385.1 uncultured Streptomyces sp. | reverse complement strand
CTAGGAGCGAGAGCGAGGGCGCCGCCCGCTGGGTCGCCGACGCACTCGGCGCCGAGGGCTTCCAGGACGTGGCCCTGCTCGACACCCCGGACGGCACGCAGTCGGTGTACGGCTACCTGCCGGGGCCCGAGGGCGCGAAGACGGTCCTGCTGTACGCCCACTACGACGTGCAGCCCCCGCTGGACGAGGCCGCCTGGAGCACGCCGCCCTTCGAGCTGACCGAGCGCGACGGCCGCTGGTACGGGCGCGGGTCCGCCGACTGCAAGGGCGGCGTGATCATGCATCTGCTCGCCCTGCGCGCGCTGAAGGCGAACGGCGGCATACCGGTCCACGTCAAGGTGATCGCCGAGGGCTCGGAGGAGATGGGCACGGGCGGTCTGGAGCGGTACGCCGAGCAGCACCCGGACCTGCTGGAGGCCGACACCATCGTGATCGGCGACGCGGGCAACTTCCGCGTCGGCCTGCCGACGGTCACCTCCACCCTGCGCGGCATGACCCTGCTCCGCGTGCAGATCGACACCCTCCAAGGCAACCTGCACTCCGGCCAGTTCGGCGGGGCCGCGCCCGACGCGCTCGGCGCGCTGATCCGCGTGCTGGACTCACTGCGCGCCGAGGACGGTTCCACGACGGTGGACGGGCTGACCGGCGAGACGTCGTGGGAGGGGCTCCAGTACGCGGACGAACAGTTCCGCCAGGACGCCAAGGTCCTCGACGGCGTCGAGCTGATCGGCTCCGGCACGGTCGCCGACCGTATCTGGGCGCGCCCCGCCGTCACGGTCCTCGGCATCGACTGCCCGCCGGTCGTGGGCGCCACCCCGTCCGTGCAGGCGAGCGCGCGTGCGCTGATCAGCCTGCGGGTGCCGCCGGGCGTGGACGCGGCCGAGGCGACCAAGCTGCTCCAGGCGCACGTCGAGGCGCACACGCCGTGGGGCGCCCGGGTGCGCACCGAGCAGATCGGTCAGGGCCAGGCGTTCCGCGCCGACACCGGCAGCCCGGCGTACCAGGCCATGGCGGACGCGATGGCGGTCGCCTACCCGGGCCAGGAGATGCAGTACGCCGGCCAGGGCGGCTCGATCCCGCTGTGCAACACCCTCGCCGCGCTCTACCCGCGCGCGGAGATCCTCCTCATCGGCCTGAGCGAGCCGGAGGCCCAGATCCACGCCGTGAACGAGAGCGTGTCCCCGCAGGAGCTGGAGCGGCTGTCGGTGGCCGAGGCGCTGTTCCTGCGTAATTACGCGGCGAGTTGAGGAGCCGCGCGCTGGAATCGGGTCCATGACCCACACCGCGCGGCACGCCGCCCACACCGATGTCGCCATGTCCCTCGCGCTCCTCTCCGACCACGATCTCGCGGCTCTCGTGGCGGAGGGGAGGCCGATGGGGACCGGGATCGGCGGACGGGCGACGCTGGTCGAGGTCGACGGCGTCCAGGTCTTCGTGAAACGCGTACCGCTCACGGACGCCGAGCGGCTTCCCGAGCACGTCCGCTCCACCGCGAACCTCTTCGGGATGCCGCCCCACTGCCACTACGGCATCGGCAGGATCCCCAGCCCCGGCTTCGGCGCCTGGCGGGAACTCGCCGTGCACACGATGACCACGAAGTGGGTGCTGTCGGACGCGTTCCCCGGCTTTCCGCTGATGTACCACTGGCGGGTCCTGCCCGAGCCCGTGCGACCGCTCCCGGGCGAACTGGCCGACGTGGAGGCGGTCGTCCGCTACTGGGGCGGCGCCCCGGGGCTGCGTGAGCATGTCGAGGCCCGGCGGGCCGCATCCGCGTGCGTGGCCCTGTTCCTGGAGTACGTCCCGCACACCGTGCACGACTGGCTCCGCGCCCGGCTCGCGGTGGGCGACGCGCAGGCCGCCTGCCGGCTGGTGGAGCGGGGCCTCGATGCCACCACCTCCTTCCTTCGCTCACGGCAACTCCTGCACATGGACGCCCACTTCGGGAACTTCCTCACCGACGGCCACCGGCTCTACCTGGCCGACTACGGCCTGGCCCTCTCCCCGCGCTTCCGCCTGGCACCGGACGAGCGCGACTTCCTGGACCGGCACCGTGACTACGACCGCGCCTACACCTCCCTGTACCTGGTGCTCTGGCTCGTCACCGAGTTGTACGGGCACCGAGGGGAGGAACGGTCCGCGTTCATCCGCGCATGCGCCGACGGCGCCCGACCGGAGGGCATCCCGGAGGCCGCCGCCGCGGTGATCTCCCGGCACGCGCGGACGGCGGCCGCGATGGACGACTTCAGCCGACGGTTTCAGGAACGGGTCACGACGTGGGAACACCCGCCTCCAGATACAACGCCGCCCCGCGTTCCCGGGCCCTGAGCGCCCACCGCAGCCGCTCATAACGCACCGGCGGCAGCAGATCGGCCGCCTCCTGCTCGGTGACGAACCGGCAATCGCGCAGTTCGGGGCCGGGCAGCAGGAGGCGTTCGGCCTCCGTGGAGTCCAGGCGCCCGCCGTCGAAGAGCAGGCGCAGACCTCCGTATCCCGGGGGCGAGGGCCGCTCCCAGTCGACCACGAGGAGCCGCGGTACGTCGTCGAGCCGTATCCCCGTCTCCTCCGCGACCTCCCGGATGCCCGCCCGCGCGGGCGCCTCACCCCGTTCGACGACCCCGCCGGGGAACTCCCAGCCCGCCTTGTAGGTGGGGTCGACGAGCAGCACCCGGTCCTCCTCGTCGAAGAGCAGGACGCCCGAGGCGACCGTCTCGGCGGTGGGCTCGGGCGTCTGCACGATGTCGCAGACCGGGACCGTACCGCTGCCGACCGCCTCGGCGATGCGGACCGCGGTTTGGTACGGGGTCAGCAGGCCGTTGTCGACGGGATACGCGTCGGCGGTGAGCCAGGCGGCGAGTGCGGTGCGATACGGCTCTATGTGGTCGTACGACCACTGCCGGACCCGTATCTCGCCGTCGGGCAGCTCGGGCGGGATCTCCCGTCCGGCTATCCGCTCGCGCAGGATCGTTTCCGCCGGGGCGAGGAGCACATGCCTCACGGTGATGCGGCGGGCTGCAAGGCCGCCGAAGATCTCGTCCCGGTACTCCTGGCGCAGCAATGTCATCGGGACCACGAGGGTCCCGCCGAGCTCGGCGAGCAGCGCGGCCGCCGTGTCGATCACGAGACGCCGCCAGATCGGCAGGTCCTGGAAGTCACCGACCTCGGTGAGGTGTTTGGGCGGGAGCAGGTGGGTGAGTGCTCCGCCGATGACCTCGGGGTCGAAGAGCGTGCTGTTCGGGATCAGCTCGATCAGTTCGCGTGCGGTGGTGGTCTTCCCCGCACCGAACGCGCCGTTGATCCAGACGATCACGTTTCCCCCTCTTCTGTTGGCCCCCTGTGGCTTGCCCGCTCCACCCTGCCACGGAAACCAGCTCCCGTAGAGAGCGCATGACAGCGGCGCCGGGCCCCCTCGGATGCGGGGGTACGGCGCCGAGGTCGAGTCGGGGGGCTCGTCAGCCCTTCTTTGCCTTCTTCCCGTGCGGGGCGTCGTTCACAGCCCGCTCCGTCTCACGGTTGATGGCCCGGCCGACGGTGTCCAGGGCCTTGTCGACGCTCACACCGCCGAGCTTGGTCTCGGCGCCGGCCGGCAGCCCGGCGTCAGGGGTCCCGGTGGCGGGGGAGCCGGTGACCGGGAGCTCGATGGCGTGGGACGGGGTGACCGCCGCGACGACGAATCCGGTGGCCAGGGAGGCGATGGCGAGCATGCTGCGCTTCTTCATGACCGTTTCAACTGTGAAACGGAGGCGGGAGTCACGCTCCACCCCGGGGCGATCGGGACGGCGACGCGATTTCGGCCCCCGGCCGCGCCTTCTTGAGCCGACGCCGCCGCACGCGCCGTACGAGATCGTCCGCCGCCTCCGGCCACCGGGCGTACTCGAAGTCGAACCCCTCGTCGAGCAGCCGGCCGGGCGTGACACGGCGGCTCTTCAGCAGGAGTTCGGTGTCCGAGCGCAGCGCGAACGCGCCGATCTCGGCCATCCACTTCGTCGCGGGCAGGCCCACGGGGACGCCCCACGCGGAGCGCAGTGCCCGCATGAAGGCACGGTGCGGCAGGGGTTCGGGAGCGGCGAGGTTCACCGGACCGGTGAGATCCGGCCGATCCACCAGGAACTCGACCGCGCGGACGAAGTCCCGGTCATGGATCCAGGAGACGTACTGTCCGCCGCCCGCCACGGGCCCTCCGAGTCCCAGCCGCGCCAGTCGCAGCAGGACGTCGAACACGCCACCGCGATCGGGGCTCATCACCATGGCGGAACGCAGAGCGACCTTCCGGGTGTGCGGTGTGTCGGCCTCCTCCTGCGCCCGCTCCCAGGCCTTGGCGATCTCGACGCTGTACGCCCAGTAGTCCGGCACATCCGGTTCGCCGCCGCCGATGACGCCTGTCGCCTCGTCGTGAGGCGCGTCGAACCGGTGGGCGTAGATGGTGGCCGTGCTCATCTGGAGCCAGACCCGCGGCGGCCGGGCGGCGCGGTTGATCGCCTCTCCCACGGCCCGGGTGGAGTGCACGCGCGAATCCATCATCGCCCGCAGATTGGGCGCGGTGTAGCGGCAGCTGACACTGCGCCCGGCCAGGTTGATCACGATGTCGCTGCCGTCGATCGCGGCGGCCCAGGGACCCAGCGTCTCCCCGTCCCAGTGCAGTTCACCCTTGTGCGAGGGCCGCCTCGTCAGGACGACGACCTCGTGTCCCGCGCCGCCCAGCGCGCGGTTCAGCACCGTCCCCACCTGCCCGGTTCCCCCAGGGATCACTATCTTCATCGACTCCCCCTCGTGTGTGGGAACGAGCTTAGCGCAGATTCTTGAACATGTTCAAAACCATGACTCAAAACCATACACAGGACCCCGCACACCGCCCGACGACTTCCAACACGCTTCCAACACACTCCGACAGGTTCTACCGTGAGCTCCACCATGACGCGTACATGACGTCATCCCGATCTCGCAGGTACGGAGGAACGTAACGATGCGTCACCTTCACACCCGCACAACCCGTCGCAGAGCGGTCGGAGCACTCGCCGCGGGCCTGCTCTGCGCGGCGGGACTCGCCACCCCCGCCGCCGCGGCCCCGTCCCCCGCGGCTCCTGTCGCGCCCGCCGTGGACGACGGTCTGGCCCTCACCCCGCCCATGGGCTTCAACAACTGGAACTCCACCCACTGCCGCGCCGAGTTCAACGAGTCCATGGTCAAGGGGATCGCGGACATCTTCGTCGAGAAGGGCCTGAAGGACGCCGGATACCAGTACGTCAACCTCGACGACTGCTGGGCCCTGCCGTCCAGGGACGCGAACGGGAAGCTGGTACCCGACCCGGTCCGCTTCCCAGGCGGGATCAAAGCGGTCGCCGACTACGTCCACGCCAGGGGGCTGAAGCTCGGCATCTACACCAGCGCGGGCACCAAGACCTGCAACACGGCGGGCTTTCCGGGCGCCCTCGGTCATGAGTACAGCGACGCCCGGCAGTTCGCGGACTGGGGCGTGGACTACCTGAAGTACGACAACTGCAACAACCAGGGCGTGGACGCCAAGCTGCGCTACACGACCATGCGCGACGCCCTGAAGGCCACCGGCCGGCCCATCGTCTACAGCATCTGCGAGTGGGGCGAGAACAAGCCGTGGGAGTGGGCGGCCGACGTCGGTCATCTCTGGCGCACGACCGGTGACATCAGCGACAACTGGGGCTCGATGCTGTCGATCCTCAAGCGCAACCTGCCGCTCGCGCCGTACGCGGGCCCCGGCCGCTGGAACGACCCCGACATGCTGGAGGTCGGCAACGGCGGTATGACGGACACCGAGTACCGCTCGCACTTCTCGATGTGGGCGATGATGGCCGCGCCCCTGCTCATCGGCTCCGATCTGCGGTCGGTCTCCGAGGAGACCTTCGAGATCCTCGGCAACCGCGAGGTCATCGCCGTCGACCAGGACCCGCTGGGCGAGCAGGGCGCGGTGATCTCGTCCGAAGGCGGGCGTTGGGTCGTCGCCAAGGAGATGCGGGACGGCAGCCGCGCGGTGGCCCTCTTCAACGAGTCCAGCTCGGCCCAGCGCATCGCCACGACCGCCGACGCGGTCGGCCTGGCCGACGCCGAGGCGTACACGCTGCGCGACCTGTGGCAGCACCGCAGCTACAACACGGCGGGCACGATCTCCGCGACCGTCCCCGCCCACGGCACGGTCCTCCTCCGGGTCGCCGCCGACCCCAGGTGGGCCCAGCACCCGCCCGCCGTCGAACTCGGCCTGGACGGCGACTCACTGGTCGAGGCGGGCGGAACGGCCACGTGGACGTCGACGGTCACCGACCTCGGGCGTACGGCGGCCAGGCGCGTGTCCGTCGCCCTGACCGGGCCGGACGGGTGGACCGTGAAGGCGACGTCACCGACCGCCTCGCCCGCACTGCCGCCGGGCCGTACCCTGCGCACCACATGGACCGTCACCGCGCCCGAGGGCACGCCGACCAGGTCGTACGACCTCACCCTCAGGACCAGCTACCGGTCACCGTCCGGCGTCCGCGTCGACAACGCGCTCCCCTTGACCGCGACCGTGGTGACGCCGCCGCCCTCGGGGACCTCCGGGCTCGGTGACCTCGCGTGGCTGTCGGCCGCCAACGGCTGGGGACCGGTGGAGCGCAACACCAGCAACGGCGAGAGCGCCGCGGGCGACGGGAATCCGATCACCGTCGGGGGTGTCGTGTACGGCACGGGGCTCGGTGTCCACGCCGAGAGTGCCGTCGAGTACTACGCCGGCGGCGCATGCGAGACGGTGACCGCCGACGTCGGTGTCGACGACGAGAAGGGCGCGAACGGCACGGTCGCCTTCGAGATCTGGGCCGACGACACCAGGGCCGCCGCCACCGACGTGCTCACCAACGCGACGCCGGCCCAGCCGCTCACGGCCGACGTGACCGGCGCCCGGGTGGTCCGGCTGGTCGTCACCGACGGCGGTGACGGCATCGACTCGGATCACGCGGACTGGGCGGCGGCGCGGATGAGTTGTTGACATTTGTCACTGCCCTCGGCCCGCCGACTCACCCGAACCTGGGGGGAGTTGATGCCGGAGCGAGGGAACAGGAGCAAGGGTGACGGCGACAGAGCGGGTACCGGGGTCCGTGACCGCCGGGCCGACCAGGTTCGGTGTCGTAGGCGTCTGGGCCAGGTCCCTGACGGCGGTGCTGGTGCGGCGTGGGCCGGTGCCCGGGCTGCGGCACTCGGCCGGGGTGCGGCAGCTGGTGCTGCCCCTGGTGGCGATGGAGATCGTGGTGGCCTTCTTGCTGTCGTCGATGCTGCCGCCCGCGGCCCGGCCGGTACACGCGGCGTTCGAGGCGCTGCTGGTGCTGGCCGGGCTCGGGCTGGTGGCGGTGGTGCTCCGGCATCCGCACGAGGTGGACGCCGAGCGGGTGGTCCTGCGGACCGGCTTCCTCGGAGAGGTGACGTTGCCGCGCTCGGCGGTCCGCTCCGTTTCGTCGGTGGTCCGCACGGTTCCGGGCCGGGGGCCACGGCCAGTGCCGGGCGAACCGGGCGCGGTGGCCTGCTCCGTGGGCAGCTCACTGAACGCGGCCCTGCGCCTGGACCCGCCCGTCCGCCTCGACCTGGGCACGACAGGACTGGTGGACGCGGCGACGGTGTACCTGTCGGCGGACTCCCTGCCGGACCTGTCGGCCGCGCTCGGAACGACCTCGCCGCGCCAGCGACGCCGGCATGCTCCAGACGACAAGGCCTAGGAACCGGCCGCACGGTCCGGGCCCGTCACGTCCCGGCCAGTTCCGTCACTCCCGTCCAGTTCCGTTCCGTTCCGGCGAGTGAACGTTCCTGCCTCGCCGCGCCCCGACACCCGGCAGGCCCTCACACCCCCGCCGTGGTCGCCCCGGCCCTCCCCGCGAGCGCGGCCGCCGCGGCCCCCACCAGCCCGGCGTCCGTGCCCATCTGGGCCGCTGTGACGGTCAGGCGCTGGACGAAGGACAGGGTGGCGTAGTCGCTCAGCGCCTTGCGGAGGGGCGTGAAGAGGACATCACCCGCCTTGCCCACTCCCCCGCCGATCACGGCGATGTCGATCTCGACGAGGGTCGCGGTGGCCGCGATCCCGGCGGCAAGGGCCTGCGCGGCGCGCTCGAAGGAGGCCACGGCGACCGGGTCGCCCTCCCGGGCGGCGGCGGCCACCGCGGCGGCGGAGGTGTCGCCGTCCGGGCCGGGCTGCCAGCCGTTCTCGATCGCCCGTCGCGCGATGTTGGGGCCGCTCGCGATGCGCTCCACGCAGCCGCGCGAACCGCAGGGGCACGGGTCGCCGTCCAGTTCGACGCTGATGTGGCCGATGTGCCCGGCGTTGCCGGTGGGGCCGGGGTGCAGTCGGCCGTTCAGCACCAGACCGCCGCCGACGCCCGTGGAGACAACCATGCAGAGCGCGTTGTCGTGCCCCCGTGCGGCCCCCTGCCAGTGCTCGGCCGCCGTGATGGCCACACCGTCGCCGATCAGCTCGACGGGGAGGCCGCCGGCCGCCTCCCGGGCCCGCCGGACCAGCGGATAGTCGCGCCAGCCGGGCACGTTCACCGGGCTCACGGTGCCCGCGGAGGCGTCCACCGGTCCCGCGCTGCCGATGCCGAGGGCCGTGGCGCGGTCCCACAGGGGCGACGCGGTGAGCTCGCCGACGACCTCCTCGACGGCCCGCATCACCGTCTCGCCGTCCTCCCGCGCCGGCGTCGCGCGCTGAGCCCGGGCAACGATCGTGCCGTGGCCGTCCACCAGCGCTCCGGCAATCTTGGTGCCGCCGATGTCGAGCGCAGCCACGAGGTCGGTGTGCATCAGTGTCAGTTCTCCCCGTCAACCATTCGGATCTCCCCGTCAACCACGGGAACTGGGCGAGCCGGTCTCGCGGTGGGGGCGCAGGCCGGAGATTGCGGTGGACAGTGTCCCCTGGATCTGACAACGTTGTCCAGGCTCTATGCTCGACGCCACATCCTCATACAAACCCATGGACCGACGCATCCCCGTGGACCGACGCTTCCCGTGGACGACAGGACAGGACGCCGCATCGTGCCCGAGACCATCCGCCGATCCGACCGCGCACCCGAGCACCGCTACGGCAACCGTCCGACCATGAAGGACGTCGCGGCGCGGGCCGGAGTCGGTCTGAAGACCGTCTCGCGCGTGGTCAACGGCGAGCCCGGGGTCACCCCGGAGACGGAGCGGCGCGTCCAGGAGGCCATCGACGCCCTGGGTTTTCGCCGCAACGACAGCGCCCGGGTGCTGCGCAAGGGCCGTACGGCGAGCATCGGCCTGGTCCTGGAGGATCTCGCGGACCCCTTCTACGGGCCGCTGAGCCGTGCGGTCGAGGAGGTCGCCCGAGCGCACGGCGCCCTGCTCATCAACGGCTCCAGCGCCGAGGACCCGGACCGCGAGCAGGAGCTGGCGCTGGCACTGTGCGCGCGGCGCGTGGACGGGCTGGTGATCATTCCAGCCGGTGACGACCACCGGTACATGGAACCCGAGCTCAAGGCGGGCGTCGCCACGGTGTTCGTGGACCGGCCGGCCGGGAGGATCGACGCCGACTGCGTGCTGTCCGACAACTTCGGCGGTGCCCGCGACGGCGTCGCCCACCTCATCGCGCACGGGCACCGCAGGATCGGCTTCGTCGGCGACATGCCCCGCATCCACACGGCGGCCGAGCGGCTGCGCGGCTATCGGGCCGCCATGGAGGACGCGGGGATACCGGTGGAGGACTCCTGGATGTCCCTGGGTGTCACCGACCCCGAGCGGGTGCGCCGGGCGGCCGAGGAGATGCTCTCCGGTCCCTCCCCCGTCACCGCGATCTTCGCGGGCAACAACCGGGTGACGGTCACCGTGATCCGGGTCCTCGCCGAGCAGAGCCGCCCCGTCGCCCTGGTCGGCTTCGACGACATCGAGCTCGCCGACCTGCTCCAGCCGGGCGTCACGGTCGTCGCCCAGGACGCCGCGGCCCTCGGCCGTACCGCCGCCGAACGCCTCTTCCGCCAGCTCGACGGCACCCTGGTCACCCCCGAACGCATCGAGCTGCCGACACGGCTGATCACCCGTGGCTCGGGTGAACTGCCGCCGGCGGACTGAGCGGCCCATGGAGGACCTCACGACCGGCACGTCGCGCCACTCGACCCCGCACAGCCGCACGCTGGAGGCGCTCGGCCTGGCCGACGCACCACGTGACCAACCGCTCCTCTACCCGGGCGCCTGGCCCGCGGACTCCGGACTGCTCGACGGGGACCAGTTGCTGCCCCTGGACCGGCTGGTGCACGACGACCGCGTGCCCGTCCTCGCGGTCGGCTCCAACGCCTGTCCCGGCCAACTGCGGCACAAGATGGACGCGTTCGGGATCACCTCCCCCATCCCGATGGTGAAGGTCCAGGTCACCGGCATCGACGTCGGCGTCTCCGCACACGTGAGCCGCCTCGGATACGTCTCCGCGTCGCCCTTCGAAGCCCCCGGCCACGTACAGGAGTTGTTCATCACCTGGCTCGACGCCGAGCAGCTGGAGGTGATCGACGCGAGCGAGGGCGTGCCGGTGCCGCACGGCAACTACGACCGGGTCTGGCTGCCGGCGCCCGACGTGCGGATCGACCTGGCCGACGGTGGCACCCTCCCGGGCACCTTCGTGTACGTCAACCGCCACGGCGTCCTGCACGGCGGCACCGGCGCGCCGCGCACCCACCCCGGTCAGCGGGCGCTGATCACCGAACTCCTCACGGGCTCGGCCCGGTTGCGGGAGCTGTTCGGTGACACCCCTGAGGAGTTCTGCGCGCGAGCGCGGGCCGACGCCCGGCTGTGCGAGCGCGGGACCCGGCTGTTCGCGCAGGAGCGGATGGTGACGGCCTCCGGGCTGGAGAAGTACGTCGAGGTGCGGCGGAGCTGAGGGTCAGCAGACGGGGAGTCCGGGCACCGGCTCGTCGTTGTTGCCGCCCTGGATGTACACGTCGCTGATGAAGACGCCGGTGTTGCCGCGGTCGTCGTCCGTCTTGGCCCACCAGACGTTGGTCCACTGCCCGGACGTCTCGCGTCGGCCCAGGTTCTGCTGGCAGTAGAAATAGTTGGTGCCGGCGTTGAGGACGCCCACCTCGGTGCCGGAGGCGGTGTACGACTTGGCCTGCGTCCAGACCTGGCAGTTGTACTTGCCGCCGCCGATCGACTGGCAGGCGTCGGGCTGGGTGGTGCTGCCACCCCCGCCCGTGGTTCCGCCGCCGCCTGTGGTTCCTCCCCCACCGGTGCCGCCGCCGCTGCCGGAACCGCCGCCCGTGGTGCCTCCGTCGGTGCCGCCACCGCCCGAGGTCTTGGTCGGGGACGCGGCGGTGGGCTCGTCGGTGGCGTCGGCCTTCGCCGTGCCGCTGGGGGACTTGGTCGCGTCAGGGGACTTCTTGTCGTCGTCCGTGTCGGTCAGGCCGGCCTCGCCCGAGGGGCGGGAGTCGGGGCTGCCGGTCGCCTGGGCAAGGGCGCCGGTGGAGGTGGTGGCCGAGGTGTTCTGCGCCTCGGTCTTGGACTCGCCCTCGTTGTTGACCAGGGCGGCCGTGACGCCGGCCGCCGCGAGGACGACGGTGACGGCCACGGCGGCGAGCAGGGCGCGGCCCTTGCGGCGGGCCGGGGTGGCGGAGGACGTGACCATCGGGCCCGTGGCGTCCGGGTCGTGCGGCTGCGGGGGCGGGCCGCCGTACGGAGACACGGCCGGGTGCGCCGGGGCGCCGTATCCGTGTCCCTGGCCCGTCTGTCCCGCCGAGCCGGGACCGGCGACGCCGAAGCCCTGGACGGGCGGTGTTCGGTGTCCGGGGGTCCCGGGTCCCTGGGCCGCCGACGCGCCCTGTGCCGCGCCCCCGAAACGCGGAGCACCTGGCAGGTCGGAGGCGGGTACGCCTTGCTGCCCGACGGGGTTCGCACCCGCCGTGGGCCCGAAGCCCGGCGGTGGCGAGGGGACGCTGCGCTCCGTCTCATCAGGGACGGGCCCGGCGCCGACCGGCCCCCGCAGCGCGGCGGTCGCCGTGTCCGTGCCGCCCGACTCCGCCACGGTCCGGAGGAGTTCGCATGCCTGGTCGGCCTCGGGACGGGACTCGGGCCGCTTGTCCATCAGCCGTTGCAGAACGGGGCCGAGGGCTCCGGCGTTGCGGGGCTCCGGCAGGGGCTCGCTGACGATCGCGGTGAGCGTGGAGAAGGTCGACGTGCGGCGGAAAGGTGCGGAGCCCTCCACCGCCGCGTAGAGCGTGGCGCCCAGCGCCCAGACGTCCGAGGAGGGGCCCGGGTCGGCGCCCTGGGCGCGCTCGGGGGCCATGTAGTCCAGGGAGCCGACGAGGTGGCCGGTGCGGGTCAGATGGGTGGCCGAGCCGTCGGCCGGGTCTTCCATGGTGGCGATGCCGAAGTCGGTCAGGACGACGCGGCCGGAGCGTTCGAGCAGGATGTTGCCCGGCTTGACGTCGCGGTGCAGGACGCCGGCCCGGTGGGCGGCGGCCAGCGCGTCCATGACCTTGGCGCCGATGCCGGCGGCCTCCCGCGGGTCGAGGGTGCCGCGCTCGCGCAGCAGCGCCTCCAGGGAGGGGCCGTCGACGAGCTCCATGACGATCAGCGGGCGGCCGTCGACCTCGGCGACGTCGTGCACGGCCACCACGCCGGGATGCTTGACCCGGGCCGCCGCGCGGGCCTCGCGCTGCATCCGCAGCCGCAAATCGGCGAGTTCGGGACCGTCGGCGTCCGAGTAGGTCCGCAGCTCCTTGACGGCGACCTCGCGGCCCAGCACCTCGTCGACGGCCCGCCAGACCACGCCCATGCCGCCGCGTCCGAGCTGCGCCAGTACGCGATAACGCCCGGCCAGCAGCCGACCGGTCTCGTCCGCCTGTCCGTTCTCCCCCGATGACACCGCTGCCCCGTTCCTGTGACACCACTGACACGTCGATGCGTGGCGTACAGACTACGGGGCGGCGGTGACAACACCAGCCGGTGGTTGCGAAAGTGACAGGTCCGCTACTTCGCGGAAGCCGTCAAATCGCCCCTCCTGGGCGCCGCGAAGCCCTCCAGATCGGCGCGGGTCAGACCCGTGAGCCGGGCGACCTCGCCGATGTCGAGAGCGCCGCAGTCCAAGCCGCGCAGCAGGTAGCCGCTGAGGGCCTTGGCGGTGGCGGGCTCGTCCATGACGTCACCGCCGGCCCGGTTGGCGTATCGGGCGAGACGGGCCGCGGCCTGCTCGAAACCTTCACGGTAGAAGGCGAAGACGGCCGCGTACCGGGTGGGGATGTGGCCGGGGTGCATGTCCCAGCCCTGGTAGTAGGCGCGGGCCAGGGCGCGGCGGGTGAGGCCGTAGTGCAGTCGCCAGGCGTCGTGGACCTTGGCGGTCGTACCGACCGGCAGGACGTTCGTCGAGCCGTCCGACACGCGTACGCCGGTGCCGGCCGCCGCGACCTGCATGATCGCCTTGGCGTGGTCGGCGGCGGGGTGGTCGCTGGCCTGGTAGGCGGCGGAGACGCCGAGGCAGGCGCTGTAGTCGAAGGTGCCGTAGTGCAGGCCGGTGGCGCGGCCCTCGGCGGCCTGGATCATCCGGGCGACGGTGGCGGTGCCGTCGGTGGCGAGGATGGACTGGCTGGTCTCGATCTGGATCTCGAAACCGATCCGGCCGGGCTCCAGCCCGCGCGCCTTCTCGAACTCCTCCAGGAGCCGCACCATGGCGGTGACCTGCTCGGGGTACGTCACCTTGGGCAGGGTGAGGACGAGGCCGTCGGGCAGGCCGCCGGCCTCCATCAGGCCGGTGAGGAAGATGTCCAGGGTGCGGATGCCCCGGTCGCGTACGGGCGCCTCCATGCACTTCATGCGGATGCCCATGTACGGGGCCGACGTGCCGTTGTCGTAGGCCTCGGCGATCAGCCGTGCCGCGCGGGCGGCCGACTCGTCCTCCTCGGCGTCGGGGCGCGGGCCGTAGCCGTCCTCGAAGTCGACGCGCAGGTCCTCGATGGGCTCGCGCTCCAGCTTGGCGCGCACGCGCGCGTGGACGGGCTCGGCGAGTTCGTCGGAGAGGCCGAGGACAGCGGCGAAGGAGGCGGCGTCCGGGGCGTGTTCGTCGAGCAAGGCGAGGGCCTGGTCGCCCCAGGAGCGGATGGTGTCGGCGGCGAAGACGTCGCCGGGCACGTAGACGGTGTGGACGGGCTGGCGGCCACCCGGGTCCCCGGGGTAGCGGCGCTCCAGCTCGGCGTCGACCGGCGCGAGGGAGGCGCTGATCTCCTCGCTGACGGCGCCCGCGAGGCTCGTCGCCACCTTCTCCTGCTGGCCCTGACCCATCCCACACCCTCCTATTTTCCGCTATACGGAATCAACAATCCGTAGAATGAAGTTATCTGGGGACCTTCCGACTGGTCAACACCATGTCCACGGGGAGCCACTCCACCATCTCGCCATGTTCACGCTCATCTCAGGACGCGGTATCACACTTCCATACGCACGCCCCCGCACGACTCGTCCGGCCGTTCCCACCGAAGGAGCCCCCGTGCCGAACCACAGCCGAGTCACGCGCCGTCTGGGCCTGAAGGCCGTGCTGGCCGCCGCCGTCACCGCACCCCTCTCCAGTACAGCACTGCCCACGTCGTCCGCCTCGGCGGGCGAGCCCGCCCCCCGTGGCCATCTCCGGACCATGTCCTTCAACCTGCGCTTCGCCAGCACCGCCGAGCCCAACAGCTGGGCCGCCCGCAGACCGGTCATGCGCGAGCTGCTGCGCCGCGAGGCCCCCCATGTCATCGGCACCCAGGAAGGCGTCTTCGCGCAGCTGCTGGACATCGACTCCGACCTCGGCCCGCACTACGACTGGCTGGGCACCGGCAGGCTGCACGGCAGCCGCGACGAGGCCATGGCGGTCTACTACGACACCCGGCGACTGCGCCCGACCGAGTACGACCACTTCTGGCTCTCCGACACCCCGGACGTGATCGGCTCCAACACCTGGGGCGCGGCCTTCGCCCGCATGGTCACCTGGGTCCGCTTCCGCGATCTCGCCGACGCCGGAGGGCAGTTCTACGTCCTCAACACCCACTTCGACCATGTCAGCCAGTACGCGCGCGAGCGCAGCGCAGCACTCGTCGCCGCCCGGATCGCCGGGTTCGACCGCTCGCTGCCGGTCGTGGTGACCGGGGACTTCAATGTCGCCGCCCACAGGAACACGGTGTACGACACCCTGCTCGGCGCCGGTCTCGTCGACACCTGGGACACCGCGCGCGAGCGCAGCGCGCTGTACGCGACCTTCCACGGCTACAAGCCGCTGACGCCGAACGGCGACCGCATCGACTGGGTCCTGACCACACCCGGGGTCACCGCGCACCGGGCGGCGATCAACACGTTCTCCGCCGACGGTCAGTTCCCGAGCGACCATCTGCCCGTGCAGGCGTTCCTGAGCCTGGGATGACACGAGGCCCCCGTGACCGCCGGACGGTCACGGGGGCCTCGATGTGCCCGATGGAGATCAGCCCTTGCGGGTCTTGATCTCCTCGGTCAGCGCCGGGACGACGTCGAAGAGGTCGCCGACCACGCCGTAGTCGACCAGCTCGAAGATCGGAGCCTCGGCGTCCTTGTTGATCGCCACGATCGTCTTCGAGGTCTGCATGCCCGCGCGGTGCTGGATCGCGCCGGAGATACCGGAGGCGATGTACAGCTGCGGCGAGACCGACTTGCCGGTCTGGCCGACCTGGTTGGTGTGCGGGTACCAGCCCGCGTCCACCGCGGCACGCGAGGCGCCGACGGCCGCGCCGAGGGAGTCGGCGAGCGCCTCGATGATCGCGAAGTTCTCCGCGCCGTTGACGCCACGGCCACCGGAGACCACGATCGCGGCCTCGGTCAGCTCCGGACGCCCGGTCGACTCACGCGGCGTGCGCGCGGTCACCTTCGTGCCGGTGGCCTGGGCGGAGAACGTGACGGACAGGGCCTCGACCGCGCCCGCGGCCGGGGCGGCCTCCACGGCGGCCGAGTTCGGCTTGACCGTGATGACCGGGGTGCCCTTGGAGACACGGGACTTGGTGGTGAACGACGCGGCGAACACCGACTGGGTGGCCACCGGGCCCTCGTCGCCGGCCTCCAGGTCGACGGCGTCGGTGATGATGCCCGAACCGATGCGCAGCGCCAGACGCGCGGCGATCTCCTTGCCCTCGGCGGAGGAGGGGACCAGCACGGCGGCCGGGGAGACGGCCTCGACGGCGGCCTGCAGCGCGTCGACCTTCGGGACGACCAGGTAGTCGGCGTACTCGGACGCGTCGTGGGTGAGGACCTTGACCGCACCGTGCTCGGCGAGCGCGGCGGCGGTGTCGGCGGCGCCGTTGCCCAAGGCGACGGCGACGGGCTCGCCGACGCGGCGGGCCAGGGTCAGCAGCTCCAGGGTGGGCTTGCGGACGGCGCCGTCCACGTGGTCGACGTAGACGAGAACTTCAGCCATGGGATTGCTCTCCTGCGGAATGCGAAGTCTTGAAGGGCGGAAGGGGGTTGAGCCTCAAGCGGGCCAGAGACCCTTAGATGAACTTCTGGCTCGCGAGGAACTCGGCGAGCTGCTTGCCGCCCTCGCCCTCGTCCTTGACGATCGTGCCGGCGGTACGGGCCGGACGCTCGGTCGCGGCGTCCACGACGGTGTACGCACCCTCCAGGCCGACCTCCTCGGCCTCGATGTCGAGGTCGGACAGGTCCCAGGACTGAACCGGCTTCTTCTTGGCGGCCATGATGCCCTTGAAGGACGGGTAGCGCGCCTCGCCCGACTGGTCGGTGACCGACACGACGGCCGGCAGGGAGGCCTCCAGCTGCTCCGAGGCGGCGTCGCCGTCCCGGCGGCCCTTGACCGTGCCGTCCTCGACGGAGACCTCGGACAGCAGGGTGACCTGCGGGACGCCCAGGCGCTCGGCCAGCAGGGCCGGTACGACACCCATGGTGCCGTCGGTGGAGGCCATGCCGGAGATCACCAGGTCGTAGCCGGCCTTCTCGATCGCCTTGGCCAGCACCAGCGAGGTGCCCAGCGCGTCGGTGCCGTGCAGGTCGTCGTCCTCGACGTGGATCGCCTTGTCGGCGCCCATGGACAGCGCCTTGCGCAGCGCGTCCTTGGCGTCCTCCGGGCCCACCGTCAAAACGGTGATCTCCACGTCGTCGTCGGAGTTCTCGGAGATCTGCAGCGCCTGCTCGACCGCGTACTCGTCCAGCTCGGAGAGCAGACCGTCCACGTCGTCCCGGTCGACGGTCAGGTCATCGGCGAAGTGCCGGTCGCCAGTGGCGTCGGGCACGTACTTCACGGTGACAACGATCCTCAAGCTCACGCCGGCTCTCCTACTGCGTCGACATTTCTCTGCTGCCTACTTGCAGGCAGCATAGGCGCCCCAAGCGGCCGATCCCGATCGGGGCGACCTGCGCTCCGAGCGAAATATTACTCGTCAGTACACCCAGTTCATGCCCGCTAAGCAAGCGCTTTGAACTGTGACCTTTGCAACGCAGCGTAATCGGAAACCGACGGCTCCGCAGAACAGCGGGCGGCCGTTTCCGTCACACAGGTCCGGTGAGCTCAGTCACGCAGGCCGTTGAACCGGCCCTGGTGGTACAGCAGCGGGCGCCCCGGTCCGGTGGAGTCACCGAGGAGGACCTCGGCCAGCACGATGCGGTGATCGCCGGCGGGCACGCGCCCGATGACCCGGCACACCATCCAGGCGAGAACCTCGTCGAGGACGGGGACGCCTTCGGGGCCCTCGCTCCAGAGCGTGGGCGGGCCGAAGCGGTCGGCGCCGCTGCGGGCGAAGGTGGCGGCCAGGTCCTGTTGGTGCTCGCCGAGTATGTGGACGCCGACGTGGTCCGTCGCGGCGATCGCCGGCCAGCTGGAGGCGCCCGTGCCGATGCCGAAGGAGAGCATCGGGGGCTCGGCGGAGACGGAGCTGAGGGAGGTGGCGGTGAAGCCGACCGGGCCCGTCGCGCCGCGGGCGGTGATCACGGCCACACCGGCGGCATGCCGCCGGAAGACGGAGCGGAGCAGATCGGGGGAGGCGAGCCTTGATGTGCCGAGGCCGGACGTGGCCGTCATGGAGTTGTCCTTCTGCGCGGGGATACGTGCGGGCCGGTGGCTGTTCAACAGCCCGGACAGCGCGCGCTCGCGGTGCGGGCCAGATCGACGTGGGCCCGTCCGAAGAGAAGGAGTTCCTCAGGCATTAGGTCAGGCTGACGATAGGTGGCGCACACAGTCAAGTGTGTTCCGGCATGTGGGAGATGACTCACCCTCGGCATCACGGCCCTTCAGACCGCTTCGCCCAGTGCCGCGATCACATCCGCCTTGCGCGGCTGCCCGGTGGCCCGCCGTACGACGTTCCCGTCGGCGTCGAGGACCAGCACGGTCGGCGTCTTGAGGATGTCGAGGCGGCGTACGAGGTCCAGGTTGTCCTCGGCGTCGAGCTCGACGTGGGTCACGCCGGGGATCATGCCGGCCACCTCGCCGAGCACCCGTCGGGTGGCCCGGCAGGGCGCGCAGAAGGCGCTGGAGAACTGCACGAGGGTGGCGCGTGCGCCCAGTTCGCCGCCCAACTCGGCCGCCGCGAGCCGCTTTCCGTCGTCCCGCCCACGCACCCTTACTCTCCCGCTCCGCCGCCGTTGCAGCACTCCGTAGGCGCTCGCCACCGCGAGCACCACCGCGCACACCACCAGTCCGGTCATCACCGTCCTCAACCCTTCACGAGACTGCAAAGATTCCCGACGCCCTGAATCCTGTCCGTTACGGAATGCTTGATTCATGGACATCGATGTGAGGGGGCCGCGCTTCGGGGCGGCCGTGACGACCGCGGTGCTGGCGGTCGTTCTGGTCACCGGGAGCGCCTGGCTGCTGGCCTGGCAGACGCTGGCGTTCGCGCTGGGCGCCGCGGGCGGGGTGAGCCGTTCGCCGTACGGCTGGGTGTTCCGCACGGCCGTACGGCCGCGGATCGAGCCGCCGACCGAGTTCGAGGCGCCGGAGCCGCCGCGGTTCGCGCAGGCGGTGGGCCTGGTCTTCGCGGGCCTCGGGCTGATCGGCTACACGCTCGGCCCGGACTGGCTGGGGCTCGCCGCCACCGGGGCGGCCCTCGCGGCCGCCTTCCTGAACGCCGTCTTCGGGTACTGCCTGGGGTGCGAGATGTACCTGCTCGTGCGGCGGATGACGGTGCGCGCCGGGTAAAGGGCGCACAAAAGACCAAGGTGGATCACGGGGCGACGTGACGAGGATCTCGCGGTTCCCCGGCACTTAGGCTTGGCCGTCGGCCGTTCTTGGGGCACGATCTGCGGCATGCCGTAAACCTACGGCTGCGTAACTTTTCCACTGGGAACCCCCTTCCCAGGCAGAGAAGGAAGGGTCCACCCCGTCCATGGCAGAGCTTGTCTACCGTCCCGTCGTAGGTTTCGCCCAGGCGTTGTTCAAGGCGTGGGACCTCAAGATCGACTGCAAGGGATCGGAGAACATTCCACGCTCGGGCGGCGCCGTGCTGGTCAGCAACCACATCAGCTACCTGGACTTCGTCTTCAACGGGCTGGCGGCCCTCCCGCAGAAGCGTCTCGTGCGCTTCATGGCGAAGGAGTCGGTCTTCCGGCACCGGATCTCCGGCCCGCTGATGCGGGGCATGAAGCACATCCCCGTGGACCGCAAGCAGGGTGAGGCGGCCTACGCCCACGCGCTGGACTCGCTGCGCTCCGGCGAGATCGTCGGGGTCTTCCCGGAGGCGACGATCTCGCAGTCGTTCACGCTGAAGAGCTTCAAGTCGGGCGCCGCCCGGCTGGCCCAGGAGGCCGGCGTGCCGCTGATCCCGATGGCCGTGTGGGGCACGCAGCGGCTGTGGACCAAGGGCCACCCGCGCAACTTCAAGCGCAGCCACACCCCGATCACCATCCGGGTCGGCGAGGCGATCGAGGCCTCCAAGGACAAGTACGCGGGTGCGATCACCCGGCAGCTGCGCGAGCGCGTCCAGGAGCTCCTGGAGGCCGCGCAGCGCGCCTATCCCGTCCGCCCCAAGGACGCGCACGACACCTGGTGGATGCCGGCCCACCTCGGCGGCACGGCGCCCACGCCGGAGCAGGTGCGCGCGGCGGAGAGCTCCGCTTGACAGTGCCGGGACGGCTTGGTGGTCGAGTGCGGCGCCGCCGGCGCTGGTCGCGCCCGCGCGGCAGGGCCGCAGATCGATACAGCCCCGCGCCCCTGAGGTAGGTTTCCGAACCGCCTCTATCGACGGACTGCGATCTGGGCTCCCGGGCTGAACTTCTCCAGGAGTTCGGCCAGTTCGGCGGCCGCCTGTTCGGCCTCGGCCGGCGGCATCGGGGACAGGGTCTCCAGCAGGAAGATGCCGGAGACGGTCTGCTCGGTGAGCCGGGTGCGCGGGCCCTGGCGCCAGTTCCAGCGGCGGCAGGTGACGCCCGCCTCGTCGCGCCATACGACCTCGCCCGCGTCGGGGTGTTCGACGACCTCCTCACCACCGGCGACGGTCACGAAGTCCTCCTCGCCGGTGGCCCGCACCAGGCGCATCCCGCCCTCGATGCGGTCGATGTCCTCGCCGCCGACGGGGACGAGGTGGGCGACGCTGATCGCGTTGTAGACGTCCACCAGCAGATTGATCCGGGGCAGCCCCGCCTCCGTCAGGGCCCGCTTGGCCAGCGCCTCCGCGGAGTTGCGGGTCCTGGAGGGCTTCGATCCGAACGCCGTGTAGACCTCACGCCAGGCCGCGATGTGCGCGTCCTCGTGCGGAGCGCGCCCTTCCAGACGTACGGCGAGTCGACGCGCCGCGTCGTCGAGGAGCGCGGAACTCTCCTCGGTGCTCGGCCCGTTGACCAGGCCGTGCGCCTCGACGGCCACGTGGGTGAAGCCGGGCGCCAGGGCGCGCACCTCGTCGGAGACGGTCAGTGAGAGGGCCATGGTCCACCTTGCGTCGAGGATCAGATCGTGGTGCAGCATACAGGACTGCAGAGTTCATCTCATTGGACGCCGGATCGGGTGACGGGTGAGATGGAACGGCTGAACATCGCCGCAACCCTGTAGCCGGTCTACAACCCCTCCCCGGTCCCGCGGGTCTCGGCCACCGACCGCTCATCGACAAGGGGGAACCATGAAACATCGCCTGCTCGCGGCCGCGCTCGCCGGCTGCGCCCTGACCACGGTCGGGGCCGGGCCCGCGCGCGCCGCGTCCGACCAGCTGTGGATCAGCGCCCCGTCCGAGACGGTGCTGCCCGTGCCGGCCGCCGGCGGTGAGGCGTCCGAGCGGACCCTCGATGTGCGGGTCACCCACGACAACACCGAGAACGGGGTACCGGCCGGGCGACTGACCGTGGACGTCGACGGGATCGCCACCTTCGCGCAGGTGTCGTGGCCCGCGAACTGCGCGCCCGAGTCGGCGGTCCGGGCGGTCTGCGACTTCGCCGGGATGCCCGCCGGGACGGACAGCACGGCGGCCGCCCTGCTGGGACTGCGCGCACTGCCGGACGCGGAGCCCGGCGCGTCCGGGTACGTGCGGTACTCGGCCGTCGCCGGGGAGCTGACGGCCTACCCGGCGGAGACCATGGTCAGCCTGGGCGACGGCCCGGACCTCGGGCTCAGCCAGGCCGAGAACCAGCGCGGCCTCAGGCCCGGCACGAACACCCGGGTGCGGGCGACGGTCGCCAACAGCGGCAGCCGCGCCGTGGACCGCACGCTGGTGTCGCTCTTCGCGTCCTACGGCCTGCGGTTCCAGGAGCGGAACTCCAACTGCGAGTACCGCGACCACGCCATCGGTACGTTCGCGCTGTGCGTGCTGGACGAGACGGTGGCTCCGGGCGAGCGGTACGAGTTGTCCAGCCCGCTGCGCGTGGGGCGCCAGGCGCTGTACGAGCGGTTCGACCACTCCGTACTGCCGTATTCGGACGCGGCGCTGGAAGAGGCTCGCGGCGGGGAGACGTGGACCCCGGGCACGGGTCCCGAGCTGGATCTGCGTCCCCTGGCCTCGCGGCAGGCCGCCGCCGGGGGCGAGGACCTCGATCTGTCGGACAACTACCGGTCAGTCATCCTCGACGCCCGCAACACCGCCGATCTGAAGGTCACCGGCAGCAAGGTGCGCGGGGCCGCCGGGGACACCGTGACCGCGCGGGTCACCGTGACCAACCGGGGCCCGGCGTGGGTGGCGTCGCTGGGTGCGGGCGCGGCCGTCGCCACGCTGCGGTTCCAGGCGCCCAAGGGCACGACGGTCGTCGGCTGGCCGGAGGAGGAGTGCGCGGAGGAGTTGCCGTCCGAGGAGGGGCCGGCCGTCGCGACCTACTTCTGCCGGACGCCGATCCACCTGCGCGAGAAGGCGTCGCACAGCTTCGACGTGCGGCTGCGGATCGACGAGGTGGTGCGCGGGGCACGCACCACCGTCGAGACCCTGAACGACGATCCGGAGCTGTCCATCAGGAAGTTCGACCCGAATCTGCGCAACAACAGGGCGTGGATCGCCGTCAACTGACGAACCGCTTCCGCTAGCGCGCCATCTCCTCCTTCAGCGCCGCCACGAACGCGTCCACGTCGTCCTCGGTCGTGTCGAAGGCGCACATCCAGCGCACGACTCCGGCCGCCTCGTCCCAGAAGTAGAACCGGAACCTCTTCTGGAGGCGCTCGCTCACGTCGTGCGGGAGCTTGGCGAAGACGCCGTTGGCCTGCACGGGGTAGAGGATCTCCACCCCGTGCACGGCGCGTACGCCCTCGGCGAGGCGCTGGGCCATCTCGTTGGCGTGGCGGGCGTTGCGCAGCCACAGGTCCTTGGCGAGCAGGGCCTCCAACTGCACCGACACGAAGCGCATCTTGGATGCCAGCTGCATGGACAGCTTGCGCAGGTGCTTCATGTGGCTGACGGCGTCCTGGTCGATGACGACGACCGCCTCGCCGAACAGGGCGCCGTTCTTGGTGCCGCCGAGGGAGAGGATGTCGACGCCGACCGCGTTGGTGAACGTCCGCATGGGCACGTTCAGGGAGGCGGCGGCGTTGGCTATCCGGGAGCCGTCCAGGTGCACCTTCATGCCGTGCGCGTGGGCGTGGTCGCAGATCGCGCGGATCTCGTCGGGCGTGTAGAGCGTGCCGAGCTCGGTGCTCTGGGTGATCGAGACGACCTGGGGCATCGCCCGGTGCTCGTCGTCCCAGCCGTACGCCTGCCGGTCGATCAGCTCGGGGGTGAGCTTGCCGTCGGGGGTGGGCACGGTGAGCAGTTTCAGGCCGCCCATGCGTTCCGGGGCGCCGCCCTCGTCGACGTGGATGTGCGCGCTCTCGGCGCAGATCACCGCGCCCCAGCGGTCGGTGACCGCCTGGAGCGCGACGACGTTGGCGCCGGTGCCGTTGAAGACCGGGAACGCCTCGGCGGTGGCGCCGAAGTGGCTGCGGACGATCCGCTGGAGGTTCTCGGTGTAGTCGTCCTCGCCGTACGCCACCTGGTGCCCGCCGTTGGCCAGGGCCAGGGCGGCGAGCACCTCCGGGTGGGCGCCGGCGTAGTTGTCACTGGCGAAGCCGCGGACGTCCGGGTCGTGGTGGCGCCGGGCGTCGGTCTTCGGAGGGTTCACGGCTTCTCGGTCAGCCACAGACGGTTTCCGTTCACTTCGGCGGCGGGCTTGTCCCAGACGTCGACGATGGCCTCGGCCAGGTCCTTGACGTCCGTGAACCCCGCGAACTTCGCGTTGGGGCGGTCGGCGCGCATCGCGTCGTGCACCAGCGCCTTCACCACCAGGATGGCAGCCGCGGACGTCAGCTCCTCGCCGCCCCCGGCCTTGCGGAAGGCGTCGGCCAGCGCGAGCGTCCACGCCTCGGCGGCGGCCTTGGCGGCGGCGTACGAGGCGTTGCCCGCGGTCGGCTTGGTGGCGCCGGCGGCGCTGATCAGCAGATACCGGCCGCGGTCGCTGCGCTGGAGGCCCTCGAAGAAGGCCAGCGAGGTGTGCTGCACGGTGCGGATCAGCAGCAGCTCCAGGAAGTCCCAGTCGTCGAGGCTGGTCTTGATGAAGGTCTCGCTGCCGCGCCAGCCGCCGACGAGGTGGACCAGGCCGTCGACGCGGCCGAAGTCCTTCTCGATGTGGTCGGCCCAGTCGCGGGTGGACTGGAGGTCGAGCAGGTCGACGGGTTCACCGGTGACGGTCGCGCCGCCGGAGGCGTAGCGGGCCGCGTCCACGGCCTCCGCGAGCCGCTCGGGATCGTTGTCGGCGGCGGCGACGGTCGCCCCCGCCTCGGCCAGTCGCAGGAGTGCCGCCCGGCCCGCGGGTCCGCCCGCGCCGGCCACCGCGATCACCGCACCGCTGAGAGCTCCGTTCCCCGCCATCTTCTTCGCCTCCTGAGCAGTGTTCTGGGTACCGCGGTCGCTCACGCGGCGATCCGCTCGGCGCTGTCCGCCGTGATGCCCTTGGTGGAGGCGATCACGTTCTTCAGCTTCTTGGACAGGGCCTCATAGAACATGCTCAGCGGAAACTCGTCCGGAAGCACGTCATCGACGAGCTTGCGCGGCGGCTGGGTCAGGTCCAGGGCGTCCGGGCCCTTGGCCCAGCGGGAGCCGGGGTGCGGGGCGAGGTAGGTGGAGACGAGCTCGTAGCCGGCGAACCAGTGGACGAGCTTCGGGCGGTCGATGCCGTCGCGGTAGAGGTTCTCGATCTCGGCGCACAGCTGGTTGGTGACCTGCGGGGCGCGCTCCCAGTCGATGTCGAGCTTGTTGTCGGTCCAGCGGACGACTTCGTGCTTGTGCAGGTAGGCGAAGAGCAGCTGGCCGCCGAGGCCGTCGTAGTTGCGCACCCGCTCACCGGTGACCGGGAAGCGGAACATGCGGTCGAACAGCACCGCGTACTGCACGTCACGGGCCTGCGGGACGCCGTCGGCCTGGAGCTTCACGGCCTCCTTGAAGGCGGTGAGGTCGCAGCGCAGCTCTTCGAGGCCGTACATCCAGAACGGCTGGCGCTGCTTGATCATGAACGGGTCGAACGGCAGGTCACCGTGGCTGTGGGTGCGGTCGTGGACCATGTCCCACAGCACGAAGGCCTCCTCGCAGCGCTTCTGGTCGTGGACCATCGCGGCGATGTCCTCGGGCAGGTCGAGGCCCAGGATGTCGACGGCGGCGTCGGTGACACGGCGGAAGCGCGCGGCCTCGCGGTCGCAGAAGATGCCGCCCCAGCTGAAGCGCTCGGGCGCCTCGCGCACGGCGATCGTCTCGGGGAAGAGCACGGCGGAGTTGGTGTCGTAGCCGGCCGTGAAGTCCTCGAACTTGATGCCGCAGAACAGCGGGTTGTCGTAGCGGGTGCGCTCCAGCTCGGCCAGCCAGTCCGGCCAGACCATGCGCAGGACGACCGCTTCGAGGTTGCGGTCGGGGTTGCCGTTCTGCGTGTACATCGCGAAGACGACCAGGTGCTGGAGACCGTCCGCGCGGCTCGCGGCGGGCTGGAAGGCCAGCAGCGAGTCGAGGAAGTCGGGCACCTCGAAGCCGCCCTCGGCCCAGCGGTGCAGGTCCTTCACGAGCGCCTGGTGGTACGCGGCGTCGTGCGGCAGTAGCGGGGAGAGCTCCTCGACGGCGTCCACGACACGCCGTACGGCGGCCTCGGCGTCCGCGCGCTCGGGCGCGCCCTCGGCGTCGAAGTCGATCGATCCGTCCTTGGACTGCCATGGCCGGATCTGCTCCACGGCATCCTTGAGCACCGGCCACGCCGGGTGCTCCACCACCCTGGTCGCCGGAGGAACCTGCTCCCCCGAAGCCGCCTGCACAAGAATTTCCGTCATGTCCCATCCTCCACGGGAGAACCTCGCGTAAGGAGACCGTATACACACGAGGTTTCTCCCAGCAAGAGGAGCTTCGGGAAATTATCCTGCGCACCCCCATGGTCACCGAACTTTTTCCTGTCAGTCATGCGGACAGCGCATACTCCGGCCACCGCTGGGCATACGGGACGCCGGACAGGCGCCGGAGCCCGGCGCGGCAGCCCGTAGCGGTCGGTCAATCCGCGCGGGACTCGCCCACGCCAGGGTGACCACCGCGGGGCGCGCATTCCAGGCACGCCAAGTCCACTGGCGCAAACCCTGTGCACACGTGGGGTTCATCACGCGCCGGGGCCACTAGGCTGCGGATCTGCCGCGCGAACACCCCGCTCCGGTTTGCGCGCGCGCCGAGCCGCCCGTCGACGGAAGCGAGTTGAACCTTGAACTTCCTTACCATCGGTCATCGCGGAGTCATGGGTGTCGAACCCGAGAACACCCTCCGTTCCTTCGTCGCCGCCCAGCAGGCCGGCCTCGACGTCATCGAACTCGACCTCCACCTGAGCAAGGACGGCGCCCTCGTCGTCATGCACGACAGCGACGTGGACCGCACGACCGACGGATCCGGCGCCATCGCCGACAAGACCCTCGCCGAGCTGCGCGCCCTGGACGCGGGCCGCGGCGAGCGCGTACCGGTCTTCGAAGAGGTCCTGGACGCCGTGAAGTCGCCGCTCCAAGCGGAGATCAAGGACGCCGCGGCGGCCCGGGCACTCGCCGAGCTGATGAACGACCGGGACCTGGCCCCCCGGGTCGAGGTGTCGTCGTTCCACGACGACGCCGTCGCGGAGATCACCCGCCTCGTGCCCGGGGTACGGACCGCGCTGATCGCCAGCCGCTACGGCACCGACGTCGTGGACCGCGCGGTCGCGGTCGGCGCCGCGACCGTCTGCCTGGACATCCGCCGCCTCACCCTGGAGGTCGTGGAGCACGCCCGCAAGGCGGACCTGAAGATCATCGGCTGGGTGGTCAACACCCAGGACCATCTGCGTCTCGTTCGGGCCCTGGAGCTGGACGGCGCGACGACCGACTACCCGGAGATCAAGCGCACCGGCCGCTTCACGGCGTGAGCGCTCCGCTGGGTGATCAGGCAAGCTCCTTGACCAGCAGCTCGAACTGAAGGTCGTCGCGCTGCGGGATGCCGAAGCGCTCGTCGCCGTACGGGAACGGGGTCATCCGTCCCGTACGGCGGTAGCCGCGCCGCTCGTACCAGGCGATCAGGTCGTCGCGTACGGAGATCACGGTCATGTGCATCTCGGTCGCGCCCCAGGTCGCGCGGGCCTGCCGCTCAGCCTCCGCGATGATCACCTTGCCGAGGCCGGCGCCCTGGAGTGCGGGGCTGACCGCGAACATCCCGAAGTAGGCGTGGGTGCCGCGGTGCTCCAGCTGGCAGCAGGCGACGATCGCCCCGTCCCGTTCGACGGTGAGCAGCCGGCTGTCGGGCGACTTGATGACCTCCAGCACGCCCTCCGGGTCGGTCCGCTGGCCTTCGAGGATGTCCGCCTCGGTCGTCCACCCGGTCCTGCTGGAGTCCCCGCGGTAGGCCGACTCGATCAGCACGACCAGCGTGTCCACGTCGGCGTCGATGGCGTCGCGGAAGGTGAGGCCGCCGGCGGCGGTGGTCGCGGCTGTGTCCATGGGGTGCTTCTCCACTTCTCGGGCACGACTCGGCACCGCAGAGCGTAACGCGCCGCTAGGATCCGGCTGCATGGTGCACGTACTGAGCGGACGGACTCTGCTCCACCCCTTGGACCCCGAGCGCTCCCGCGCCTTCTACGGCGAACGGCTCGGCCTGGCCGTCTACCGCGAGTTCGGAACGGGGCCGGAGCGCGGCACCGTCTACTTCCTCGGCGGTGGCTTCCTGGAGGTCTCCGGCCGATCCGACACCCCGCCGTCCCCGGCCGTCCAGCTGTGGATGCAGGTCGCGGACGTGGCCGCGGCCCACGACGAGCTGCGGGGCAAGGGCGTCGAGATCGTACGGCCACCCGTGAAGGAGCCGTGGGGGCTGATCGAGATGTGGATCGCGGACCCGGACGGGACGCGGATCGTGCTGGTGGAGGTCCCGGCGGATCATCCCCTGCGGTACCGGCCGGGGATCTGAGTCACTCCGGGCGGTGTTCCCAGCGCCGGTCGGTGCGGGTCAGCTCGCGGAAGCCGGCCGAGGTGAGGCGGTCGATCATGGTGGCGTCGTCGGCCGCCTCGTAGGCGAGGACGCGGTCCACGCCGCACAGCCGCAGCCAGTCGGCCGCCCGGCCCAGCAGTCGGCGCTCCAGGCCCTGGCCGTCCGCCGACGGGTCGATGTGCAGGTTCCCGATGTCGGCGAGGCCCACGCCGCGCGTGTGGCGTTCGGGGCGGGACAGCGAGGTGTCGACCTCGACGAAACCGAGGGCGCTTCCGTTGGCGTACGCCGTGAATCGGGTGCCGCACTCCCCCAGCGTGCGGTCGACGGTGACACCCGGTCGCGGCTCGTGGGGCGGCAGGTCGGCGACCCTCGCGATGAGGATCACCTCGGTGCCCCCGGTGTGCCGGAAGCCCGCGCGTTCGTAGAGGGCGCGAATGTGCGGCCAGTTGCGGGGCAGGCCGTAGACGGCCGGGGCGGGGAGTTCGCCGCTCGCGTACCGGGCACGTACGTTCCAGCGGGCGAGCTGGGCCAGGCAGGCGTTCATCAGCAGGTCGGCGGCCTCGTCGGAGTCAGGCCGGAAGGAGGCCGGCGGACGGCGGACGAACCAGTCGATCTCGCCGATGTCCCGGTACTCCGAGCCGACCTCGTCGTCCGCCCGGTAGCGCAGCAGATGCGCGGCGGCCACGACATGGTCACGCTGTTCGGCGACGAGGGTCACGCGCTCGCTCACCCAGGGGTCGGTGATGAACTCGTCCGGCTGTCGCTCCAGAGCGCTGAGCACCGTGTTCACGGAGACGGAGACGCCGGGGACGACGGCGGCGACGTGCGCGTTGATCAGTTCGGTGAGCTGGTCGCGGTCGGCGCGACGGAAGGGGCGTACGTGGAGCGCGGGCATGCGGGACCTCCGGTCGAGAACGGTGTCTGGAGGCCGCCATGCGATGCGGTACGGGGTCGAGGGTACGTCGGCGGCGGCCCCGCCTCCAGTGGGTTTCGCCGGCCGGATGGCCGGGGTCCGGTGCCTGGCTTAGCGTGCTGGAGAGGGTTTCCCTGCGGGAGGAACGCCATGAAGCTCGACAAGCCGGTGACCGGCGGGCCCTGCTGGACGGAGTTGGGCACCAGCGATCTGGCCGCGGCGAAGCGGTTCTACGAGGGGCTGTTCGGCTGGCGTGCCGAGACGGATCCGCGAGGCGAGGCCGGTGGCTACTCGATCGCGCACCTCGGGGACGCGGCGGTGGCCGCGCTGACACCGCTGTACCAGGAGGGTCAGCCGGTGGCGTGGAACGTGTCGTTCGCGGTGCCGGACGCGGATGCCGCGGCCGCGCGGGTCACCGAGGCCGGCGGGACGGTGCTGGTCGGCCCGATGGACGTGTTCGACGTGGGCCGCTTCGCGGTGGCCGTGGATCCGACGGGGGCGGTCTTCCAGCTGTGGCAGGCGCGGTCGTTCCCGGGCGCGGGGCTGCTGAGCGCACCCGGCGCGCTGGGCTGGGTGGAGTTGCTGACCCGGGCCCCCGAACGGGCCGTGGAGTTCTACACGACGGTGTTCGGCTGGAGTGTCAACGCCTCGGAGCACTACACGCAGTGGGGCCTCGACGGCGCCGACTTCGGCGGCATGGTGACGATGGACGACAAGTTCCCGCACGAGGTGCCGGCGCACTGGCTGCCGTACTTCGCCGTCGAGGACGTGGACACCACGTCGGCGGACGCGACGCAGGCGGGCGGCGCCGTCCTCATGGAGCCCACCTCCGTCCCCGACGGGCCGCGCATCGCCGTGCTGCGGGACCCGCAGGGGGCGGTGTTCGGGGTGTACCGCGCGGCGGACGAGAAGTGACGGGCCGCGCGAACCGGCCGGGTCGGATCAGCCGCGCGGCACGCCCAGGCGCCCCTCCAGCTCGCCGAGCAACTCGCCCAGCAGAGCGGCGAGTTCACCCTTTCCCCGCGGGGCGAGGCCGGACAGTACGGTCGTCTCGTACGCGAGCTGTTCGGGCAGGATGCCGTCGACCAGGTCCCGGCCGGTGTCGGTGAGGCGGACGTGGGCGACACGGCGGTCGCGGGTGTCACCGCGGCGTTCCACCAGGCCGCGCTCGGTGAGCTGCTTGAGGCGCTTGGTGACGGCGGCGCCCGAGGAGAAGGTCTCGCGGGCGAGTTCACTGGGCGTCAGTTCATGGCCGGTGCGGCGCAGCGCGCCGAGCAGGTCGAACTCGGGGCGGCTGAGGCCCGCCCGGCGCAGCGGAGCGTCCTCGGCCTGCTGGAGCAGAGCGGCACAGCGGTTGATCCGGCCGATGATCTCCATCGGGGCGGTGTCGAGGTCGGGGTGGACGCTCTGCCACTGCCGGACCACGGCGGCCACCGTGTCCTGTCTCGTCCCGGTCGGCCCGCCGTTCGTCGCCGTCATGGCCGTACGCCCTCCGTCGTCTCGCCTGTGCGTCGGTCCGGGCGTGGTCCCTGACTCCGCCCCGTGGCCGCGAGCGTACGGGGTCCGGTCCGCTCGGCGCGCACGACCCGCTGCCACCCACGGTCCGGTACGGCCAGGGCGGCGACGAGGCCGACCAGTGCGCCGACGAGGGTGTCCACGACCCGCTCCGTGATCAGCCGTCCGGGTTCCTGGAATCCGGCGAACTCGGTGATGAGCAGCGCCATGGGGGTCACGCAGACGCTGCCGAGCCAGTAGTTGCGGGCGATCAGCGCCTCGGCCCCGAAGTTGAGGGCCAGGCAGCACAGGACCAGTGCGACCTCGCCGGTGTGGGCCAGCGGCACCAGGGCGGCGAAGACAAGGACGCCGAGCAGGTTGCCGACGACGCGCTGGACGCCGCGGCCGCAGGTGAGGGTGAGGTTGGCCTGGTACAGGGAGGCGGCGGTGACCAGGGCCCAGTAGGGGCGGCCGGTTCCCAGGGCGAGGGAGGCGTATCCGGCGAGGGCGCAGCCGAGGGCGGTGCGGACGGCGAGCGGGGCCAGGGGGCGCAGGCGCGGCCACAACGGGCCGTGGGGCGAGGCGGGTTCGGTGCCGATGCCGGTGCGGCCGGTGAGGTCGTCGACCTCCGGCACGGGGCGGTTTCCGCGCACCTGGCGGGCCCAGGTGCGCAGCAGGACCGGGTCGGCGTCGGCCGGGGCGGCCAGGGCGACCTCGGCGCGGACGACGAGGCGTTCGAGGGCGGCGCGGGTCTCGCAGGGGCGGCGTGTGGAGAGCAGGGCGTGCCGGGCGGCCTGTACGGCGGCGGTGGCGTGGGCACGGGCGGTGCCGTCGGTGCCGTCGGTGCCGTCCTCGGTCGTGTCGGCGGCACCGGATGTCTCGACGTACGCGGCGCTCGCGTTCAGCGCGCCCGAAGCGGCCCGGCGCTCCGGGCCGTGCGGACGCAGCAGTCCGGGGGCCATGCCGACGAGCCAGGCCCAGGCGGCGGCCGCGGCGGCCAGGGCCAGGTGGCCGGGGATCCGGTCCGGGGTCTGCGGGGTGAACAGGGCGGCGGAGCTGATGAAGGTGAGGACCACGTTGCCGGGCGGGCCGATGCGGGTCGCGTCGCACAGCGCCTTCTGCGCGGCGGCCAGCACGGCACCCACGGTGACGAGGGCGACGGCACTGCCGGTGAGCGAGGCGGCGACCAGTGCGGTGGCGAGGCCGACGAGCATGCCGAGCGCCACCCACGCCAGGGCGCGGGCGCGGGCCGCGTAAGGGCGGTTGTGGGCGTAGAGCGCGCACAGTGACCCGGCCATTGTGTACATGGCCAGGTCCAGCCGGTCGAGGACGAGCAGGGTGAGGTTGGGCGGGGCGACGGCGGCGACCACGCTCAGGGCGGGCTTGAACCAGATGTCCGAGGGCCCGCCGAGACGCAGCACCCCGGCCAGGGGAAGGCGGTCGCTCATACCCGTCACCAGTTTCATACGGAACACGTTAGCAAGTGTTTTACTTGTAAAACATATACGGTGACCTGCCGCGCTCCGTCGAATGCTCCCCGTGTACACCCTTGCGCTCGCGTGCGCGCCCGATCGCCGGGGCATCGACGGACTGTCCGGGACCGTCGAGCGGGGAGGTGCGCGTGCACGGACCGGCTTCACTCGGCTGGTTGCTGGTCGCGCTGTGTGCGGCGACCGGCGCCTACTGTCTGCTGCGGATGCGCAGCCAGGTCGAGGAGCAGCGCCGGGCCGCCGGCGGCGAGGCGCTGATGGGCTTCGGGATGGCCGCGATGGCGGTGCCCGCCGCGGTGTTCACGCCGCCGACGTGGGCCTGGCCCGGCTACGCGGCCGTGTTCGGCGCGGCGGCCCTGCACGCCCTGTGGTCGGCACGCGAGGGCGTGCACCATCTGCATCACCTGGTGGGGGCCTCGGCCATGGTCTACATGGCAGTCGCGATGGCCGCCTCGCCCGACGGTCACGGCGGTCACGGCGTCCCGGGCATCCCGCTCCTGATGGGCACCCTGCTCCTGTACTTCACGGGCTATGTGCTGCTGTCCGGCGTGCGTCTGGTACCCGTGG
>CBFGZZ010000048.1:0-32541 GCA_965653385.1 uncultured Streptomyces sp. | reverse complement strand
GCCCTTGCGGATCAGCGACCAGATGGTGGCGGGCTGGGACGCGTACAGCGTCGGGCTGCCGCCGTCGGCACCGAAGTAGTCCATGGCCTCGATCCGGAAGTCCGGGTTGGACTGGGCCTGTTCGGAGGTCTTCCCGTGCCAGGCGGACATGTCGCTGTTGTAGACCAGGATCTGTCCGGCGGTGAACCGCTGGCTCGCGTCGCCGGAGCGCGCCTTGTCGTCGGGGTGGACCACGCCGGCGGCGAACAGCTTGCGGACCCACTCCAGCCCTTCGAGGAATTCGGGATGCTCGATGCGGTAGGTCACCTTGCCGTCGTCCTCGATGTTCCAGCCGAGCGTCCCCGCCGGGCGGACACCGAAGATGGCCTGTGAACTCCAGCTCATGTCACCGCAGGCGTACACCTTGGCCTTGGCGCTGGTGACGTCCCTGGCCCAGCTAAGGAACTCCTCGGGTGACTTGGGGACGGACCAGCCCTTCTCGTCGAAGACGTCCTTGCGGTAGTAGGGCACGATGGTGGTCGCGGCGGCGGAGGGTATCGGGATGCCGCGCAGCGCGCCGCCGAAGATGGACATGCGCCAGGCGTCGGAGGGGATCGCGGCCAGGTTCGGGTACTTCTTGACCTTGTCGCCCGCCAGGTAGGGGCCGAGGTCCATGAACTTCGCGGTGACCGCGTTCGCGATCTTGCCGACCAGCTCCCAGCCCGGCACGACCACCATGTCGGGTATGGAGCTGGAGGCCAGGACGGCGCCGAGCTTCTCGCCGTAGGTGTTGCCGTCCTGGTTCTGCCAGGTGACCTTGGTGCCGGCAGCGGCGTCGACCGCCGTGTAGTAGGGGTTTGCGGGCTTCGGTGGGGCACCCCAGAACGGGGACATGATCCGGAAGGGAGCGCCGGTGCCGAGCTTGTCCGGGACCGAGGCGGCGAGGGCGGCGAGATCGACCTTGCCGGTGTAGCCGGCCGCCGAGCCGTTCTTCGGTGGAAGGTCCGGCTGGGCCACCTTGCTGGCGACGTACGTCGGGAGCAGCTTGTCGGCGGCCTTGCCCGAGGTGGTCCCGTCGCGCGCCCCGCTGTCCGACCCGCCACAGGCGGCGAGCAGCGGCATCCCACCGGCCACCGCTGCGGTGGCGACCGCAGTGGAGGCTAGGAAGCTTCTCCGGCTGGGTCCTGAGGAGGTGGAGGCAGCGTTCGGTGTCATGGCGTCAACCCTTCGTGGCGCACCTGGATACCCGGCAGCGGGCCGTCGGCTGCGGTGTCGTAACTGGAATTGGCTGAGCTGGAAGCAGACATCCCATTACTGCAACGCGATGTGCAGTCGAAGCGCTTCGATGTGCTGAGAGGTTAGGTGAGCGCCCATAGGGACACAAGGGTCGCTTCCAAGATTCCTTGACACACCGAAGAGGCCTGGCTACTCCCCCACACTGTTTGATGCAGCGCGGGCTGATCTCTTGGCACTCCCCTGACGCTCGGCGGACCGAAGCGCTTCGAAGTTTCTTATCGAAACATCGCCAAGAATCCCATGTATCAGTACGCAAGCCGCACCCACTCGACGAGAAGAGCGGATTCCCGCACCGGCTCGCGCCCGCCGTCGAGCCCCGACCGGTCCCCGTGAGGCACGGAGCCGGGCCCACCCGGCGGACCCGCCGCGGGTGGCGTCGAGCGGTGTGCGAAGCGCCCCCTCCCCCTCGGACACGCCTGGCACCTTCGAACGCACGGCCGGAGCGCCGTGGAGCAAGGGCCGATCTAGGCTGGAAGCAGCCGCTGGAAACCAGCCCTGACGGGCACGGCCGTCCGGACGGAGGCAGGGCGCGTGGAGATGGCCGACAAGCAGGACGCCCCCACTGCCGTTGCCGTGGTGGACCCGGACGGCATGGTGAGCGGCTGGAGCGAGGGGGGACGGCTGCTGCTGGGCTGGACAGCGCAGGACACCGTCGGGCGCCCCGTGACCGACCTGCTGGTCGATCCCCCGCCCCCCGGCTTCCCCGCGGGCTACGGCGCCGGCCCCGACCCCACGGGGTTCATCCCCCAGCGCCACCGGGACGGTTCCACGGTGGACGCCGTGATCACGACTCGCCCGCTGCTCGGCCCCGACGGGCGGGCGCTGGGCCATGTGGTGACCGTCCAGCGCTGGGGACGCCGCCCGGTGATCGCCGACCGGGCCTTCGAGCAGTCCCCCTTCGCTCTGGGCGTCTACGACCCTGAGCTGCGGTTCCTGTGGATCAACGCCTCCTCGGGCCGGGTGATCGCGCACTCCGAGGAGCAGGTGCTCGGTAAGAAGTACCGCGAGGTGTTGCCCGAATACGACCGCACGCTGTTTCCCGAAAGGGACGACAAGCCCTACACCGACGCGCTCGCCCAAGTGGCGAGGACGGGCGAGCCCACGCGTCTCATCACCGTCTTCCGCCCGCGCGGCAGCGACTACGCCAACGCCTGGGCCACCAGCATCTGGCCCGTCCGGGATGCCGAGGGCAGGGTGCGCGCGATCGCCAACTGGGGATTCGACATGAGCGCCGAGTACTGGGCTCGGCAGCGCCTGCTCATCCTCAACAAGGCCAGCGCGGGCATCGGCCGGACACTCGACGTGATCGGCACCGCCCAGGAACTGGCCATGACCCCGGTGCCGGGATTCGTCGACCTCGTCAGCGTGGATCTCTTCGACGAGGTGCTGCGCGGAGAGGAACCGCCCTCCGTCTCCGCGTTCAACCCCGACGACACGATCACGCTCAGCCGTGCCGCCCAGCACAGCGCGAAGGAGGGCGCCGACCCGGCTGCCGGGCCCACGACACCGGTCGGTCACCCTGCCGGCTCCGTAGCCGCCCGTTGCATGGCCACCGGCAGGTCCACGGTCGAGCTCGCCGCGGAGCCCGGACAGGGCGGCGAGTGGGCCTTCGGGCCCGGGCTCGCCGCCGACCCGGCCCACTGGCCACCGGGCAACCCGGTGGTCGACGAGTCCATCGCCGCGGACGGGCTGACGGGGCGGATCACCGTGCCGCTACGGGCACGCGGTGCGCTCCTCGGCGTCGTCGTGTTCTCCCGCCGCGACCGGCCCGAGGCATTCACCGCCGACGACCTGATCCTCGCCGAGGAGCTGACCGCCAAGGCAGCCGTCGCCATCGACAACGCCCGCCGGTACTCGCGCGAGCGCACCACCGCGCTGACCCTGCAACGCAGCCTGCTGCCGCAGGGGCTGCCGACCCAGGAGGCGGTCGAGGTGGCATCCCGCTACCTGCCCGGCGGGACCGGCACCGAAGTGGGCGGCGACTGGTTCGACGTCATTCCGCTCTCCGGCGCCCGGGTCGCCCTGGTCGTCGGCGACGTCGTCGGCCACGGCCTGCACGCCTCGGCCGGCATGGGCCGACTGCGTACGGCCGTACGCACCCTCGCCGACGTCGACCTGCCACCGGACGAGCTCCTGACCCACCTGGACGACCTGGTCCTGCACCTCGCCAGCGACCTCCAGCCCACCGGCCACTTCCAGCCGACCGGCGAGTCCGGCGCCACCTGCCTGTACACCGTCTACGATCCGGTCTCCCGACGCCTCACGCTGGCAAGTGCCGGCCATCCCCTGCCGCTGATCACCTCCCCGGACGGCACCAGGACCCCGGTACCCGTCCATCCGGGCCCGCCGCTCGGCATCGGTGGTCTGCCATTCGAGGCCACCGAGCTCGAACTGCCGGAGGGCAGCCTCCTCGCCCTCTACACCGACGGACTGGTGGAAAGCCGCGAGCACGACGTCGACCAGCGGATCGCGGAACTGCAGCTGGTCCTGAACCACTCGGCCACCTCACTGGAGGCCCTGTGCGACACGGTGATGGACGCCATGCTCTCCGAACGCCGCACCGACGACGCCGCCCTGCTGCTCGCGCGCACTCACGCGCTGGACCCCCACCACGTCGCCGACTGGGACGTCGAGCCCGACCCCGCGCAGGTGCCGCGCGCCAGGAAGTTCGCAGTCGACCAGGTGGACGGCTGGGGCCTGGAGGAGGCGGCGTTCGTCACCGAACTGGTCGTCAGCGAGCTGGTGACCAACGCCATCAGATACGGCGAGCCGCCGATCAAGCTGCGGCTGATTCGCGATACCTCCCTGATCTGCGAGGTCTCCGACGCCAGCAGCACCGCTCCGCACCTGCGCCGGGCCCGCGCCTTCGACGAGGGCGGCCGAGGCCTGTTGCTCGTCGCCCAGCTCACCCAAGGGTGGGGCACCCGGCACACCACCAACGGCAAGACCATCTGGTGCGCGCAGCCCCTCCCCCAGACCGAACGGCACTGAGATCCGAGCCCACGGACCGTCGCCGGCCGTGCGGCAGGGGCAGGGCACGGTCACAGCCCTACCAGTCAGGTGCAGGTCTCCGTGTTCCGCGCTCAGGCCCGGTATGTACGGGTGACGGTCACCGGACTTCCCTCCGGCGCCTGCGTCTCGATCCGCGGCCTGGAGGTCTACGACCGTCCCTTCAGCGCGGACGCCGGCACCGTGTGCCTGGTGAACCGCAACAGCGGCAAGGCGCTGGACGTCAGTGACGCCTCGACCGCCGACGGGGGCGCCGTCATCCAGTGGCCGTGGAGCGGTGGCACCAACCAGCAGTGGAAGCTGCTGCCGAACACCGACGGCTCCTACCGGCCGTCCAACGCCCGCAGCGGCAAGGTTCTGCAGAGCCCGGGGGGTTCCGCCCGGGGCGACGGACTGACCCAGTGGGCCGACGACGGTGGCGACAAGCAGTCATGGAAACTGGTGCCCTCCCGGACCAGCGGCTCCTAGCAGCTCGCCAACGTCCGCAACGGCTGGTGCGCCGACGTCAAGGGCGCCTCCACCGCGGACGGCGCCGCCGTCAGACAGTGGCCCTCCACCGGCGGGTCCAACCAGGACTGGCGGATCCTAGCGGTGTGAGCCGCCGGGAGGCTCGGTGAGGGAGAGGTTGTTCGGCCCGGATCGTCCGGCGTTCCGGGCCGTGCGGTCACGGTCTGCCGTTCCTCCGCAGCACCGCGCGCCGCGTGGACCGGCGAGGGAGCAGCACCGGTTGCACGAGCCGACGCCGGTCCACGCCGCAGCGGGCGTTGATGACGGCGATCAGCAGGTCGACCGCTTCGGCGCCCACCCTGTCCGGGCGGAGGCTGACGGTGGTGACGGGCGGGGTCGTCGTCGCGTAGTCCGGATCCTCGCTGATGCACGCCACCAGCAGGTCCTCCGGCACCCGAAGGCCCTGGCGGTGAGCGGCGGCGAGGATGTTGTGGCCGGAGTCGGAGTAGACGCCGATGACGGCGTCCGGTCGCGGTTCGTGGTGGAGCAGCCGGCTGACCGCGTCCTGTTCGGCCGTGAAGTAGTCGGGCAGCGAGGCGTACTCCTCGACGAGGGCGGGCATGCGGTGTTCGTCGCACCAGGACCGATAGGCGTGCGCGATCAGGCGCGGGTACGCGTCGTCGTGGAGGGGCAGGGAGAGCCCGATCTGCCGGGCGCCGGACTGGGCGAGGTGGTCGAGCAGCAGGCGTAGGCCGGCTTCGTGGTCCGCGTCCACCCATGCGTCGCACCGATGCGGCTCGGGCGGCCTGCCTTCGCTGATCATCGGTATCCCACGCTCCCGCAGGATGGCACGCACCGGGTCGTCGGCGCGCGGTCCGCCGTGGATGACGCCGTCCATCGGCGTGTTGAGCCACATCCACGGTGACATGGAACTCGGCATGGCCAGGAGAAGACAGCCACGCTCGTGCGCCGCCGCCATGGCGCCCAGCGTCAGCTCCGCGTAGTACGGAATCGCGGTGTACGGGACGGGTAGATCACCGTACGTCGTCATGGTCAGGCCGAGTACTCCGGTGCCCCCGCGGGCCAGCGCACGGGCCGTACTGGCCGGGGCATAACCGAGTTCGCGTGCGGCGGCCAGGACGCGCTGCCTGGTCGCCTCGGACAGCCGTCCGGTGCCGTTGAGCGCATTCGACACCGTGGCCGTGGACACTGCTGCCCGTTCGGCCACGGCGCCGAGTGTGGGACGCCGCCAGACCCGTGAACTCGCCATGGGCACCCCAACTGCCAGGTGGTCGCTTGTGGTTGAGGAGTCGATCACCCAGCGTACCGGTCGACGTCGGCGCGGACCGGCCATCGGGTGCAGGGTGATCAATGTCAGATGTCATCGACGACACCCTTGTAGGGCCCACCAAGACGCCCGGGCAAGGGGGCAACGTTCGTCAGCCGGCTCAGGCGAGTATGCCGAGCGGAGCCAGGCGGAACAGGCCCACCCCGTGAGCCAACAGTTCGAGGCGCAGGTCATGGCCCGCTCGCCGTCGGCCGACGGGCTGTGGCGGCGGGTCCGTCCAGGGACACCGCATGGCTCGCGGGCCGGTACCCGCGGCAAGCCCAGAACGCCGTCCGCCAGAGGTTTCCACCGGAGCCGAATCAGCCGGGTGGCCCGGCTCGGCATCTCCCGCGTGCGGCTGACCGAGCCGGACGCCGTCAAGCCGCGGCAGCCTCGATGAACTCGCGCACGGCGGTGCTCGGGTGACCCGAGCGGACCAGTGCCTCACCGACCAGGACCACGTCGGCTCCCCAACCGTGGTACTCCGCCACGTCCTTCGGGCCCGTCACTCCCGATTCCGCGACCCTGACCGTGCCTTCCGGGATGGCCGTCACGAGGTCGGCGAACACACCTCGGTCCACGTCCAGCGTTGTCAGGTCCCGCGCGTTGATGCCGAGGAGCTCGGCTCCCGCGGCAGCGGCGCGCCGCACCTCGTCGGCCGTGTGCGCCTCCACGAGCGGCGTGAGACCCAACTCCTTGCACAGTCCCATCAGGTCGGCGAGCTGGCCGTCGTCCAGCGACACGACCATGAGAAGCGCAAGATCGGCGCCGTGGGCGCGGGCTTCCCACAGCTGATAGGGGTCGACGATGAAGTCCTTGCGCAGGACGGGCACGTCGACCCGGGCGCGTACGGCGTCCAGATCGGCGAGAGAGCCGCCGAAACGCCTTCCCTCGGTCAGCACACTGATCGCGGCGGCACCGCCGGCCGCGTACTGGACCGCGAGGGACGCGGGGTCGGGGATGTCTGCCAGCGCACCCTTGCTGGGACTCCTTCGCTTCACCTCGGCGATGACGGACACCCCGGGCGCCCGGAACGCGGGCAGCGGGTCGATCGCGGGTGCCGCGTCCGCTGCCCGGGAGCGCAGTTCCGCGGGCGGCGTCGCACGCTTACGCTCTTCCAAGTCTTCGCGGACTCCGGCGAGGATCCCGTCAAGAACGCTCATCGTCGTCTCCCTGTCGATTGTCTGCCATGACGTGTCGTGTCCGGGACGGCCTAGGCTGCCGGCTGGCGGTCATCCGTGCGGACGCGGGCGCGACCAGCAGCATGGCGGCGAAGCCCTGGGCTCGCCCGGCCACGCCCTCCCCGCTCCCCTCGCTCTCGAGCCGGATACCGCCGCAGGCGGGGATCAGGCCAGGCCGAACCGCTCGGCGTGCACTTGCCGGCGAGGGACCTTCAGCCTGCGCAGAGCGTCGAGCACGGCCGAGGTCATCGCGGGTGGGCCGCAGACATACACGTCGCGTTCGGCCATGTCGGGAACGAGGGCACGCAGGCTGTCCGGCTCGAACGGCGGGTTCCCCTCCCCCGTGCGGCCGGTGAGCAGGTGCAGCCGCCCGCCGCGGGCCGCGACCAGGGCTCGCACCTCGTCGACCAGCACGGCGTCGTTCTCACTGCGTACCCGGTACAGCACGACGACATCGCCGGCCGGTTCCTCCTCCAGCAGGGCTCGAACCGGGGTGATCCCCACGCCTCCGGCGATCAGCAGGGCGCCGGGCCTCGTGCGATGCAACGAGGTGAACGCCCCATAGGGCCCCTCGACGAACGCGCGGCTCCCGACCGGGACCTGCCGCAGGCCGGCGCTGGTGCTGCCGACCGCCTTGGCGGTCAGGCGCAAGGTGCGGCCGTCGGGTGCCGCCGACAGCGAGAACGGATTCGCCTGCCACCAGTGGTTGCGTCCGGGGAACCGCCAGATGCAGAACTGGCCCGCCCGGGCCGGCAGCTTGTCGAGGTGGCGGCCGGTGACGCGCACCGACACCACGTCGTCAGATTCCGCCACCACCTCCGCGACCCGGAATCCGTGATAGGCGTTGCGCCACAGAGGCATGACGATCCGGCCCGCGACCAGGGCACCGAAGGCGAACAGCCACAGGGCCCACCAGTAGATCATCCCGGCCGCGGAAGAGCTGAAGGTCGTGGTCTCCTGCAACTGGTGGACGAACGCCAGCCCCAACGCCAGGTACAGCAGCAGGTGCAGGCCGTGCCAGGTCTCGTATCGCAGCCGCTGCCTCACATACCGGGCGGAGACCGCGGCGACAACGACGACGATCGCCGCGGCCAGCATCCCGAGCAGGGAGGCCGGCACTCCGGCCAGCGCGAAGAACGTCTTCGTCATCGACGCGTCATCGAGCCTCGCATAGCCCAGCACCACCAGCAGGGCGTGGGTGAGGATGGTCCACAGCAGGGTGAAACCGACCCACCGGTGCCACACCGTCAGCCGGTCCATGCCGATACGACGGTCGAGCCACGGCAGCCGGGCCACCAGCAGCAACTGGAACAGCATCAGCACGGCGGCGTGCAGGCCGAAGAACTTGGCGACCGCGAGCACCCCGTTCTTGCTGGTCCCGGCGGTGAGGAACAGAACCTCGACGATCACCAAGTTGGCGATGACAAACGTCCACAGCGCCCACCGCGCCGCGACGACTGGAGGTATGGTGCTTTGCCGCACCTGTGAAATCGTCGCCTCCACCGCTTCCCCTCTTGTCCATGTGACGCACTCGCGCTCGGCATCCGCGAGGTCGCGAGGAGTCTGCCAGCGTCCTCACCTGAGAGAGCCCCGGTCGCGGCAAGAATTCGGAACTCGACCCAACTTGACGCATAGGGCGTCGACCGGGGCCATCCGGCATCTGATCACTCCTCAACCGGCGGCGGTCCCGGCTGCCATCGCTGGGTAGGTTGAGTGATTAAGGCCTTAACCACAAGCCACCACAGGGCTGTTGGGGTCCACATGACCAGCTCGCGTGTCTGACGGCATCCCACGCTCGGCTCCGCGGCAGACATCGGATCCGCGGGCCGGTTCCCGTCAGGGACTGCAGCCAACCGACCGCAGGTTCAGCGGACTTGGCGCGAACGTTCTCGATCAGGCGGCAGAGCGCGTCGGCGAGCGCGTCCTCGCCCGGCCCATGGTCCGGGACCAGGAGCCCGTCCTCGCCATGCGTGATGATCTCGCGGGGCGCGTGGTCGCAGTCGGTGCTGACCACCGGGAGCCCGCAGCTCATGGCCTCCACGACGGACATGCCGGTCGGTTCGCTGCTGCTGGACAGCGGGGCCGCGGTGGCACCCAAACTGTTCTACTTCGCACCCAAGAACATCTGGGTGCTGGTCTCCAATGAGTGGGGTACCGCCTGGCCCTTCACCTACCGCACGTCCAGCGACCCCACCAACCCCCACGGCTGGTCCGCACCGCAGGCGCTGTTCACCGGCAGGCTCCCCGAGTCCGTCCCGATCGACCCGACCGTGATCGCCGACGACCAGAACATGCACCTGTTCTTCGCCGATGACAACGGCAAGATCTACAAGTCGACCATGCCGATCGGGAACTTCCCGGGCAGTTTCTGCTCGTCGTACCGACCCGCGGCGGCTCGGCCTTCACTCGCTCCGCACGCGGCTACAGGACGGCCAACGACGCTCTCGTACATCCAATGTCTGGCTCGACGTCAGGGCGCCGGTCGGACATACATCCGGCAGCAGCCGAGCATTTCGTGTCGCAAGACTAGACAGAGGCAACGTTCATATCCGTTAATCCATCCCATGTATGAGTGGAGAGGACCGATGGGCCGAGACTCGAAGGGACCGAGATTCCTGTCGCCCCGGGCCTCCTTGCGCAGCCAGGCCGCGATGTCGTCGCCCTGCGGGACGTATGGCGCCACTTCGGCAGCAGACAAGCCCGGGACGTGCTGCAGCCGACCGCGGGAGATATGAACCCACACACCATCGACCACGCGGTCGCTCTCTCTCCTCAACGAAAGGTGCAAGATGTCCTCTTCCGTCAGCAGACGGCGCCTCCTGCAAGTAGTCGGGGCCGCCGCCGCTTCTGCCACCGGATCCTTCATCGGCGCATCTCCCGCCCGCGCCGCCATCCCTCCCGCAAGGGCCGATATCGGGGTCTCTGCGCACCCGTTCGCTCTCGGCCAGGTCCGGCTCACCGCGAGCCGGTGGCTGGACAACCAGAACCGTACGCGGAACTACCTGCGGTTCGTCGACGTCGACCGGCTGGTGTACAACTTCCGCGCGAACCATCGGCTGTCGACCAACGGCGCGGCCGCCACGGGCGGCTGGGACGCGCCGACGTTCCCCTTCCGCACCCACGTCCAAGGGCACTTCCTCACGGCATGGGCACAGCTGTACGCCCTCACCGGGGACACCACCTGCCGTGACAAGGCCACCTACATGGTCGCGGAGCTGGCCAAATGCCAGGCCAACAACAGCGCCGCCGGCTTCAACCCCGGGTACCTCTCCGGCTACCCCGAGTCCGACTTCACCGCCCTCGAGCAGCGGACCCTGAACAACGGCAACGTGCCGTACTACACCATCCACAAGACCCTCGCCGGCCTGCTGGACGTATGGCGCCACATCGGCAGCACACAGGCCCGGGACGTGCTGCTCGCCCTGGCGGGATGGGTCGACTGGCGAACCGGCAGGCTGACCGGTCAGCAGATGCAGGCCATGCTGCAAACCGAGTTCGGCGGCATGAACACCGTGCTGACCGACCTCTACCAGCAGACAGGCGACGCGCGGTGGCTCACCGTCGCCCAGCGGTTCGACCACGCCGCGGTGTTCGACCCCCTGGCGTCCGGCCAGGACCAGCTCAGCGGACTGCACGCCAACACCCAGGTACCCAAGTGGATCGGGGCCGCCCGCGAGTACAAGGCCACCGGCACCACCCGCTACCGGGACATCGCCACCAACGCCTGGAACATCACCGTCAACTCGCACACCTATGCCATCGGCGGCAACAGCCAGGCAGAGCATTTCCGCGCCCCGAACGCCATCGCCACCTACCTGAACAAGGACACGTGCGAAAGCTGCAACACCTTCAACATGCTGACCCTCACCCGGGAACTGTTCGCCCTGGACCCGAACCGAGTCGCGCTGTTCGACTACTACGAGCGGGCGTGGCTGAACCAGATGATCGGCCAGCAGAACCCCGCCGACGACCACGGCCACGTCACCTACTTCACCCCGCTCAACCCGGGAGGCCGGCGAGGTGTGGGCCCGGCGTGGGGCGGTGGCACCTGGAGCACCGACTACGGCACCTTCTGGTGCTGCCAGGGCACGGGCCTGGAGATGCACACCAGGCTGATGGACTCCATCTACTTCCGCAGTGACGACACGCTGATCGTGAACATGTTCGTGCCCTCGGTGCTCAACTGGTCGGAGCGCGGAATCACGGTCACCCAGACCACGGCATACCCCGCCGGCGACACCACGACCCTGCAGGTCACCGGCAACGTCAGCGGAACCTGGGCGATGCGCATCCGCATCCCGAGCTGGACCACCGGGGCCACCATCAGCGTCAACGGCACGGCGCTGAACATCACCACCACGCCCGGCAGCTACGCCACCCTGACCCGGTCCTGGACCTCCGGCGACACAGTCACCGTCCGCCTGCCCATGCGGATCGTCATGCGACCGGCCAACGACAACCCGAACGTCTCCGCGATCACCTACGGCCCGGTGGTCCTGTCCGGCAACTACGGCGACACCTCGCTCAGCTCCCTCCCGTCGCTGAACACGTCCTCGATCAAACGGACCAGCAGCACGTCACTCGCCTTCACCGCCACCGCCAACGGCTCCACCGTCAACCTCGGCCCGTTCCACGACGCGCACGGCCACAACTACACCGTCTACTGGAACACCTCCGGCAATACCGTCCGTCTCGCCAACGCGGGAAGCGGTCTCCTGCTGGGGATCCAGAACATGTCCACGGCCGACGGTGGCCGCGCTCTGCAGTGGACGGACAACGGCACCGCCGACCACAACTGGCAAATGATCACCGACGGAAACGCGGTCCGCTTCCGTAACGCCCACAGCGGCAAGGTGCTCGGCGTCCTGAACATGGCCACGACAGACGGCGCGACCGTTCTGCAGTGGACGGACAACGGCACCGCCGACCACCGATGGACGCTGCTCGACCAGGGAGACGGCACCTACAAGATCCGCAACGTGAACAGCGGCAAGTTGCTCGCCATCGCGAACAGCTCCACCGCCGTCGGCGCGTTCGCCGTCCAGGAGTCGGACAACGGCAACGCCGGCAACCGATGGCGCATCGTGAGGAACTGAGGCCCCCCGGAAGCAGATTGTGGTCGCTCTCCACTCTCCCGCTTGCTCGTCACTTCGACCTTCGTTCGACATGACGAACCTCACGGGTCACAGCGCATCACCAGTCCAGCCAGCCCCTGATCGGGGCAACGGGAACCGCTTACTCAAGAAATGAGGCCCCATGCGCAGAGGTAGTTTCAGCCGCAGGCATCTGACCGTGGTGCTCGCGGCTCTGGTCGCTTCGGCGGCGACGCTCGTCGCCAACCCGGCTCAGGCGGCCACCACCGGCGCCTTGCGCGGCGTCGGTTCCGGCCGGTGCCTCGATGTGCCGAACGCCAACCAGGCCGACGGCACGAACCTGCAGATCTGGGACTGCCATGGCGGGACCAACCAGCAGTGGACGTTGACGGACAACAACCAGCTGACCGTGTACGGCAACAAGTGCCTGGATGTACCGGGCCACGCCACCACGGCCGGTACCCGGCCGGTGATCTGGTCCTGTAACGGCGGTACCAACCAGCAGTGGCGAGTGAACGCCGACGGCACGATCGTCGCCGTGGAGTCCGGGCTGTGCCTGGATGTCAGCGGCGGCGCCACGGCCAACGGCACGGCGGTGCAGCTGTGGAACTGCAACGGCGGCAGCAACCAGAAGTGGACCGGCCTGTCCGCACCGCCGGGCGACACGTGTTCTCTTCCGTCGACGTACCGGTGGTCCTCGACCGGTCCCCTGGCGCAGCCGGCGAACGGGTGGGCCTCGCTGAAGGACTTCACCACCGTGACGTACAACGGCAAGCACCTCGTCTACGCGACCGCCTCTGACGGATCGTCGTGGAAATCGATGGCGTTCAGTCCCTTCACGAACTGGTCGGACATGGCGTCGGCTGGCCAGACCCAGATGAGCCAGGGCGCGGTGGCTCCCAAACTGTTCTACTTCGCGCCCAAGAACATCTGGGTGCTGGCCTCAAATGGGTGGGGTACCCAATGGCCCTTCGTCTACCGCACGTCGAGCGACCCCACCGATCCCAACGGCTGGTCCTCGCCACAGCCGCTGTTCACCGGCAGCCTCCCCGACGGCAGCGCGATCGACCCGACCCTGATCGCCGACGACCAGTCCATGCACATGTTCTTCGCCGGTGACAACGGCAAGATCTACAAGTCGACCATGCCGATCGGGAACTTCCCGGCCAGCTTCGGCTCGTCGTACACGACGATCATGAGCGACACGGTGAAGAACCTGTTCGAGGCGCCGGAGGTCTACAAGGTCCAGGGCCAGAATCAATACCTCATGATCGTTGAGGCTAGGGGTGCGAATGAGCACCGCTTCTTCCGCTCGTTCACGGCCTCCAGTCTGAACGGTCCGTGGACCCCGCAGGCCGCCACCGAGTCCAACCCCTTCGCGGGCAAGGCCAACAGCGGTGCCACCTGGACCAACGACATCAGCCACGGTGACCTGGTCCGCAACAACCCCGACCAGACCATGACCATCGACCCCTGCAACCTGCAGTTCCTGTACCAGGGCCTGTCCCCCGACACACCGTCGGGCACCCCCTACGTGCAACTGCCGTACCGGCCGGGCCTGCTCACCCTGCAGCGCTGACCCGCGGGCACACGACCAGAAGCTTGTGATCGTGCCTATCAGGCACGATCACAAGCGGCTTCCACCTTGTCTCCCCGGAAGCCCCCTGGTCCTCGTACACAGACGACTGCTGCGTCTCCTCACAGCCACCGCACTGACGCCGGCACGGCGTCGTTCTCGCTGCGCACCCGGTAGAGCACGACGTCGTCGCCGGCCGGTTCCTCCTCCAGCAGGGCGCGAACCGGCGTGATCCCCACCCCTCCGGCGATCAGCAGTGCGCCGGGCCGCGTTCGATGCAACGAGGTGAAAGCCCCGTACGGCCCCTCGACGCACGCACGGCTTCCGACCGGGACATGCCGCAGACAGGCACTGGTGCTGCCGACCGCCTTGATCTGGTTCGTGCTCACCTAACACCGGCAATGTGCAGACATGGGATGTTCACAGGTCTATCAGCGCGGGACGGAGCGGCGAGCAAGCCCGCCCCAGCAGCGCCCTCAGCCCGAAGGTGCGCAGGACCCGCCTTGTGCCAACGATCCCCGATTTCCGCCATTCATGGGATGTTCCAGCCGTGATCGTGGTATCTATACGGATGCGCTTGCGAGAGGGGTTCGAGCCGACCCGCTCGCTGCGTGCCCCCACCCCACCCCGTTCTGCCAGTACGTGAGGCGGCCGCCAAGCCGAAGGAAGGCGCTGCGGCCGAGCTGCTGACACGAACGGCGATCAGGCCCGCTGATTCAGCCACCACTCGCAGAAAGAGGACGCCTGCATGAGAAAGTCCTGGATCCTGCCCCTGTTCACGCTTGTCGCTGCCACGCTCGGGGTGACAGCGGCGGGTGAGGCCCCTGCCTCCGCCGCCCCCAACACCCCTTTGCGGGTCATGCCGTTGGGTGACTCCATAACCTGGGGTGTGGGAAGCAGTACGGGCAACGGCTACCGGGCCCCGCTGTGGAACCAGCTTGCGGCGGACGGCCATCCGCTGGACTTCGTCGGCACGGTGCGGGGCGGGTCGATGTCCGACCCCGACAACGAAGGCCACTCCGGATACCGTATCGACCAGATCGCCGCCCTCGCCGACGCCTCGCTGACCCGCTACCGGCCCAACGTCGTGACACTGCACATCGGTACCAACGACCTTCAAGGGGCCTCCGAGGCCAACACCGCCATCACCCGGCTGAGGTCGCTGGTCAACCAGATCACCGCCGACGTCCCCGACGCCACCGTCCTCGTCGCCTCCCTGGTCGTGTCCACCAGCCCCTCGGAGGAGCAGCACCGGGGCACGTACAACCAGGCCGTCCGCCAAATCGTCAGCGACGCACAGGCCGCGGGCAAACGCGTCGCATTCGTCGACATGAGCAGCTTGACCACGGCCGACCTGGCCGACCCCCTGCATCCCAACGACGCCGGCTACCAGAAGATGGCCGACGCCTTCCACCGCGGCGTCCAGGCCGCGGACAGCGCAGGGTGGCTGAGGAACCCCGCTCCCGCCCCCGCACACGTCCAGTCCGGCATCGCCGGCAAATGCATGGACGTCAACGGCGCCGGCACCACCGACGGGACCGCCGTCCAGACGTGGAGCTGCGGCGACAGTGCCAACCAGTACTGGTCCGCCTACACCGACGGCACCCTGCGCTCCATGGGCAAGTGCCTGGACGCGGCCGGTGGGGCCACCGCCAACGGCACCAAGGTGCAGCTCTGGTCCTGCCACGGCGGCGCCAACCAGGTCTGGCAGCCCTATAACGGCGGCTACCGCAACCCCACCTCCGGCCGCTGCCTCGACGTTCCGGGATTCTCCACGGCCGACGGCACGCAACTCCAGCTGTGGGACTGCAACGGCGGCTCCAACCAGAAGTGGACCACTCTGACCGCCGGATGAACCCCGCGCCCGGGGCCCGAGCCCGGCTCAGGCCCCGCGTGTGCGCCGACTCCTTCCGCACGGGCGGCACCCGCCCGTCACTTCTGCACTGTCGTCCCGAAGGGCAGGGGATCGCCCGAGCGCAGGTGTTCCCTCAGCCACTGCTCGGTGTTGCTCACGTGCAGTAGCGCGGCGGCCTGGCTGAGGGCGGCGTCGCGAGTGGACAGGGCGTTGAAGATCGCCTCGTGCTCTGCGAGGGTGCGGCCCGCGGCCTTGTCGTCGACCAGACCGCGCCAGATGCGGGCGCGCAGGGTGCGGCCGGAGATCCCTTCGAGGAGGGTGAGGAGGCTTTCGTTGCCCGTGGCCGAAACGACGGCGCGATGGAAGGCGGCGTCGTGGGCGTTGAGCCGTTCCACGTCGTCGCGGGCCTCGCGCATGGCGTCCAGGTGCCGCTTCACCTCGGCCAGCTGTTCATCGGAGATCCGGGTGGCGGCAAGCGCCGTGGCGACCGGTTCGAGGAGCCGCCGTACCTCCATGAGGTCCTGCAGGGCGACCGAGTCGCCCTGCAACAGCTCCACGGCACCGCCGAGCCCCTCCAACAGCAGGCTCGGCTGGAGGCTGGTCACATATGTGCCGTCGCCTCGCCGGACTTCCAGGACCCGCGCGACGGCCAGTGCCTTGACCGCTTCCCGGGCGAGATTGCGCGACAGGCCCAGCTGGGCCGCCAGGTCCGGCTCCGGCGGCAACTTCGAGCCCGGCGGCAGGGCGCCGGTCCGGATCAGCTCACGGATCTGCTCGATGGCCTTGTCCGTCAGAGACACTGCGATTCCCTCCCCCCACCGTGCCCCGCGGGCACGTCCGACCTGATCAGCCCCTGAGCGCGGAGATCTTGCCAGAGACCGTCAGGTATGCGCTGATCTTGGAATTTCACGTTCCGTACGACCTGTTCCGGGGTCCGCATGCCGAGGGTGACGTTGATGATACTGGGATGCGTCCGCGGGAAGGCGACCGCGGCGGCTGGCAAGGTGGTCCCGTGCGCCGCGCAGACCTCGGCGATCGCCCGGGCACGGGCGACCAGTTCCGGCGGGGCGTCCCGGTAGTCGTACTTCATGCCCTCGGCGGGCCGGTCGAGGGAAAGCAGTCCCGAGTTGAAGACACCCACCGCCACCACGCTCTTGCTGAGTTCCCGCGCGGCGGGCAGGACGTCGTCCAGCGCCGACTGGTCCAGGAGCGTGTAACGCCCGGCCAGCATCACCACGTCGGCGGCGGTCTCGCGCAGGAAACGGGCGAGCATGGCCGACTGGTTCATACCGGCGCCGATCGCGCCGATCACGCCCTGGTCGCGCAACTCCGCGAGCGTGGGCATGGCCTCCTCGGCCGCCTGCCGCCAGTGGTCGTCCGGATCGTGCAGATAGACGATGTCCAGCCGGTCCAGGCCGGTGCGCTCCAGGCTGTCCTCGATGGAACGGAGCACGCCGTCGCGGCTGAAGTCCCACTGCCGGCGCAGGTCGTCCCGTACGACGAAGCCCCAGGTGTCGACTCCACGCGGTTCCTCGTTGGGCACCAGCAGCCTGCCCACCTTGGAGGAGATGACGTACTCGTCACGCGGGCGCCCTCGCAGGGCAGCACCCAGACGGCGCTCCGAGAGACCGAGGCCGTAGTGCGGTGCGGTGTCGAAATACCGCAGGCCGGCCTCCCAGGCCGCATCGACGGCGGCTGTCGCGTCCTCCACCGGCGTGACGCGGTAGAGGTTGCCGATCACGGACGCCCCGAAGCCGAGCTCCGTGAGTGCGACGGACGTGTTCTGGATCTTCCGCTGCTGCAAGTCGTGCTCCTGGGCTACGGGCGGTGGGGGCGCCGGTCAGCGTCTGACGTGGGCCGAGCCGCCCGCGATGAGTGCCTCGACCTCGGCGAGCGAGGCCATGGAGACGTCTCCGGGCGTGGTCATGGTGAGCGCGCCGTGGGCGGTTCCGTAGGCCAGGGCCTGCTCCAGACCGGCGTCGCTGAGCAGTCCGTGGACCAGGCCGACGGCGAACCCGTCGCCGGAGCCGATGCGGTCCAGGACGTGCAGGCCGGGCATGCGGGGGCCCGTGACGAACCCCGTTTCGGCGGACCATGCGGCTGAGGACCAGTCGTTGACCCCGGCCGAGGGCACCTCGCGCAGAGTCGTCGCCAGGACCTTCGCGTCGGGCAGCAGGACAGCGACGGACGCGAGCGCGTCGGGCACCTCGTCGGCACTGACCCGCACGTCGCCCGGGAACATCCCGGCCAGGCCCAGGGCGCCCACCACCACGTCGGCCTGCCGGGCGAGCCGCAGGTCGACCTCGCGGGCCGCCTCGGCGCCGCCCCGGCCGACCCACAGGCTGGGGCGGTAGTTGGGGTCGTAGGAGACGGTGACGCCGTGGCGGCGGGCGGCGGCCATCGCTTCGTCAGCGACATCGACCGTGGTGTCGGACAGGCCGGCGAAGATGCCGCCGGTGTGGAACCAGCGCACCCCGGCCGAGAACACGCCGTCCCAGTCGACGTCCCCCTTGCGCAGCTGGGACACGGCGGTGTGCGCGCGGTCGCTGACGCCCAGCGCGCCGCGGATGCCGTAACCGCGCTCGACGAAGTTCAGGCCGTTGCGGGCGGCGCGGCCGATGCCGTCGTCGGGCACCCAGCGGATCAGCGAGGTGTCGACACCTCCCTGGAGGATCAGGTCCTCCACGAGCCGGCCCACCGCGTTGTCGGCGAGCGCGGTCACGACGGCTGTGCGCAGACCGAAGCAGCGGCGCAGGCCGCGGACGACGTTGTACTCGCCGCCGCCCTCCCAGACCTGGAAGGTACGGGTGGTGCGGATGCGTCCCTCGCCCGGGTCGAAGCGGAGCATCACCTCACCGAGGGCCACCACGTCGGTCACGTCATGCTCCTCTCCACCGCATCGGCGGTCAGTCGGCGGATCTCGTCGTAGTCGCCGCGCTCCAGGTGGTCGGCGGTGGCCATCCAGCTGCCGCCGACGGCGAGGACCGCCGGGTGGGCGAGGTAGGCGGCCAGGTGGGAGGCGTCGATCCCACCGGTCGGCACGAAACGCACCCCGGGGAAGGGAGCCGCTAGCGCACGCGGCATCCGCAGGCCGCCGAGCGGCTCGGCGGGGAAGAACTTGACGGTGTCGAGGCCTGCCTTCAGGGCGCGCATCAGCTCGGTGGCGGTGGCGATGCCGGGCACCACGGACACCCCCAGCTCGCGGCACTTCGCGACGACCTCCTCGTCGAAGCCGGGCGAGACCACGAAGCGAGCCCCGGCCGCCACGGCCCGCTCTGCCTGTTCGGGGGTGAGGACCGTGCCGGCGCCGACGGCCAGGCCCCCGTGGGCGGCCATCTCCTTGAGCACCTGCTCGGCCTCCGGTGTGCGGAAGGTGACCTCGGCGCACCGGGCACCACCCGCCGCCAGCGCGTCGGCCAGCGGGGCGGCGGTCGAGACGCGCCGAACCGTCAGTACCGGCAGCACGCGGGCTCCGGCCAGTACGGAGGCCAGGTCGGTGGCGTTCATCGGCCGAGCCATCCGCCGTCGACAGGCAGGACGACGCCGTGGACGTAGGCGGCGGCGTCCGAGGCCAGGAACACCGTGGCGCCCGCCAGGTCGTCGGCATCACCCCAGCGTCCGGCCGGTATGCGGTCCAGGATCGCCTTGCTGCGTACGGGGTCGTCCTGCAGTGCCTGGGTGTTGTCGGTGGCGATGTAGCCGGGGGCGATGGCGTTGACGTTCACCCCACGTGAGGCCCACTCGTTGGCCAGCGCTTTGGTCAGCCCGGCGATGCCATGCTTGGCGGCCGTGTAGCCCGGGACGGTGATGCCTCCCTGGAAGCTGAGCAGTGACGCCGTGAAAATGACCTTCCCCTGGCCGCGGGCCACCATCGACGCGCCCACCGCACGGGTCAGCGCGAACTGCGCGTTGAGGTTTACCTGGAGCACCAACTCCCAGTCTGCGTCGCTGTGTTCTGCGGCCGGAGCACGGCGGATCGTGCCCGCGTTGTTGACCAGGATGTCCACCGGCCGCTCGCGCCCGGCGAGCTCGGCGCCCAGAGCCCGTACGGCCTCGGCATCGGCGAAGTCGGTCCGGATCGCCTCGAACGTGCGGCCGACGGCGAGAACGTCCTTCTCCACCTCGCTGCCGGACTCCTCCAACGACGCACTGACTCCGATGACGTCCGCGCCGGACCCGGCGAGCGCGCGTGCCATGGCCCGGCCGATACCGCGGCGGGCACCGGTGACGACGGCCAGCTTGCCGGTGAGATCGAAGGCGCTCATACGGTGGCTCCCTGGGCGTCGTCGGTGCAGTCCACGAGGATCTTCATCACGTCGCCGCCGCCCTCCAAGGCCTCGAAGGCGGCCGGCGCCTGCGTGAGCGGCACGACCTTGCTGATCAGCCGGTCGGCCGGGATCGTGCCGTCCGCGACCAGGGCCACGGCGCGCTCGAAGTCGCCGCGGTCGTACAACCGGGCACCGACCAGGGTGAGTTCGCGCCAGAAGAAGCGATGGAGGTTGACCTCGCGCGGGTGGGGGTGGATGGCGACGAGGCACAGACGGCCGCGCACACCCAGCACGTCGAGCGCCGTGTTCACGCCGCCCGCGGCGCCGGACACCTCGAAGGCGACGTCCGCACCCGCGTCCGCGGTCCACTGCGTGACCAGCGCCGGCACGTCGACGTCGGCCGGGTTCCACGCCGTCAGTCCCAACTCCTCGGCGAGCAGCCGACGGTGGGCGCGCAGCTCCACCACCCGGACCTCGGCGCCCGCGGCTCGTGCGACCAGCGCGATGAGGATGCCGACCGGGCCGCCGCCGACCACGACCACCTTCTCGCCCTCGGCGACCTCGGCCCGGCCCACGTCGTGCACCGCGACCGCCGTCGGCTCGACGAGCGCAGCCCGGTCCAGGGGAAGCGAGGCGGGCAGCCGGACGAGTGTCGAGGCGGGCACGGTCCAGCGCTGCTGCATCGCACCCGGAGAGTCGATGCCGATGAAGTCGAGGTGCTGGCAGATGTGTTGATGGCCGACCTGACAGGCCGGGCAGGTGTCGTCCCAGCGCAGCGGCATCACGGTGACCGCGTCGCCGGGCTGCCAGCCCTCCACCTCGGGGCCGACGCGTACGACGCGACCGGACATCTCGTGCCCCAGGACGGCGGGTGCGGCGACCCGGGCGTCCATGTCGCCGTGGAAGATGTGCAGGTCGGTGCCGCAGATACCGACAAAGGCGGGGGCGAGCTCCACCTCGCCGGGACCGGGAGCGGAGGGCGCGGCGGGAGCCGTGTCCAGGGTGCGGGCAGCTGTGTAACGGACGGCCAGTGTCATCGTGTCGTCAGGGTCCCTTCAGCGCGGACGCCGATGGTCAGCAGCAGGTTGGCGTAGGTACGGGTGTCGGCGGTGACGATCGCCAGCGCCAGGTCGGGCGAGCGGGCGGCGTCGTAGAACTCGAAGCGGCCGAGCGTGTCGACCGGGACGGGCGCCAGCATCGAGCGGTACTCAGCGATGGCGGGCGGTTCTGGTTCTCCCTCGGGCGGAACCATCACATGGGCTGCCTCGAGTGGCAGGGCGCGCAGCAGGACGTCGAGCACGGTGGTGACGTCCAGTAGGCCAGGGGTCAGGTTGAGGTGAACGGTCCTGGCGCGCTCGCCGGTGGCGGTGCTCGCGGGATAGTGACCGTCGGCGAGCAGGACTCGGGCGCCGTGGCCGGCTCCGGCCAGGGATTCGAGAATGCCGGGGTGGAGCAGTTCTGTCAGGAGCATGCTGTCCCCTCCTTCGTGGGGGCGGGGGTCAGGCGGTAGAAGGTGGTCGCGGTGCCGGCGAGCACCGCGTGGATCTCGGAGCCGGAGCAGCCGTCCAGGAGTTCAGCGACGGCTGCCGCCCAGCGGTTCCAGCCGCCGGCGAGGACGCAGACCGGCCAGTCGGAGCCGTACATCAGCCGGTCGGGACCGAAGGTGGAGAGCAGGACGTCCCATACCGGGCGGATGTCGTCGACCGTCCACTTCTCGTGGTCGGCCTCGGTGACGAGACCCGAAACCTTGCAGCGGACTTGGGAATGCCGGGCCAGCGTCCGCAACTGCTGTGCCCAGTCGGTCAGTTCCCGCCGCGCGATGGGGGGCTTGCCTGCGTGGTCCAGGACGAGCGGCAGCTCGGGGAAGCGTTCCGCGAGGCGGATCGCCTGTGGGAGCTGGTGGCTGTGGATCAGCACGTCGTATCCGAGCCCGCGCTGCCCGACCGCCCGCAACCCGCGCTCGACGTCGGGCCGTTGGAGCCAGTGCCGGTCCGACTCGCCCTGCACGACGTGGCGTACGGCTCGTAGGTAGCGGCCTGCGGGCCCGGTCCGCAGGTCATCGAGTACGTCCCCGATCGCGGGGGACGTCAGGTCCGCCCAGCCGACGACGGCGCCGATCAGCGGGTCGCTGCCGGCCAGGGCGAGGAGGTCGCGGGTCTCGGGTACGGAGGCGGTGCACTGGACGACGACGGTGCGCGTCAGTCGGCGACCGGCGATCGGCCGGTTCGCGGCCGATCGCAGGGCGTGCGAGCTGAAGCTGCGGCGGATCGGCCCGTGGCCCGGTTCGTCCAGCCAGGGCTGCGGCCGGACGTCCAGGTCCCACACATGGTGGTGGGCGTCGACGAGGCTCTGGACATCAGACACGAACGTTCCAGACGGGGCCGTCGGGGTAGGCGTACTCCTTGAGCGAGTCCGGGTGCATCTGCGCGCTCAGCCCGGGCAACGTCGGTGCCCGATAGTGGCCGTCGACGATGCGCACCGGGTCGACGAAGTGCTCGTGCAGGTGGTCGACGTACTCGATGACACGGTCCTCGGTCGTGCCGGAGACCGCGACGTAGTCGAACATCGACAGGTGCTGGACCATCTCGCACAGGCCGACCCCGCCTGCGTGCGGGCAGACCGGCACTTTGAACTTCGCGGCGAGCAGCAGGATCGCGATGTTCTCATTGACGCCGCCGACCCGGGCGGAGTCGATCTGCACGATGTCGACCGCGCCGGCCTGGAGGAGCTGCTTGAAGACGACCCGGTTGGCGATGTGTTCGCCGGTGGCGACCTTGATGGGACCCACCGCTTCGCGGACGGCGGCGTGACCGAGGATGTCGTCGGGGGACGTGGGTTCCTCGATCCAGTACGGCTGGTAAGGGGCCAGGGTGCTCATCCAGTCGATCGCCTCCTGGATGTCCCATCTCTGGTTGGCGTCCACGGCGATGCGGATGCCGTCGCCGACCGTCGCGCGGGCGGTCCGCATGCGCCGTACGTCGTCCTCCAGGTCCGCGCCGACCTTCAGCTTGATCTGGGTGAAGCCGTCGGCGACGGCCTCGCGGGCGAGGCGGGCCAGCTTCTCGTCGGAGTAGCCGAGCCAGCCGGGGGTGGTGGTGTAGGCGGGGTAGCCCTGGTCGAGCAGGCGCCCTGTGCGGTGCTCGCGGCCGGGCTCGGCGCGGCGCAGGATCTCCAGGGCCTCCTCGGGGGTGAGGGCGTCGGAGAGCCAGCGGAAGTCGATCTGCGCGACCAGCTCCTCGGGCGGCATCTCCCCGAGGAAGCGCCACACGGGCTTCCCGGCCCGCTTGGCCGCCAGGTCCCAGGCGGCGTTGACGACGGCGCCGGTGGCCATGTGGATGGCGCCCTTCTCCGGTCCCAGCCAGCGCAGTTGGGGATCGTGCACGAGGGAGCGGGAGAACGCGCCCAGGTCGGCGCAGATCTCCTCGACGGACAGGCCGACCACGTGCGGAGCCAGGGCCGCGATGGCGGCGGCCTGCACGTCGTTGCCACGGCCGGTGGTGAAGGCGAGAGCATGGCCTTCCAGTCCGTCGCCTGCGTCGGTGCGCAGGACGACGTAGGCGGCGGAGTAGTCGGGTTCGGGGTTCATGGCGTCCGAGCCGTCGAGGTGTTCGGAGGTGGGGAACCGCACGTCCAGGACGTCCAGGGCGGTGATGCGGGCGGATGAGGGCACGGTGGAGGACATGGCGGCAACTCCTGTGAGGGGCAAGGAGGGATCGGCCCCTTGCGACGAGACGTGAACGCGGCGGAGGTCGGGCGGCCGGCGACGGCCGCCCGGGTCACTCCTGGACCTTGCCGCCGGTGATGCGGGAGATGGCGAGCGCGACCAGGATGATCAGGCCGTTGAGGGCGCCGATCCACTGGGCAGGGACGCCGCCGAGCGTGAGCACGTTCTGGATCATGAACAGCAGCAGGATGCCGCAGAACGCGCCGAACATGGTGCCCTTGCCGCCGTTGAGGCTGATGCCGCCGATGACGGCGGCGGCGAAGACGGTGAAGATGTAGCCGTTTCCCTGCGCCGAGGCGACCGAGGCCAGGCGCCCGGAGAGCATCAGGCCGGCGAGCGCGGCGAGCACGCTGCCGAGGACGATGACGATCCACAGCACCCGGTCGGTGCGGATACCGGCCGCCTTCGCCGCGTCGACGTTGCCGCCGATGGCGTACAGCGAGCGGCCGAAGCTGGTCCAGCCGAGCACCACGATCGCGACGGCGAACAGCACCAGGCAGATCCAGATCGACGCGGGCATCCCGAGCCACTCGGCGGTGCCGAGGTAGAGCATCGACGGCGGCAGCTGGAAGAACGTCTGACCGCCGGAGATGCCGGTGAGGACGCCGCGCAGCACGATGAGCATGCCGAGGGTGACGATGAAGCCGTTGAGCCCGAACCGGATGATCAGCAGGGCGTTGATCACGCCGACGAGCGCGCCCACGATGAGGGTGACGGGGATGGCCCACGCGCCGGGAAGCAGTCCGAGTCCGTGGCCCGCGCCGACCGGCACCACCAGCCAGGCCGCGACGCCGGGCGCGAGGCCCATGGTGGACTCCAGCGACAGGTCCATCTTCTTGACGATCAGGACCATCGTCTGGGCAAGGACCAGCAAGGCTATCTCGGCCATGGTCTGCAGGACGTTGATGAGGTTGTCCGCCTGCAGGAAGACCGGGTTGACGACCTGTCCGACGACGGCGATGACCACGATGGCCGGGACGAGCGCGAGGTCGCGCAGCCGGGCCAGGGGTATCCGGCCGCCGAGCAGAGCGGTCCGCCTGGGGCCGGCCTCTTCCGTCTTGAGGGCGGGTGTGTCCGCGAGGGCGGTTTCAGGCATCGAGGTCCACTCCTTCCATCGCGGCCACGAGGTCGTGGTCGTGCCAGCCGCGGGCGATCTCCGATGTCACACGGCCCTGGAACATCACCAGGACCCGGTCGCACATGCGCAGGTCGTCGAGTTCGTCGGAGGCGATGAGCACTCCGGTGCCGGTCTGCGCGATTTCCTCGACCTTGCCGAGGAGGAACTCCTTGGAGCGCACGTCCACGCCCGCGGTCGGGTTGATCAGGACCAGCAGCCTCGGGTCGTCGGCGAGGGCACGGGCCATGACGACCTTCTGCTGGTTGCCTCCCGACAGGGCGGAGACGGGCAGGTCGGGACCGGGAGTCTTGATCGCCAGGTTCTCGATCATGTCCTCGGCGAGCCGGTCCCGTCGGCTGCGGCTCAGGAACCCGCTCGGGCCCAGCCGCCCCGGCACCGACAGGGTGGCGTTGTCCGCGATCGACATGTCGGGGACGAAGCCCTGGTGGTGCCGGTCCTGGGGGACGAATCCAGCGCCGGCGGCGAGCGCGGCGGGCACGCTGCCGGGACGGGGCCGGTTGCCGGCGATCTCCACGTCGCCCGCCGTTGCCGCCCGTAGTCCTACGACGGTCTCGGCGACCTCGGTCCGCCCACTGCCGGCGGCCCCCGCGAGGCCGACGATCTCCCCGGCACCCACCTGGAAGCTGACATCGCCGTAGGTGGCGCCACTGTCCAGCGCGCGCACGGAGAGCACGGGCATGACGGTGGTGTCGAGGGAACTCGGCCGCTCCTGCAGCCGGTCGGCCGCCGCCTCGCCGGTCATCGCCGCGACCAGTTCGGTGCGGGGCAGTTCCGCGACCGGGGCGGTCACGATGTGCCGGGCATCCCGGAACACCGTCACCATGTCGCAGATCTCGTAGACCTCCTGGAGGTGGTGGCTGATGAACAGGAAGGTCACGCCCTGGCGCTGCAGGTCGCGGATCCGGTCGAAGAGGCGGTTGATGGCCGCCCCGTCGAGCTGGGCGGTCGGCTCGTCGAGGATGATGAACCGGGCGCCGAAGGACAGCGCCCGGGCGATCTCCACGAACTGCCGCTGCTCCACGCTCAGATCACCGGCCGGGCTCTGCGGATCCACGTCCACCGACCACGTCGACAGCAACTCCTGTGCCCGCCGGCGCACACCCTGCCAGCTGATCAGCCGGCCGCGGCCGCGGTCGTGCCGGTTCAGGAAGAGGTTCTCGGCCACGGTCAGCGTGGGGATGATCGTCGACTTCTGGTAGACGCAGGCCACACGCTCTCGCCAGGCGTCGCGGTCGGCGAGTCGTGGTGCGGGGCTGCCGTCGAAGGTCACCGTTCCCTCGTCGGCGGCCTGGAGGCCGGTGAGGACCGACACCAGGGTCGACTTGCCGGCGCCGTTGCGGCCGACGAGCGCGTGGGTCTCACCGGGCCTGATGGTGATCCGGGCGCCGTTCAGGGCCACCGTCGGACCGAATCGTTTGACTATGCCCGCCGCCTCGACGACGGGCAGGCCCGAGTGGACCCGTCCGTCGTCCGCCGGGGCGGGCGCGGGGGTGACTGTTCGCTCCCCGTCGCTCATCTCAACCGCCTTGTGCTGGATAGCCGTTGGGTTCCGGGGCGAGGGCTGTCAGCCGAGGTTGTTGCCCCACAGCGACTTGTCGTCGCTCTTGACGCTGGGCACGCCGCCGTAGGTGCCGCCGTCGGCGGTGACGAGCGGGGCGGAGAGCTGGTCCTCGAGCAGGCCGTCGCGGACCTGGATGATCGTGCTGTCATGGTCCGTCTTGCCGGGCTTGAACGTCTTCCCGTCGATCGCGGCCTTCAGGTAGTACAGGGCGTACTTGGCGTAGAGGTCGGCCGGCTGGGACACCGTGGCGTCGATCTTGCCCTCGGCGATGGACTTCAGCTCCTCGGGGATGCCGTCGTTGGACACGACGAAGACGTGCTTCTTGTCCTTCGGGTCCACCAACAGACCCTTCTGCTTCAGGACTTGCAGCGTGCCGGACAGGGCGAAGCTGGACTGCATGTAGACGCCCTTGATGTCCGGGTGCTGGGTCAGCCGCGTCTGGAGCTTCTGCGCGGCGACGGCGCCGTCCCAGTTGGTGGCCTCGCCGTACACCTTGATGTCCGGATAGTTCTTCTTCATGCAGTCGCTGAACGCCTCGGTGCGGTCACGGCCGTTGATGGAGTCCAGGCCGCCCTGCAGCATGACGACCTTGCCCTTGCCGCCGAGCTTGGTCCCGAGGTACTGGCAGGCCTTCTCACCGTAGGCGCGATTGTCGGCGCGTACGACCATGAACACCTTGCCCGTGTCAGGGCGGGTGTCGACGGTGACGACCGGGATCTTCTTCGCCTCCAGCTGCGCCAGGGTCGGGGCGATGGCGGCGGTGTCCTGCGGGGCCATCGCGAGGCCCTTGACGCCCTGGCTGATGAAAGTCTGCGCGTTGGCGGTGAGCTTGGCGACGTCGTTCTGCGAGTTGGTGGTCTTCAGGTCCAGGCCCAGCTCTTTGGCGTACTGGGGCGTGTACTTGATGTAGGAGTTCCAGAAGTCGGTGTCGGAGCGCGGGTAGTCGACGCCGACCAGCGGCGCGCCACTCGATGACCCCGCGGTGGTGGAGCCGCTACCGCACGCGCTGACCAGCGCCAGAGCGGACAGGGTGGAGACGACGGAACAGAGGGCGGTTCTGAGTCTCATCGGTGCTTCCTCGCGCCGGTCCCGTACAGGGAGATGTTTCGCCTCGACGACATCTGCGTATCGCCGCACAGCAGAGATGGGATGTTTATAGGCCCGATCCGAGTGCACTGTCCAGTCCTTTGCCGGACCTCGCAACGAAATACCAGCTCGCTTCATCCAGCGAGGGCAGGCACGGGCAAGATCCATCCCATCAATCATCGCCACCGGACAGGCGTAATCAGCCAGGAGGACTCGACAGACATGCCATGTTTGGCTAGCCAAAAACCGTCACAAATAGGTTAAAAGCCTTATGAATTCCCTGAACCAGCGACGCTTTTCATCCCTGCGCACCAGTTGACATCCCATGGAGACATGGCGGACCTTCATGCGTAACAAGCGGCGCCCCATGCACAGCAGCCACGCCGACTCGTGTCCTCCCGCGCTCCCCTGTCCCCTTCTGCACCAGGGATGTCTCCATGCCGAGTTCGTTCAACAGACGCCACTTCCTGGCCAGTGCCACCTGCGTCGCCGCGGCGGCCGTTGCCGGAGGTGGGTTCGGCGCCGGCCTAGCCCAGGCGGCGCCCAGCACCTACACGCCGGACTGGAACTCCGTCGACCAGCACCCGCCGGCCCCGGAGTGGTTCCAGGACGCCAAGTTCGGCGTCTACTTCCACTGGGGCGTCTTCAGCGTCCCCGCCTACGGCAACGAGTGGTACCCGCGGAACATGTACGAGGCAGGCAACAACGCCAACCAGCACCACATCGCGACCTACGGCCAGCCCTCGGCATGGCCGTACCACAACTTCATCAACGGCGCTCAGGACCTGGCGGGCAACTTCGTGCAGTTCGCGCCGAAGCTGAAGTCGGCCGGCGGGAAGTTCGACCCCGACGAGTGGGTGCAGCTCTTTGTCGACGCAGGCGCCAGGTTCGCCGGCCCGGTCGCCGAGCACCATGACGGCTTCTCCATGTGGGACAGCCAGGTCAACGAGTGGAACTCGGCCAAGAAGGGCCCAGGCCTTGACCTGCTGAAGCTCTTCTCCACGGCCATCCGCGCGAAGGGCCTGAAGCTGCTGGTGGCCATGCACCACGCGTACAACTTCACCGGCTTCTACGAACACGCCCCCGCCCAGACGGACCCGAGCCTCAAGAAACTCTACGGACAGCTGGAGCCCACCGCGGCGAACCAGCTCTGGTTCGACAAGCTCAAGGAGGTCGTCGACCGCGCCCAGCCCGACATCCTGTGGCAGGACTTCAACCTGGACGCCGTCGACGAGCAACAGCGCCTGAACTTCCTGGCGTACTACTACAACCAGGCCAATGCCTGGGGCCGTGAGGTCGTCGCCACCTACAAGGACGGCATGAACGGCAAGGGCGAGGTCTTCGACTACGAGCGCGGCGGCCCGGCCGACCTCACCACCCCGTACTGGCTCACCGACGACAGCATCTCCAACAGCAGCTGGTGCTACACCCAGGGCATCGGCTACTACAGCATCCAGCAGATGCTGCACTCGTTCATCGACCGGGTCAGTAAGAACGGCAACGTGCTGCTGAACATCGCGCCGATGGCGGACGGCACCATCCCCCAGGCGCAGAAGGACATCCTGCTCGGCATCGGGGACCACCTGAAGCGCTTCGGCGAGTCGATCTACTCGACCCGCGCCTGGACGGCGTACGGCGAGGGCCCGACGAAGATGGGCGGCGGCTCCTTCACCAATCCGACGGCCGGCACCGCGCAGGACATCCGCTTCACCCGTGACAAGGCGAACACCGTCCTGTACGCCACCGTCCTGGGCTGGCCGGGCAGCTCGCTGTCGATCAAGACCCTGAGCTCAGAGCGGATCAACCTCTCCTCGCTGACCTCGGTGAAGCTCCTCGGCACCACCGCCGGCACCTACATCGACCTGCCCACACCGGCCCAGAACCCCTCCGGCCTCACGGTCACCCTGCCTTCCTCGGCGCCGTACAGTGCGAACGCCTACGTCCTGAAGCTGGCTTTCTCCGGCACGATCCCGGCGCTGCGGCCGCTCGCGGGAGCCGTCGCGTTCACGGACGTCAACTACACCGGCAACGCCGGCGTGTTCGCCGTGGGCGACCACACCGCGGCCGACCTGACCGCCGCCGGACTGGGCGCGGGCACGCTCTCCTCCCTGCGGCCGGCGCCCGGCTACCAGTTGATCGGCTACTCCGGAGACAACTTCACGGGCACCTCCTGGACCTTCACCACCGAGAACCCCGACCTGCGGGTCACCGGCAACAACGACCGGATCACGTCGCTGAGGGTCCAGTTCAACCCGGCGACGTACTTCCGGATCACCAACGCCACCAGCGGGCTCGCCCTGGACAGTGGCGGCAACGTGGACTCCGGGTCCAACCTCAAGCAGTGGACCTGGGACGGCAGCCCCAACCTGCAGTGGCACGCGGAGGCGGTCGGGGGCGGCTACTACAGGCTGGTCAACCGAACGAACGGCATGGTCGCCGACGGCTGGGGCGCCACTTCCGACGGCTCTCCGGCCCGACAAGCCCCTTGGAACGGCGGCACCAACCAGCAATGGACCATTGTCCACCGGGGCGGTGACCGCTACTCGATCGCCAACCGCACCACCGGCCTCGTCCTCGACGGCGGAGGGAACGTCGACTCGGGCTCCGTCACCAAGCAGTGGACGTACGGCAGCAGCACCAACCTGCTGTGGACCGTCACGGCCGTCTGACCCTGGGGACGCGCGAGCGGCTGCGTCGGCGCACTCCTCGTACGCCGGCGCAGCCGCTGTCACCCTGCCGCCCGGGCTGCTGCCCGTCGGCGACGACGTCCCAGTGCTCGATGTCCTTTCGTCGACCACGCGGTCGCACAGCTCGCCGCCGAGGCGGCCGAGGCGGCCGCCGCACAGGGCCTCTTCTGGCCGATGCACGATCTGCTCATCACCCACCAGGGCTCCCTGCTGCTTGCCGACCTCCGTCGTTACGCGGCCGGCGCCGGGCTGGACGTCGAGCGCTTCGAACAGGACCTGCGGGCCCGGACCGGGGCGACAGGCTTGGCCGAGAACGTCGAGTCGGCCGACCTCAGCGGTGTCGCGGGGACGCCCACCTTCTTCGTCAACGGGCGGCGTCACCACGGCGCGTACGACATCGACAGCCTCTCCGCCTCGGTGCGCGCCGCGCGCGAACGGGCCCAGGTGGGTGGCCGACAGTAGGGCGACGACCGTATGACGCTGTCAGAACCCGAGGCCGTTCCGCCATGAGGACACGAGACGAGAACGGGCCGGGCTCACGGTCCGCGCCAGAGATTGGCGAAGGCCGAGCTCTCGATGGTCCGCCTCTGGCGTACGGCCTCCAGTTCCATCACCGCGTCGTGGACGGCGGCGACCACGGTCGTCACCGCCTCATCGTCGAAGCCGGCCTCGTCGTCGGATTCTTCCTCGCCGACGCCCACGACCGCGGCGAGGGCAGCCAGCACGGGTTCCTGCTGGTCCCAGCGCTCGGCCGCACGCCGGCGCGCGGGTGTGTCGACCGGTTCCACGCGTTTCGTACCGAAGGACAACCGGCCGCTTCGCTGCGGCTTCAGCTCACCGTTCTCCTCCAGAGCGGCCTGGTACGCGTCCGAGAGGTTACGGCCCCGGCGCCACAGCCAGTCCTCGATCCGCTCGTAGGGCGCCTGCCGAGTGAGCGCGGCGGCGGCCTCGCCCATGAGGCGGTCGTCCGGTGTCGGTGGCCCACCGGGCACGATGCGGTCGCCATCCACGGCGACCGTCCCCGCGCCGATGAGATCGATCAGCTCGGCTCCCGCGAGAGCGAGGGACAGGTCGCCCTGTCCTACGGAACGTTCCAGGTCCATGGCGATGATGAACAGGTCTTTCGCCGTTGTCATGAACGGCTCCCCTCGGAGATATCGACTGTGGCCCGGCCCGCCGGCCGGGGCTCGCGGCCGGGAGCGGCTCGTCGGCACGAGTATCTCCCGTCCACGGCGTCCGGTGCCCGGACACCCGCCGTGGCGCTGACTTCCCCGCAGGGCCCGAGACCGCCCCTGTCCGGACAGGACGCGTACGCCTTCCACCGGCAGGCGCACACGCCCTTGGTGGTGGCCCCGCGCCCGGGCCGGATCGGTCACCGGGTGGGCGGCACCGTCCGCGTATGGACCAACTCCCGTGCACGTTGCAAGCCTTTGTCGTGCGTACCGACTTCCCAGCGGCGACGTCACGGCGAACGTCAGCAACGGGAGAGTGCTCAGCAGCCCGCACCAACTCGACGTCAGCCCGCTGCCGCGCTGCCGAAAGACGGCGGCGACAACGGAATCTTGTGGAACCTCAACAAGGCAGCAGTGTGAGCGACGCCGTCCCTCCGCAACGCCTGACTCCACCGCCAGCCAGGTCAGCATCGGTCCCGGCACCACCGAACCTGCAAACGCCTGCGCAAGCGCCGAAGCTGGGAAAAGATCCCCTCACCCGAGCCTGACGAGGTGTCAGCAAAGTCAGCATTAGGTCAGCAAGAGTCTTGCCACAGCCGCCCACAGACAGCCACACCGTGGAATTGCCAACCGCACCGGCCTGAGCCAGCCGGCCGTTTTGGACGCCTCCCGGCAAGCAGGTGGAAGACGGTGAGAATTACCGACCACCTTCCGCCCTGCGACCACCAACACTGACGCGTTTCGCAGGTCAGCGCACTCTCCCCCGTGGCTTCAACGGCACCGGCGGCAGTTCCGGTGCGGGCAGCGGAGCCCCGTCGTACCCCTTCACCTCCCCGAACCGCGCCCCTTCCATCCAGTCCCGACGAGCCTGCACGATCTCTTCCTGGGTCCGCCCGATCCAGTTCCAGAACATAGCGGATCCTGCGCGCATTAGCGCAGGTCAGCAGCGTTCCGGACCGCTGACGGTTAGCAAACTGTCAGCATCGGTCCTGAAGGAGTCTGCAACCGTGAGTTCCACTGCCCTGGTTCGTGGGATGGGTTCGTTTTCAAGGAGTGTGAGCATCCGCGGTCGCGGTGGTCGAGGTGTCGGGCCTTGACCCCTGATCCTGAACACGGGTTATGCGGCTTCGGTCAGCGTAGTT
>CBFGZZ010000047.1:0-33272 GCA_965653385.1 uncultured Streptomyces sp. | reverse complement strand
GCGCCAGACCACGGCCTTCGCCGCCCCCCCCGCCACCGCACCCCCCTCCCGCCCCGCCACGCCCACCGCCCCCCCCCCCGCCCCGACCCCCCCGGAGGGGCAGCCGCCGGTCCTCAGCCGCGGCGACCGGGGCCCGGAAGTCACCGAACTCCAGCTCCGGCTGCGCCAGACCGGCCTCTACGGAGGCGGCATCGACGGCGACTTCGACCGTGAGGTCGAGAGCGCGGTACGCACCTACCAGCTCACCCGGGTCATCCTCGGCGACGAGTCCGGCGTGTACGGCGCGGCGACTCGTACGTCGCTCGAATCGGAGACGTCGGAGCCGTGACGCCTTCGGCCTCCGGGCCGGTTCATTGGCGCTGAATCGTCTGTGGCGCGGGCGCGTGTGCGGCTACGGTGGCGCTCTCCATAATGCGAGCGCACAGGGGGACAAGATGCGGAAGCGACGGTTCACAGGGCTCTGTGCCGCACTGGGACTCACGGCGGCCGCGGTAGCCGCATCCACACCCACCGCCCAGGCGGCTCCGGCGACCGTGCGGACGGGCGTGTCGATCAGTTCGTACTCGGACTGCCCGCGCGGCTGGTTCTGCGCCTATGAGCACCAGGACGGACTGGGCAGGATGGCGCGTTTCCAGAAGGGCGCCGCCGACCTTCGCGACTTCAATCTGAACGACCAGATCTCGTCCGTGTTCAACAACTTGGGAAACGGCCAGACGTTCTGCACGTTCCTGGACATCAATTTCAACGGCGCCACGTGGCTGGTGGGCAACTGGCGTGGAAACACCGCCCAGTACCACCGGGACGAGAACATCAGCTCCCTCGCCCTGGGCTGCTTCTAGCGGACACCGCACCAGCCGGGCGTCACCCCTCCAGCAGCTCGGCGACCGTCGTCACCCGGATCAACGGTCGGTACAGGTCCAGCACATGCAGTGCCTTGGCGTGCGAGTCGTCGTCCGCGCCCGCGCAGGCATCGGCGGGGACCAGGACCTCGATGCCCGCGTCGGCGGCCGCCAGGGCGGTGGAGAGGACGCAGCAGTCGGTGCTGACGCCGGTGAGGACCAGGCGGCCCTCCGCGGTGGCGGGTCGGGCCAGTTCCGGGGTCCATTTGCCGAACGTGGGGGCGTCCAGCACATGCCGGGCGTGATCCGCGAACTCGTCCGCCAGTTCCCAGAGTTGGGCGTCGGGGAGTTGCAGGGCGAAGGGGTGCTGCGCGTAGTACGCCTGCCAGGCGCCTTCGGGTGTGCGGGGGGCCACGAAGCGGGTGAACGTGACCCGGTCCCCGAAGGCCGGCAGGAGGCGTCGTACGCCTGCCGCCGCTTCGGTGAATCGTGGGGCGGCCCATGGGCTGTCGGGGTCGGCGAAGACGCGTTGCATGTCGATGACGGCGAGCCACCCGGTCGTCATGGCGTCGCCCCTTCGGTCGCCGCCGGGCTCCGTGGGCTCGGTGCCTGCGCCTCCTGTGCGCGGACGCGTCCGCGCCGCAGCAGGGTGCCGACGAAGCCGAGCGCGAGGGCCGCCGCGACGCCGAGGTTGGCGTACGCCCAGGCGCCGGACCTGCCGCCCAGGCCGAGAGGGCCGAGGAGATAGCCCTGCCAGTCCAGCCAGTTCGCCGTCGAGTTGGTGACCAGACCCCAGCCGAACGCGGTGGCCGTGAGGGTCAGGAGCAGCGGGGTGAGCGGTACGTCGCCGTAGCGGCCGGACGGCCGGTAGAGGTCGGGCTCGTCGTAGTCGCGGCGGCGCAGGGCCACGTCGGCGAGCATGATGCCGCACCAGGCGGCGATGGGGACGCCGAGGGTGGTGAGGAAGCCCATGAACGGGCCGAGGAAGTCGTCGGCGACGAACACGATGTAGACGGAGCCAGCGATCATCAGGACGCCGTCCAGCAGCGCGGCCACGTAGCGGGGGACGCGCAGGCCCGCCGAGAGCAGGGCGAGGCCGGAGGAGTAGATGTCGAGGACGGCGCCGCCGACGAGGCCGAGGACGGCGACGACGGCGAAGGGGACCAGGAACCAGGTCGGCAGGATCGTCGTCAGCGCGCCGATCGGGTCGGCGGCGACGGCCTCGTTGAGGTCGGTGGCGGAAGCGGCCAGCAGGAGCCCGAAGACCAGCAGGAGCAGCGGGGCCAGGGAGGCGCCGAAGGCGGTCCAGCCGATGACGCCCCGGCTCGACGCGGTGCGCGGCAGGTAGCGGGAGTAGTCGGCGGCCGCGTTGACCCAGCCGAGGCCGAAGCCGGTCATCATGAACACGAGCGCCCCGATGAACTCCTGCGCGGAGCCCGCCGGTACGGCACTGACGGTGGACCAGTGGACGTGGTCGGCGACCAGGGCGACGTAGACGATCGTGAGGGCGCCCGTGACCACGGTGATCACGGTCTGCAGCCGCATGATCAGGTCGAAGCCCATCACGCCGACGACGACGGTCAGCGCCCCGACCAGGACGAGCGCGGCCACCTTGGTCCCGGTGCCGCCGCCCCAGCCGAGCCGCCCGAACACGGTCGCCGTGGCCATGGTGGCCAGGGCGCACAGCACCGTCTCCCAGCCGACGGTGAGGACCCAGGAGATCACCGACGGCAGCCGGTTGCCGCGCACCCCGTACGCGGCGCGGCCGAGCACCATCGTCGGCGCGGAGCCCCGCTTTCCGGCCACGGCGACGAACCCGCACAGCAGGAACGAGAAGACGATGCCGAGGACGCCCGCGACGAGCGCCTGCCAGAAGGAGATCCCGAAGCCGAGCGCGAAGGATCCGTAACTCAGGCCCAGGATCGACACGTTGGCGCCGAACCACGGCCAGAACAGGGTGCGCGGCGTGCCCTTGCGCTCGGTGTCGGCGATCACGTCGAGGCCGTGGGTCTCCACCCGGAGCTTTCGGCCCGGTGGGCGGTCGTCGCGTGGGTCCGGCGGTGTGATCATCCCGGCATCGTCGCACCGCCGCCCCCGCCGGGGAAGACGGCGGCCGCTCAGCCCAGCTTCTTCAGCAGCTCGGTGGCGAGCAGGGCGGCGGAGGCGGGGTTCTGGCCGGTGACCAGGTTGCCGTCCACGACGATGTGCGGGACCCACGGCTCGCCCACCTGCACCTGCACGCCGGCTTCGGTGAGCCGGTCCTGGAGCAGCCACTTGGCACGGTCGGCGAAGCCGGACTGGGTCTCCTCGGCGTTGGTGAACGCGGCCACCCGGGAGCCGGCGAAGGCGTTGGTGCCGTCGGCCTTGGTCGCGGCGAGCAGGGCCGCGGGGCCGTGGCAGACGATGCCCAGGAGCTTGCCGGACTGCAGGGCGTCGGTGAGCAGCTTTCCGGAGTCGGCGTTGACGGCCAGGTCCTCCATCGGTCCGTGGCCGCCGGGGTAGAAGACGGCGGCGTAGTCGTCGAGGTTCACGTCCGTCAGACGGACCGGCTGCCGCAGCTCGCTCATCGCGGCGAGTACGGCGGCCACGCGGTCCGCGTTCTCCTGGCCGTCGTTGAACTCGGGCGCGAGGCTGCCCTGGTCGACGGGCGGCACGACGCCGCCCGGGGTGGCCACGACGACCTCGTGACCGGCGGCCTTGAACGCCTCGTACGGGGCGACGGCCTCCTCGGCCCAGAAGCCGGTGGGGTGCTTGGTGCCGTCGGCCAGCGTCCAGTGGTCGGCGCCGGTCAGCACGAACAGGATCTTCGACATGGGGTGCTCTTTCGGGAGGCGGGGTGGTGTCCCGACCGTACGTGCGCCCTGCCATTGGAATCCAATAGGCTCACGCATATGAGACATAGGGAATCCAATGAGGTGACGGAGGGGGGCGAGGCGGAGAGAACCCCGCTGGGCGGTGCGGCGCAGGTCGACCTGAATCTGCTGCGTACCTTCCTCGCCGTGTACCGCACGGGCTCCTTCACCGCCGCCGCCCGTCTGCTGGGGCTGTCCCAGCCGACGGTCACCACCCAGATCCGCGCGCTGGAGCGACAGCTGGACCGCGAGCTGTTCCAGCGGCTGGCACGCGGCGTCGCCCCGGCCCCCTACGCGGACGAGCTCGCCGCCAGGATCGTCGAGCCGCTGGACGCCCTCGTCGGCGTCACGGGACGGCCGGGCGGCCCAGCCGAGGTCCACCCGGCGGAGCCGGTGCATCTCGCCGGTCCGGCCGAACTGCTCACCCACCGTGTCATGCCCACCCTCGCTCCCCTGGTCGACCGGGGCGTACGGCTACGGATCACGCCCGGCCTGACCGAGCCGCTGCTGGAGGAGCTGCGGGCGGGCCACTACGACCTGGTGCTCGCGACCTACCGGCCGCGCGGTCGCGCCCTGGCCTCGGCGCCGCTGGCGGACGAGGAGTTCGTGCTGGTCACGGCCCCTTCCTGGGCGGAGCGCATCGGCGGACCGGCGCGGATCGCCGCCGACGGACCGGCCGCCCTGCACGGAGTGCCGCTGGTGGCCTACGCCGAGGACGTGCCGATCGTGCGCCGGTACTGGCGTCATGTCTTCGGCAGGCGTCTGGTGCGGCACCCGGCGGTGACCATGCCCGACCTGAACGCGGTGAAGGCCGCGGTGGCGGGCGGGACGGGGTTCAGCGTGCTCCCCCGCTACCTGTGCTCCGCCGAGCTGGCCTCGGGCGCGCTGGTCCTGCTGCACGATCCGGACGATCCGCCCATCAACACCGGTTTCCTGGTCCAGCGGCCCGGCTCGTCCGGAAACCCCCATGTCGCCCTGGTCCGGGACCACTTGCTGGCGACGGCCCGGGACTGGTGACGTCCGAGGCTACGTCGGCACTCATGTACTCCCTGGCCCACCCCACGGCCGTGCCCTCCGGTGCCAACGACTTCGCCTGCCGCGCCGACGCCGCGCATCCGCGTCCCGTGGTGCTCGTGCACGGCACCATGGAGAACCGCCGACAACTGGGCGGCCCTGGCCCCGCTGCTCGCCGAAGCCGGGTACTGCGTCTTCGCCCTCAACCACGGCGCCGACTCCGGCGCCCTGCTGGGCACCGGTGACATAGCCGCCTCCGCCCGGCAGGTGGCGGACTTCGTCGACCCGGTCCGAGGCGCGACGGGCGCCGCGAAGGTCGACCTGGTCGGGCACTCGCAGGGCGGCATGATGCCGCGCCACTACATCAGGAACCTCGGCGGGGCGGCGAAGGTGGAGGTCGTCACCCCGTACACCTCGGCCTGTCTCGACGCCGCCCCGAACGTCACCAACCTCAAGCTCCAGGACCTCTGCCCCGCCGAGTTCACCGGCCACGTCGACATCAGCTACAACAACGTGGCCACGCGCCTCGTGCTCGACGCCCTCGACCCGGCGCATGCCCGGCGCCCGGTCTGCGTCCGCTCAGAAACCGCCCTTGCGGAACTCGGTGACCGAGGCCGTGGAGGTGGCGCTCACGTTGTAGCGGTCGCCGCCGGCGTCGCGGGTGCCCTGGTCGTGGTTGAACTGGAACTTGAGGACATAGGTGCCGGGGTCCAGGGTGACGCCGGCGTTCAGCGTCACCACGTAGTCCAGCTCGCCGCTGGAACCTCCGGTGTGCACGGTCACCTTGTCGCCCAGGGAGGTCCAGGTGCCCGTGCTGGCGACGCCTCCGGTCTGGATGATCTTGACGACCACCTTGAGGCTGCTGAGGGCCTTGGTGGACTTCACGGTGACGACGCTCTGGTCCCAGTAGCCGTTGTCGTCCGTCGAGTCCACGCTCCCGTCGGCCCAGAGGTACTCCGTCGGCTCCTGCTGCGTGGTGCCGGTGGTCCGCGAGGCGGAGTCCCGCGTACCGCCCGAGTCGGTGCTCGTGTCGCCGGCCGTACCGGAACCGCCCGAGGCGGAACCGCCGGAGCCGCCGCTCCCGGATCCGCCGGGCTGCGGGAGATAGACGACGTCGGGGCCGTCGTCGGAGTGCCTCTCGGCAGGGGTGGCCGAGGTCGGGGGCACGGTCGGCTTGGGCGGGGCGGACGCGTCCGGGTCCTTCTTCGCCGTGTCCTTCTTCTCGGCCGCGGTGACCACCTGGTCGGAGTCGCCGCCGCTCCAGTCGATGCGGGACACCACGGCCGTGGTCCCGGTGACGACCAGGACCACGGCGACGGAGCCTCCGACGGCCTTCCAGACCCTGCGGCCGGGCAGGAAGCCACGCAGGGGGGTGCGGGCCTTGCGGGCGAACACGTCGGCGAAGGCGCCGTCCGAGCGGTCGGGTCGACGGGGGGTCTGCGGCATGGGGCGGGTCCTTGGAAGAGACGGGAGAAGGGCTGCTTACGAGGGCTGCGGAGCCGGGCGGCGTGCTACGGGAGGTCGTCCGGGGTGAGGGTCATCAGGTCGGACTCGGAGATGTCGGGCAGTTCGGCGACGCGATACGCCTGACGTTCCGTCATCGCCTGGAAGAGCTGGCGGGCCGCGCGTCCGTTGCCGAACCCGCGTTCCCGGGGCAGCGTGTCGAAATGGGCGGTCAGGGCGTCGCGGGCGGCGGCCGTGAGTTCGTACTGGTGCTGTGCCGCCTGGTGCTCGACGATGCTGACCAGTTCCGCGGAGCCGTAGTCCTCGAAGAGGAGGGTGCGGTTGAAGCGTGAGGCCAGGCCGGGGTTGGAACGGACGAACACCTCCATCTCCCGGGGGTATCCGGCCACGATGACGACCACGTCGTCGCGGTGGTCCTCCATCAGCTTCAGCAGCGTGGCGATGGCCTCCTGGCCGAAGTCGTTGGTGCCGGCGTACTGGGTGAGGCTGTAGGCCTCGTCGATGAAGAGGACGCCGCCACGGGCCTGTTCGAAGACGCGGGTGGTCTTCGGGCCGGTGTGGCCGACGTACTCGCCGACGAGGCCGGCGCGGTCTGCCTCGACCAGGTGGCCGCGGTCGAGCAGGCCGACGGCGGCGAGGATACGGCCGTAGAGGCGGGCGATGGTGGTCTTGCCGGTGCCGGGGTTTCCGGTGAAGACGAGGTGGCGGCTGAGCGGGGGTGCCGCCAGGCCCATCTCCTCCCGGCGGCGGACCGTCTGCATCAGCTTGACCAGGGACGACACGTCGTTCTTGACCCGGTCGAGGCCCGCCAGTCCGTCGAGTTCGACGAGCAGGTCCTCCAGGGTGTCCTCGGCCGGCGCGTCGGTCTCCCGTGCGGTGCTCGCGGCGGCCGTGTCCCCGCCCCCGGTGGACGTCAGGGCCTCCCTGGCGCCGGTCGGCAGGGCCGCGTTGGTGACGTTCCGGGAGACGCAGTCGTCGAACACCGGGCGGGCGCCCTTCTCCGCCGCCACGTCCTCCTCGGCGTCCCGCACCAGACAGCCGCGCAGCACGGGCGCGCTGCCGGCCGCCAGGTGGAGGGCCGGGAACGCCGGACCGTCGGTGCCGGGCGCCGCGAAGACGCACTCCTCGAAGGTGCCGCGCGCCTTCTCGCCGACGAACAGGTTGTTCTTCCCGGTCCGGGTCACGGTGACGGAGCGGACGCGGGGCTCGGCCGAGGGGCCGAGGACCAGTCCGGAGCCGGTGGCGTCGCGGACCGTGCAGTCCTCGATGCTGGGGGTGGCGCGTTCGCCGACCACCAGGCCGGCGGTGCCGGTGCCGCTGATCCGGCAGTCCCGCAGAACGGCCGAGGTGCCGGCGCCGCAGGTGATGCCGGCGCGTTCGGCCTCCGTGACGTCGCACTCCTCCAGGACGACCGTGCCGGTGGACTCGGCGTTGATGCCGTTGCGGCCCCGCAGGACGGAAAGCCCGCGTACCCGGGCCGCCGCTTCGGCGTCGACCTGGAGCCCGGACAGGCCGCAGTCGCTGATCCGGACGCTCTCGACGGTGAGGTCGGCCCGGTCGGTGGCCCGGACACCGTACTCGGGCGTGGAGCCGATACGGCAGGAGGTCAGCGAGAGCCGGGCGTCGTCGCAGGCGTGCACGGCGCTGAAGCCGCAGTCCGTGACGTCGGTGGACGCCAGGCTGACCTGCGAACGGTCCCCGGCCAGCAGGCCGTTGGCGCGGCTGCCGTGCACCGTGGTGCCCTCGGCGGACAGGCGGGCGTTGCCGCGGGCCACCAGACAGGAGCCCTGCGGGCGGTCCACCTGGCAGTCGACCAGTACGGCCGTGCTGTCGTCGTCGGCGCGCACGCCGGGCCCTGAGCCACCCCGTATCCGGACGCCCCGCAGCAGGACGTCACCGGTGCCGGAGACGGCGACGCCGTCCGTGCCGGTGCGCAGCACCTGGCAGTCGGCGAGCACCACGCCTCCCTCCGCGGTCTCGGGGCGCTCGTCCTCCCCGTCCGGACGGCGGGAGCTGCCCAGCACCCGCACGCCCTCCGCGCCCGTCTCCTCCAGCCGGCAGTCCAGCGCGGCCACCGAGGCCTCGTCCTCCACCAGCAGCCCGCTGCGGCCGGGGCCGGTGATCCGGCACTCGCGGAGCACCGCCGCGGCACGGCCCCGTACGCGGACCCCGGATCCGGTGACATCGCGGACCGTCAACCCGACGAGCTCCGCCGCCGTGGCGGAGCCGAGGACGGCTCCCGTGCCGTCGACGTCCTCGACCACCGTGTCGCTCACTTCGGTCCGGCCCGTGGTGTTCGCGTGCATCCCGGCCAGGGCGGCCCCGGAGACCCGGCAGCCGCGCAGGGTGAGCGACGCTTCGCCGCCCGCCTCGACACGGCCTCCCGTGATCTCGCAGCCGTCAAGTTCCAGGCCGCCGCCGGTCACCAGCACGGCGGGCAGTGCCGGGTCCTGGCCGATCAGCGCGAGCCCGTGGACGCGGACGCCGGGGGCGGCGACGTCCAGGACCGGACGGCCGGGGTCCGCCGCCAGCAGGCGTACGGCGAGGTCCGGCCCCTCCTCCGGCAGCAGGGTCACCGCACGGTCCAGGACCAGCGCCTCGACGTAGGAGCCGGGGGCGATATGGATCTCGTCGCCGTCGGCGGCGGCGCGTACCGCGGAGGCGATGCTGCGATGGGCCCCGCGGCCCTTGGGTGCGACCCGGTGCACGGTGGCGGTGGCGGTGGCGGTCACGGGAGCTCCGTTCCCTCGGTGAGTGCGGCGGGCTGGTCGGCCGGGGGCTGCGGGGCCGCCGCCGGTGTGGTGGTGGGTGTGGACGGGAAGGCGCGGTTCGGATTGACGTTCGCGCCGTTGGCTCCGGTGAGGAGGGAGTTGATGACGCCCGCGGTGAAGGCTTCGCCGGTCTGCCAGACGTAGTCGCCGGGGCCGAGCCGGTGGAAGACCCGTGAGCCCGCGGTGGCGTGCCAGGCGTACCTGGTGAGTCCGCTGGTGACGCCGGTGAGCGCCGAACCCGCCGCACCCCAGGCGCCCGCCTCGAGGGCGTCGAGGCCGGTGCGCTTCTCGCCGTTGACGCCGAACACCGCCGCGTTGACGGTGTTGTTGACGAAGCCGGTGAGCACGCCGACGCCCAGGTTGCTGAAGAAGTCGTAGGTGCCCGACCGCCAGCGGGTGGGGTTCTCGTAGGCGGACCACTCGCCGGGCCAGTCGTCCTTGGATGCCTGCGGGTGGCGGTTGAAGTCCATGCCCTGGTCGAGGTTGGTCAGGCCGTTCTTGAGGTAGCCGACCCGTGTGGTGTCGTAGATCGCGTTGACGCCGGTGCGGATGGCGCCGCCGATCGCGGCGTTGAGCAGGGCCCGCTCGAAGGCCTGCGTCGGGTCGAAGCGGGTGTTGTTGATCTCGGCGGCGACCGCGGACACGGCATAGCTCGTGCCGAACTCGATCAGATAGCCCATGGTGAAGTCCGTGAGCACCTTGCGCACCTGGTGGCGCCACATCGGCATGGCGCGCGAGGAGCCGTCCTCGACGCCGGTCCAGATCTCGTGGAACACATCGCGGAACTCACGGTTCAGACCGCGCAGTTCGGTGGTGTAACCGCGGAAGTCGACCTCGCGGCCGATCAGCCGCCAGCTGCGGTGCCCGTCCAGGCCCACCTGTCCGCCGACCTGGGGCAGGCTGCTGATCTCCGGCAGCTTGGCGACGTCGAAGGACGACCAGCGACCGAAGGCGTCGGTCTCCCAGACGCGCCCGGTGATGGTGCGCTGCGCCACCAGTCGGCTGTCCTGGTACTCCCGCCACTGCCCCCACAGCGACTCCGACTCCCGGTACCGGCCGGGCACGCCTTCCACGGGGTCGCGGCGGTGGCGCACCGTGCCCATGTCCCACTCCCGCCAGACCTCCCGGTCGACGGTCACGGACACCGGCGGCTCGAAGTGCCGTCTGGAGCGGGAGAGCAGTTCGGTCAGCGTGGACTCGCCGGAGGCCGGCACGGACGTCACGGGCGGCGCGGGGGCGTCCACCGTGTACGCGTACTCGCGGACGCGGCCGCCCGCTCGCCGCCGTACGATCTCGTCGCCTATCCGGTCGTTCCAGCGGCCCTTGGCGAGGTCCGTGTAGTCGCGGACGCCCTGTGAGTGGACGGTGCCGTCGGCGCCGGTCTTCTGCCAGGTCCAGGTTCCGTCGTCGCGCCGGGTGGCGTCGATCCAGACGGTGCCGTCGTCGGTGGCGGTGCGCTCCCGCAGCGGATCGAGCTTGCCGTTGTCGAGCCGCTTGAAGTCGACGAACGAGTCGTCCCAGACCGGGGAGTACAGCGTGCCGCGGCCCTGCTTGCGTACGCCCTGGGTCACGTTCCCCTCGGAGTCGGTGGCCTTCCAGGTCCAGGTGCGGTGGCGGGGGTTGCCGTGCGCCTCGACGTGGAGGTCGCCCCAGTGGTCGCGGCGGCCCGTGATCTGCAGCTGGGTGTTCTTGTCCACCCATACGCCGGAGGCGTCGTCGGCGCCGATGCCGCGCGCCGGGTTCTCGGCGAGGTATTCGCGAACGCCCGTGCCCTGGGAGCGCATCGAGAGCACCTCGTCGCCGGCGGCGTTGCGGAACACGTCCTCGAAGTGGCCGTCCGCGGTGAGGTGGCGGGTGCCGGTGACGCCGCTCGTCGTGTCCCGCCAGGGCAGTTCGTACGCGGTGGCGGAACCGTTCCATTTCGGGGCCGGGGCCCACTGCTTGGGGTCGGTGAGGCTGCGGCCCACCTCGACGACGTCGCCGTTCTCCAGCTTGCGGGTCTCGCGGACGAGCCGGCCGAACTCGTCGATGTCCTGCCAGCTGTGACCGCCGTGCGCGACGAGCCTGACCCCGCGCAGCCGGCTGCCGTCCGCCGCGGTCTCGGTCCACTTGGACACCTGGAACTGGGAGTCGCCGGTGGCGAAGTTCCGGAAGAAGTCCTGGAACCGGCTGCGGCCCGCGCCCGAGTTCCACGAGGCCGCCGGGAGGCGCTGGTCGGAGATCCGGACGACGTGGATGGTGCCGCCGTCCGCCAGTTGTTCGGAGAGCTCCTCGATGATGTCGATCGGCTTGTTGTTCGGTCCGAGGGCCGTGTGCAGGGCGGGGTCCACGCGCATGCCCGCGGGGGCCGGCCCGGACAGCACGGGGTGTTCCGTGTACAGGCGGGAACCGTGATAGCCGTCCAACGGCCAGATGTTGCCGCGCTTTTGGGCGACGGCCGTCAGTCCGGTGGCCGGGTCGTGGAAGGTGTCCGTGAATCCGATGTGGTTCCAGGACCAGTCGCGGGTGCCGGCGAGCACCTCGGTGCCCTCGGTGTTGAACCGGGTCCAGGTCCATTCGCCGGTCGCGTTCCTCTCGGCCCTGATCAGGCCGCCGTCGAGGGCCTTGGTGTACGTCCGGACGTCGAGGACGTCCATGGGGGCCCAGCGGTGGGAGAGGGTGTCGTGGATGGTCCTGCGGTCGTTGTCGAAGATGCGCTCCCCGGAACGGACCTTGGTCCCGGCCTTGTCGAACTCGGTCCACCTGGCCCGGCCGACGCGGTCGAGGTCGATGTGGAGGAGGTTGCCGTTGCCGAGGACCTCGCGTTCGAAGAGGGTCACGTTGCCGTCCCCGGTCAGCTTGAACTGGCCGGTGGCGGACTTCTCCACCTTCGCCTTCGCGTAGCGGCCGGTGAGGGGGTTGCCCGTGGAGTCGAGGCGTGCGGCCTCTGAGGTGACATGGTCGATCCGCCAGTACTGGCCGTTCGGCCGTCCGCCCTTGATGTGTACGGCGACCGTCTCCTCCAGCACCCTGACGCCGTGGGCGTCGAGCACCGTCCGCTCCAGCGGCTGAACCCCTTTGCCGGTGGAGGTGAGGGCGATACGGCCGTCGTCGAGCCGCTCCGCGCGCAGGGTCGGGGACGGGTTGCCTGTCGTGTCGAGCACGCGCGGCACACCGTCGGGGGCCCCGGCGTCGAAGCGGAGCAGGCCGCGGTCACCGGTGAGTCGGACGTCCCGCAGGGCGAGCGTGCCCTCGGGCCCGTAGTGCCACTTGGTGGTGCCCGCGGCGTCGGTGACGGTGAAGCCGCCGCGCAGCTCCGTGGGGAGGTTCGGGTCGAGACGCGTGATCGTGAACGTGTCGTCGGCCGGGCGGGCGCCCACGAACTGGAAGGCGTCCGGGGTCCAGCCGCCCTCGCCCGCGCGGCCGGTGAGTCCGAGCTTCAGCCCGTCGAGGTCGCCGGGGCCGCCCCTGAGGAACACCTCCTGGTAGAGGAGTGAGCGGTTCGGGCCGAAGCCGGTGGTCAGGTCCGTCGGTGTGTGCGTGACGATGAAGTGGCTGCCGCCGGGGCCACCGCCCCGGGTCGGGGTGACGGTGAAGTCGCCGACGACGCGGCTGCCGCCGCCCCGCATGTCCTCCAGCCGCGTCGCCAGCGGCAGGTTCAGGTACTCGCGCAGGGCGCTGACGGCGCCCTGTCTGATTCCCTCGTGGGCCTGCGCTGTCATCTGCCGCAGCTGGTCGTGGAGGAGGTCGGGGTTCAGCCCGAACCGGTTCAGCGAGTCGGCGGCGTCGCCGGCGAGCTGCTGTACGCGCAGGAGATCCAGGTTCTGGAGGGCGTGCGCGTTCGGTGTGCCATGCAGGAAGTCCACGGCTCCCGCGATGCCGGACAGGTCCGTCGGCACGCCCTCGGGCGCGGTCCGCAGGGCCGAAGCCTCGTCGAGGGTGCGGGCGTAGATCTCCGAGATGTCGGTGAGGCCCTCCTCCAGGAGGTCGTCGCCAGGACCGGAGTGCGACGGGAAGCTGTCGTCCAGCGACTCGACGAGCCTGGTGGGCGGGAGGTCGCCCGCGCCCTCGGTGAACCGCAGGAGGCCCGAGCCGTCCCGGGCGGGCAGGTCACGGAAGACGAGGGCCCCGCTGCGGTCGAAGTGGAACCGGCTGCCGGTGACGGTGTCGGTGAGAGTGAAGCCACGGGGCAGCCGCGTGGCGAGCGGTCCCTCGGTGGCGGTGAGTCGCATGGATCGGATGGAACCGGCCGGACCGTTCTCGATGACCTCCATCGTTCCCTCGGCGACGTCGAGGTGCACCGAGATCCGCAGGTCGGGAGGGAGCCCCTCGCCGGCCAACACGAACTCGCGGCCCACCAGGGAGCCGTCGGGGGCGAAAGTCCACGTGGTGTTGCGGGCCGGGTCGGTGACGGCGAACCTGCCACCCGCGACCCGCTCGACCGTGAGATCGGCACCGCGCGGTGTGCCGTCGCCTGCCGGGGCGCGGTCGAGGAGTTCGAAGCGGAAGGATCCCGGTGCCGTGTCGGTGGAGGGGACGCGGACTGCCCGGATTTCGAGGCCGGCGAGGTCCTCAGCACCGGACAGCTCGATCCCGGGCAGGCGTTCCAGCGCCTCCTCGAAGTGCCGGTCCAGAACCTGCCGGACCACCCGGTCGTCGATGTCCGGCATGCTCTCCGGGCCCCGCAGGTCGGACAGGCGCAGGGCGGCGGATTCGTCCACGCCGGGCAGGCGCAGGTCCGTGCCGAGGTTCAGGTCGGACAAGGAATGCGTGCCGCCCGACGCCTCGTCCAACGTGCGCTCGAAGATCCGGGCGAGGTCGTCGAGGTCGGACGCGCCGCCGAGGTCGTCCAGCCGGACGGGCGGCACGTCGGGCGCGCCCTCGGTGAAGCGCAGGAAGCCCGAGCCGTCCGGGTCGGGCACGTCGCGGAACACGAGGTCGAGGTCGGCGTCGTAGTGGAAGCGGCTGCCCGTTACGCCGTCGGTCAGGGTGAAGCCGCCGGGCAGCCGGTCCTGCAGGGTGCGGTCGATCGCGCTGAGCGAGAACGAGTCGGTGACGCCCCGGGGGCCGACCAACCCGACGACCCTGGCGGCCATGCCGTCCGTCATCGTCGTGGCCGTGGTCCTGAACCACAGTCCGGACGGCAGCCCCAGGCCGTTGTCGACGAGCGCCGTCTCACGGGCCAGGAACTCGCCCGCCGCGCTGAACTCCCAGCGGGTCGTCCCGGCCGGGTCCGTGACGCGGAACGCTCCACTGTCCAGCCGCTCCACGGTGAACCTCGGCTGCGGCCCGGCACCGTGGGGCGTCTGGGTGGCCTCGGTGATGTCCAGCCGGAAACCGCCGGGCGCGCCGTCGGCGAACCTGAACTCCAGCCCCGCCAGGTCGCCCACACCGGACAGCCGGACGTCGTGGAACGGGGTCAGGCGGGTGAGCGACAGATCGGTGGGCAGCGCGGTGTCCGCCGGCCGCGCCACGGCCGGGGCGTCGGCACCGCGCAGCTCGATCCGCTCGACCCCCTCGATGCGCGGCAGGTGGGTCGAGGCGCCGTTCAGGACGCTGTTCTCGGGGATGGAGTGGAGCGGGAACCGCTCGGACAGGGGGCCGCCGAGGTCGTCCAGAGCCGTCAGCGGGACCGTGTCCGTGCCGGGCACGGTCGTCCCGGCCGTGTCCAGCCGGATCGGCGGGGCGTCCGCGGGCAGGTCCACGAACGTGCCGGCCCGGTCGAAGACGAACCGGTTGCCGGTGGCCAGGTCGGTCACCGCGAAGCCGCCGGACGGCAGCCGCCCGCCCGCGTCGACCGGCAGCCGTACGACGGAGAAGGCGCCGTCGCCCAGCCCGGGCGCGGCCACCCGGAACGCGGGAACCACGTCGCCGCCCGGCCCCCGGGTGAACGTCGTGATGAGCCGAGCGTCGGTCAGCGCACCGCCGACGTGGCCGGAGAGCACCAGCTCCTCGGACAGCCGGGTGCCGTCCAGGTCGAACCGTGCGGTCCAGGCCCCGTCCGGCGTCCCCGCCCTCACCCCGGTGACCACGCCGAAGGCGCCCTTGACCGGGTCGACCACCACACCCGTACCGGCCGACGGCAGGCCGTCCGGGCCGACCACCCGGGGCAGCGCGCCCATCTCGGGCGTCGCGTCGAACCGCAGGAACGCGTCCCGGCCCGGGACGCGCATGTCGGCGAGGTCCAGGGCACGGTCGACGGTGTAGTGCAGGCGTACGTCCCCCAGCGCATCGGTGAGCGTGACTCCGCCTCCGGCACGCGGCGTGCTCTGCCACTCCACTCGTAGGCCGGTCCGGCCCGGGTCCGTCAGGCGCAGTTCGCTCAGGGGAGGCGGCGCGTCGAAGCGGCTCAGCTGGGAGGCGTCCGACAGATGGGCGAGGTCCAGGTCGTCGCCCAGGTCGCTCAGTCGGCCGGGGCTGTGTGCTCCGATGCTGCCCAGATCGTCCAGTTGACCGAGGTCGTCCAGCCGGGAGGTGCCGCCCAGGTCCAGCCGGTCCAGCAGCCGCAGCTGGTCGTCGAGGGACAGGCCCCGGAAGTCGTCGGCGCCGATGCTCGACGGTGCCTCGGCGTGCAGGCGCAGGTCGCCGGCGAGGTCGGGCAGGGGGTTGCGGCCCGCGAAGTTGGGGTTCGGGATCCACTCGACGATGTTGTGCTGGGCGTCCAGCCGGTACGCGCCGCGGATGAACTCGGGAGCGATGCCGCCGGGGAAGGCGATCTCGTGCTCGGACTCCCAGCCCGACGCCTTCCACGCCTCCGTGCCCTCGACCCGCTCGAAGGTCCGGCCGACGTCGATGCCGCCGGGGGCCTCGACCTCGTACTTGAAGATCCCGTCCCAGATCAGGTTCCGGTCGCTCGTGGTGCTGACGAACGCCGACGGCTGACCGGTCCTGACCATGACGTCCAGATTGGTCTCCAGGGGATCGCGCGGGACGATCCCCTCGCTGAAGATCTGGTCCAGGCTCCGCTTGCCGCCGATGCGCCACAGCGTCTCGTCGGTCGTGCGCCAGACCGGCGCCGGAGTGATCGCCGAGATGGCGACGGAGCGGTCGGCGGCGGCCGCGAGCCGGTCCGGCCCGGCGAGTTCGGCGGGGCGGCCGTCGGGGTCGAACCGGGTGACGACGCCGTCGAGGGTGGTGACGGTGAAGTGGCCGTCGACGAGTTGTACCTTGACGTCGGGAACGATCCCGGCGTCCGTCCTGAGCACCCACTCGACCGTCGGGCCGGGCTGCATCGTGATCCACTGGCCGGAGGGCCGCCCCAGGTCGTCGAGCAGACGCAGTTCGCCGGTGGGAAGGTGCGCTCCCGGGCCGTCCAGGCGGGCCATCATGACCGTGATGTCCTGGCGGACGGTGTTGAGGTTCATGCCGAGCCGGTCGAAGTCGAACCGCGCCTGGTTGAACTTCAACTCGGCGGCGCTGAGGTCCAGTTCGGCTTCCGCGCGGCCCAGCGGCGACACCTCCGGGACGTCGGCGACGTGGGTGAGCTTCTGGCCGGCCGTGTCCAGGTCGAAGGCGGCGTTCTGTGCGCGGACCCACGCCTGGAAGCGGTCGGTCGCGGTCTTGCCGACGGCGCCGCCCGTGATGATCTCCCGCAGGGTGAGCGGCGGGAAGCCGGTCTGCGCGGCGACCGGCTTGGTGACGAGGTCGGTCTTCAGCGGCCCCATGCCCAGCAGTTCCCGTGCGCGGCCCATGTCGCCGGGTGCCTCGGGGAGCAACCGGGCCAGGTCGTCGAGCTTGAAGCCGAGGCGCGTCGGCGAGGCCGGTCCGGTGAACTTCCCCACCAGCGGGCCGGTGCCCAGTTCCTCGGGGTCCAGGACGCGGATGGTCACCTCGTCCTTCAGCCCGACGTGGACGTTCACCGGGTCGGTCTTGCCGATGCGTACGATCACGCCGTCCGGTGCGATGTCCACGAGGTCGATCTCACCGTCGAGGATCTTGCGCAGCTGTACCGTGGTCAGGCCGCCGAACCTGCCGTCGATGCTGAGGGGCGCCAGCTCCGCCAGTTCGTCGACGGGCTTCAGCAGACCGGCCCGGGTGCGGTCCAGGCCCACGAAGGCGTCCAGGTCCCGCAGCCGGGTGACCGCGTTCTGCGGCTGCTCCAGCAGGACGGAACGGCCGGGGACGGACCGCTGCCCCAACTCGTCCAGGTCGTCGAGGGTGTTGAGGACACTGCGGAACCGCGGGGGCAGCAGCCCGTCGGCGCCCAGGTCCGCCACATCGATGCCGCCGTTGCGGAGCAGGGGCCCGAAGCGGGAGCCGAGGCCGTCCAGGTCGGTCATGGCGACCGGTTCCACGAGGTCGTCGAGGGTGTTCGAAAAGCGGCTGGAGGGCAGGCCCGGAACGCGTGGCAGGGACGCGGCGCTCGTCGGGCCGGGCAGCGTGGCCGTCGGGGGCGTGAACTCGGTAAGTTCGTCGAGCGCGTCGTCCCAGGCCCTGGTGCCGGGGACGACCAGTTTGCCGGGTTCTCCGAGCGGCCTGGTGGCTTCGGGGGTGAACAGCCCTCTGCCGGTCCTCGCGGCCAGGTCGCCGGCGAGCGAGCCCGCGCCCCTGCCGAGCGTGCGGCCGACCGGGGGCGTCTTGAGCATGCCGCGCTCCAGGATGCCCATGCGCCAGGCGCCCCGGAAACCGAATCTGGCGAGCTCGGAGTAGCGCAGCGGCAGGATCGCGGACACCACGAAGTCGAAGGCCCGGCCGACGTTGGTGATCGCGTAGACACCCAGCCGGCGCGCCATGCCGCCGCCGACGAACCCGGTGGTCATGAAGAGGTCGCGGCGCAGCGCGAACCGCCCCCACCGCACGGCGCCCCGGACGAAACGGCCGGCGGACCTCGCCCCGTTCGCGAGCGCCCGGGGCATGCCGGCGAGGAAGCCGGGCAGCCGGGACATCCCGGTGAAGAGCATGCGGCCGCCCGCCTGCGACAGCCTGAGCAGCCCCTGACCGGTCAGGGTGGCCAGCGTCCGGGGCGCCATCAGCAGCCGGCCACCCTGGAGCAGCATGCGGCCGCCCGCGCCGAGGGCCCGGCCGGCACCCCGCAGCCCCAGGGTGAGACCGGACTTCATCAGCCGCATCAGTCCGCCGACCGTGGTGAGGCCCTTGGTCGAGGGGAACAGGATGCCGAGGAAGGCCAGGCCCAGCCCGAGGGCGTTCGTCTTTCCCTGGGCGTAGTCCACCAGCGCCTTGACGAAGAGGACGGCGCCGAGGCCGAACGCCAGCAGCCCCAGCGGGCCGCCCACGATGACCGCCACGACCGTGAGCACGATCGTGAGGATCTCCAGTGCCTTCCAGAACCCCTCGACGAACCTCTTCCAGAAGCTCTTCTTCGGCGGCTTGATGGGCCTCGACACCATCGAGGCCGCCTCCCGCAGGGCGTCCTCAAGGACCTTGGCCTCGCCGGTGATGAAGTCGACCTCGGCCTCGACGTCGTTCTTCGCGGCGGTGAGTTCCGCCGGGGGCGGGGCGTCCTTGCCGACGAGGCCGGCCGGGGGGATCGCCACGGCGCCGCCTCGTTCCGCGGCGCTCTCGGCCCGGCCCCTGGCCTCCCGCAGGGCGTTCGCGTACCGCGCGGTGGCCGAGGACGCGAGGTCGAAGGAGCGGACGACGTTCTCCGTGAACGTCTTGAGTTCCTGCTTCACATAGCGGCGCAGTGCGTCCGCGGTCTGCCCCTCGAAGCCGCCGCCCGACGCGGTGCCCAGCATGTTGTCGAGTCCCCCGTCGACATCCGCGGCCAGATCCCGCAGCTGGCGGAACTCACGGGTGACGCCGTCGATGACATCGGGGTTCCCGGCGACCGGATTTCCGTCGTACCCAACTTGATTCCAGTCGTCGGGGCTGGCCACGGGGTCCTCCAAGGTGTCCAGGACGCGAGTTCGGCCGCTCTGCATGCGGATGACGTCGTGGTGACGTATTCCGCGGGATCAGTAGTTCAACGAAGTGACGGAAACCACATACCTCCTGGTCAGTAGGGTGCCGGGCGAAATTGCTTTGAACCTTTCGGGGTCATGTCTGCGTCTACAGGGCGGACTCGATGCCACCGCTTGTTCGGTATCGCGAACCGCCGTACTTCCCAGGCCCGAACTCCGGAAGAAAGGACGGAAAGACGTGGCTCGTATTTCGGTCGACTACGATCTGATGTACGTCCTCGCCCGCCAGATCTGGCATCTCCGCGATGAATTGGACGTCTCCTCGCACACCCAGCACGATTTCGCCGCCGGTGACATCGGGCCCCGCCGGGACACGGCCGAGGAACTGACGAACTTCTACGGCGCCTGGCAGAAGTCGTTCCGTGAGGCCTGGCAGGTGATGACCGACCTCGGGAACCTCCTCGACGAGATCGGCAAGGCGTTCTACGACCAGGACGCGGGCACCGCCGTCAACGCCGCCGCGATGGCGGCGTCCTACCAGCGGCAGAACGTCAAGGCGGACAACGACGCCTACAAGCAGCGGCAGGACGCCATGTACAAACGGGCCGAGGCCGCGAACCTGGAGCGGCGGTACAAGCCCGGTCGGGCCTTCCTGGAGAGACAGCAGCAGGCACTCGAGAAGCGCCGGGCGGCGCTCCGGAAGGAGCAGGAGGCCCAGGCCGAGCGCCAGCGGGAGCTCAACCGGCGGCAGGACGACCTCCAGAAGCAGCAGGAGCCCCTGCGCCGACGACAGGAGGAGCTCGAACGGCGCCAACAGGAGCTGTGGCAGCGGCAGGAGGCCGAACGCGAGGAGCAGCAGGCGGCCTTCGCGGCGAAGCAGGACTTGCTGACCAAGGAGTCCGAAGCGCTCCAGAAGGAGCAGGAGCCGCTGCGCCATCGGCAGGACGAGGTCCAGCGCAAGCAGCAGGAGCTGTGGAAGGAGGAGGCGGACCTGCGGCATGCGCAGGAGGCCGTCTACCTGGCGCAGCAGGCCGCTCTTCAACAGCAGCAGGATGCCTACGACGCCAAGAGCGACGCCCTGACGAAAAGGCAGGAGGCGCTCTGGAAGGAGCGTGACGCCCTGCTGCGCAAGAAGGGCGTCACCCAGCCGGAACTCGACGCCTGGCAGAAGAAGCAGGACGCCCTGTGGGCAGAACAGGACACCCTCTGGAAGAAGGAGGGGGAGCCCCTCCAGAAGAAGTGGGACGGCCTGGACAGGCTCCAGGCCGAGCAGGAGAAGGCGTTCGCACCGTTCCAGGCCCGACAGGCGGCCCTGGACAAGGAGCGGGCGGCGCTCGGCACGGCGCAGGAACCTTTCGGCGAGAAAGCGGAGGAGCTGCAGCGCAGGCAGCAGGACCTCTGGAAGGGACAGGAAGCCGAACGCAGGGCTCTGGAAGGCAAGCAGGAGAAGGAACAGGACGCCCTGGACCGGGAGCAGGACGCCCTGCAGAAGGAACAGGACGCCTTCGCCCCGAAATGGGACGACCTGGACCGGCAGCAGAAGGCCCTGTGGAAGGACCAGGCCGCGAACGAAGAGGCGCAGGCGCAGGTCGACAAGGACGAGGAACCCCTGCGCCGGCAGGCCGAGGACATGCAGAAGGGCTACGCGGCCGAGCAGGAAGCGCTGCAAAAGAAGCCCGCCTGGACCCCGGAGAGCGGCGAACCCGACCCCCTGAACCGGAACCGCTCACTCGGCGGGGACGGGCCGTCGCAGACCCCGCCGCCGCCGGTGCCCAACGGTTATGAGCGGGACGACGAGAACGGTCACACCAAGGTCGAGTACAAGCTCGACGCCAACGGCGGGATCGAGGTCGACAAGAACGGCAACCCGGTGGAGACCACGGTCACGATCACCAACAAGAACGGGCTGACGTACTCCGAGACGCACCGCTCGCTCTCCGAGGACGGCGACTCCGTGACGACCACCCGCCGCTCCGACGGCACGGTCACCAAGGTCTACGTGGACGTCAATCCGGAGGGCTGGGACAAGGGGTTCATGAAGCGGTACGTCACCGACGAGCACGGTGACACCCAGCAGATCTGGACCAAGGCGCCGGACGGCGACTGGGTGCTGAACATGGACAAGGAGACGTACTACAACTCCGAGGCCGGCCAGGAGGACCCCCAGAAGTCCCTGGATCGGCCGCCCGCCTATCTCACCGTGGACAAACCCCTAATGGACGCGGGCGGGCACCTGGCCGACAACGCCTCGGCGCCGGGGACGACCACCACGCTGCCGGACGGCAACACCCGTACCGACTACTCGCGGCCGGACGGCTCCGTCCTGCGCGTCGTCACCACGGAGATGAACCGCTACGTCGCCGACGGCAGCGGCGAGATCCAGGAGATCTGGCAGAAGAACCCGGACGGGACCTGGTTCCTGAGGGACTCGGTCACCCAGCACGAGCGCTACGGCGACGAACCACCACTCGGGACGCTCGGCGAGAACTGGCGCTGATCTCCCGGCGCGGGCCGAACACCCCGGCCCGCCCCCCTGAAGCTCCCTGCGGGCGCCGAACTCCCCCCTCTGGCGCCCGCAGGGTCCACGGGCCCGCAACCGCGTGCCCAGCAGTTCCACCACCCAGGTGCACGGTCGGTCGCGACCGCGGGCACCGCAACGGAAAGAGGCCACGATGCCCCGTACCACGGTCGACGAAGAGGCGATCAACGCCACGGCCGCCAAGCTCAACAACGCCGTCAGCTCCACGCTGGTGCCCCAGCTGTCGGACCTCCAGCGCGAGGTCGAGGCGCTGCTCGGCGACGGCCTGGTGCTGGCGCAGACCAGCCCCAAGCTGCGTGAGTCCTACACGAACTTCAACACCTCGGTGACGCAGGCCGTGAACAACATCACTGAGTTCGCCAAGCAGTTCCAGCAGATCGGTCAGTCCGTGAAGGACCTCGACGGGCAGATCGCCGGCGGCATCCCCGCATGATGTCCGACAAGTGAGAGAAACCAGGGCGAACGGGACTCAATTCCCGTTCGCCCTGGTCCCGTTCCCGTGCCGAACCTCACGTTCACCTCAAAGACGCTTGAAACTTACGACAGCCCTCATAGAATCACCGCCGAACAGGAATCATCAGTTCCACTCATGGACGCGGTGGTCACCTGGCACTCACGTTCACTCTGCTCAGCACTCGCCGCGCTCGCGGCCACCGAGCTGACCGGCGCACCCACGGCTGCCGGTTTCCGCGGGAGGCAACACATGAGAACGTCCACCACCTGTCCCGCTGCCGGGAGCTCTCACAGACCCGGCGGGAGCGCTCCCGCGTGCGACGGCTCCTTCCGTGAGCTGTACGAACGGCACCACGGGCCGCTGTTGCGCTACGTCTCCGGGATGTTGCGCGGCGACCGGCAGCGCGCCGAGGACTTCGTCCAGGAGACCCTGCTGCGCGCCTGGCTGAGCAGCGCGGACCAGCCGCCGGACTGGACGCCTTCACGGGCCTGGCTGTTCCGGGTGGCCCACAACCTGGTGGTGGACTGGATGCGCCGCGAGCAGGCCTGCCCCGAATACCACCAGGAGCTGCTGGAGTCGCACGCCGAGTCCGTCGACCCGATCGGCCAGGCCGTACACCGCCGCTTCCTCGTGAACGCCCTCTCCCGGCTCTCCCTGCCGCACCGTGAGGTGCTGTTCTACGTCTACATGCTGGGCTGGACCGGCCCGGACGCCGCGAACGCCCTGTCCATACCGCCCGGCACGGTCAAGTCCCGCACCCATCACGCGATCCGGGAGCTGCGCCGACGCCACCCCGAGGACGCGCTGGTGGCCGCATGACCGGGACAAGCCCGGCGCAGGGCCGGCTGATCTCGCTGGCCAGGCCCGACTCGTCGCTGGTGACGGCGCTGCTGGTCGTCGTCGCCGTCCTTCTGTTGCTGTTCCTGCTGCTGCGCCACGTCGTGCGAAAGCGTGGCGGCTGGCGGCGGTTCCGGCGGGGTGTCGCCCGCGAGGTCACCCTGACCAGACGGGCCTTCGGGGAGCCGCTGCGCGCCTACCGGCGGCACCGTCGTGGCGTACGGGCACTGGCCCGCCACTTGTGCGACCCCCGGTCCGGCCTGCTCGTGCGCCGGCTGCTGGACGGGGCCGGAGCGGCGCTCGGCGACGTGCCCGGGGCCTTCGCCTACGGTCTGCGGACGGAGCCCGGCCGGGCCGCCGTCCAGATCGCCGCCCGTCGGCTGCCCGCCCCGCCGGCCCCTTGGGAGGCCGCCGACGACGTCGGCCCGCAGTCCTGGTGGCTGGGCCTGGACGACGAGGACGCGCTGCCGGACGCGGCGCCCCGCGCGGGCGCCCGGGTGCGGCCGCTGCCGGTCGTGGTCGGGACGGCGGACGACAGTTGCGTCCACCTCGACCTGGCCGCCGGGCCCCGGATGATCACCGTCGAGGGCGACACGGTCACCCGGACCCGGCTGCTCCAGGCGCTGGCCGCGCAGTTGGACCGGCCGGGCAGCGGAGCCTCGGTCACCGTGACCGAAGGCGTCCACCCGCACCACCCCGGCGACCCGCTCGACACCGTGCTGCGCCGCCTGGAGGACCCGGACACCGCGGCGACAGACGAAGAAGCCGTCGCCACCGCCACGGTCGTGGTCTGCGCCTCCCCCACCCGGGACCAGGCCCGGCGACTGGGCGAGCTCGCCGCGAACGGCACCGTCATCTGTCTCACCGACAGCCCCGCGGCCGGGCCCAGCTGGGCCCTTCGCGTCGACGGCCGCGGCCGGGTCACCGCACCGGAGCTCGACCTGTACGCCGACTCGGCCCCGCTCAACCGGGCCGTCGCCGCGGCGGTCCGGGCCGATCGGCGCCGTGCGCGCCGCGCACCTGAGCGGCAACAACGGCCCCTCGACCCGGCCGTCGAGCCGCGCACCGTGCCGGAGCGACGGGCACCCGCACCGGTCAGGCAGACCGAGCTGACCGAACCGTCGGAGCTCGTCGAGGAGACCCCGCCCCTGGCCCCGGTCCGGACCGTGGCGGGTGCCGACCTGCTGTCCGAACCGGCCACGGCGCGGTCCCGCCCCGCCGAGGCGTCGTCCACCGGCGGAGACTGACCGGCGCCGCGCACCGGAACCGCAGCCCTTTATTCACTCCACGAACCACCCCAAAAGGGGAGACATGAAACTCCTCATCACCACCGTCGCCGACGGCGATCCCGCGAGCCGTCAGGACGTCGTGCTGAGCGCCGACGCCGCCACCCCGGTCCAGGACGTCGCCGAGCATCTGGCCCGGCTGCGCGCCGGCGACGAGGCGTCCACCGCGGGCGCCGTGCCCGTCTGCTTCGTCGGCGGCGATCCGCTGTCCCCCGGCACTCCCTTGGCCGACACACCGGTCATGGACGGCAGCGTCGTGGGGCTCGGCGCGCCCGTTCCGCGGGGCGGCGCGCAGTACGGTCCCGAGCGCCCCGCCATGCCGCAGCCGCAGCGGGTGGACCACTCGCCGGTCGTGGAACTCCAGGTGGTGGGAGGGCCGGACGCGGGCCGGGTGTACGCGCTCGGCCTCGGCACCCACGGCATCGGGCCGGTGGACGGCTCCGCGGTGCCCCTCCAGGGGCGTGGGCTTCCCTCCGACGGCATCCGGATCTCCGTGCGCCCGGACGGTTCCGCCATCGTCGAGCTGCCGGGGGACGGCACGGCCCGCCTGTCCGTCCCGGAGCCGCCGGAGCACCGGGGCAAGCCCAACGTCCCGCTGCTCCCCCTCGCCGACCAGGACGAGGAGGAAGAGGAGGACGAGCCGGACGAGCGGGCCGCCGATGCGGCCGTACTGCCCGACGGCTGGGAACCCTGGCCGCTCGGTGGCGAACTCGCCCTCGGCGAGTATCTGCTGCGGCTGTCCGAACCGACCCAGCGGGACGCCGCCGTGGTGCCGTCCGAGGGCGGCGGCGGGCTGGACTACAACCGGCCGCCGCGCATCCTGCCGCACCTGGAGCCCGAGCGCTTCCGCCTGCCCGGACCGCCCGAGCCGCCCGGCCGCCGGCCCATTCCGTTCCTGGTCGCCTTCGCCCCCATGATCATGGGCATCGGCATGGTGCTCATCTGGCACTCCTACTACTACCTGCTCTTCATGTTCCTGTCGCCGCTGCTGATGGCGGCCAACCATGTGAGCGGGCGGCGCCAGGCCCGCAAGGACTACGAGGAGAAGTCCCGCGTCTACCGGCTGCGCCGCGCCTCGCTGGAGGAGGACGTCCGGCAGAAGGTCGTCACCGAGCAGCGGCTGCGCACCGAGAGCGCGCCCGATCCGGCGCTGGCCGGGCTGTGGGGCGTCGGACCGGGCCGCCGGCTCTGGGAGCGCCGTCGCGGCGACCCCGACCACCTGGCGCTGCGCCTGGGCACGGCCGGTCAGCCGTCACTGCTCGGCATCGACGATGCGGCGCGCGAGGACAACCACACGTCCGTGCACTGGACCATCCCGGACGCGCCCGTCTGCGTCGACCTCGAACACTGCGGGGTGGTGGGGCTGGCCGGTGAGACCGGTCCGGTGCAGGCGCTGGCCCGCTGGCTGACCGCACAGGCCGCCGTCCTGCACACGCCGCGCGACCTGCGGATCGTCGTCCTCACCGACAAGGCGTCCGAGGAGTCCTGGGACTGGGCGCGCTGGCTGCCGCACTCCCGGGACGGACTGCCCGGATCCCGCGGCGGCGCCGTCACCCTCGTCGGCAACGACCCGGAGACGGTGGCCAACCGCGTCGCCGAGCTCGTCTCCACCCTGCGCACCCGGCAGCGGGCCGCCGAGTCGACGATGAGCAAGGCGCTGCTCAGCGAACCGGACGTACTGGTCGTGATGGACGGTGCCCGCCGGCTGCGCGACGTCCCCGGAGTCGTCTCCATCCTCAAGGAAGGGCCGTCGGTACGGATCTTCCCGCTCTGTCTGGACCACGAGGAACGGCTGCTCCCGGAGGAGTGCACCGCGGTCGTCCGGTACGAGAACCACCGGCTGACGCTGCGCCGCACCGGACAGCCCGCCATCGGGGACATCCGCCCGGACCTGGTCGAACCCGCCTGGTGCGAGCGCCTGGCACGGGGCATCGCCCCCATCCACGACGTCACCCCGGACGCCTCGGAGGGCCTGCCCGACCGCGTCGGTTTGCTCGACCTGCTGGGGCTGCCGGAGCCGAGCGGTGCGGCCGTGTCGGCACGCTGGGAGCGGCGCCCGGCCTCCACCGAGGTGCTGCTCGGCGCGGGTTACGACGGCCCGGCCGCCTTCGACCTGGTGAAGGACGGACCGCACGGCCTCGTCGCGGGCACCACCGGATCCGGCAAGTCGGAACTGCTCCAGACCCTGGTGGCCTCCCTCGCCGCGGTCAACCGGCCCGACGAGCTCACCTTCGTGCTGGTCGACTACAAGGGCGGCAGCGCCTTCAAGGACTGTGTACGGCTGCCGCACACCCTCGGCATGGTCACCGACCTCGACAGCCATCTCGTCCAGCGGGCGCTGACCTCGCTGTCGGCCGAACTGGTGCGCCGCGAGCACATCCTGGCGGCCGCCGGGGCCAAGGACCTGCCCGAGTACCAGTCGATGCGCCGCCGTGACCAAGGGCTGGAGCCGGTGCCCCGGCTGGTCATCGTCATCGACGAGTTCGCCACGCTCTACCGGGAGATCCCGGACTTCATCCCGGGACTGGTGAGCATCGCCCAGCGCGGCCGCTCCCTGGGCATCCATCTGATCCTGGCGACGCAGCGTCCGGCCGGAGTCGTCAACGCCGACATCCGCGCCAACACCAATCTGCGGATCGCCCTGCGCGTCACCGACGCCACCGAGAGCCAGGACGTCATCGACACCAAGGACGCCGTCAGCATCTCCCCGAACACCCCGGGCCGGGCCCTGGCCCGCCTCGGCCACGGCACGGTCGTGCCGTTCCAGACCGCCTACTCCGGAGCCGCCCGGCCCGGAGCGACGCCGGTGCGGCAGCCGCAGCGCGCGACGGAGGCGCAGGCTCCCCGGATCTGGGGCGCGGCACTGCCGTGGCAGCGACTCGGGCGCGCTGTCGGAGTGCCGCTCGCCGAGGCCGAGCCCGGCGCTCCGGCGATGGACGACGACTCCCCCACCGACCTCAACGCACTCGTCGAAGCGGTGTGCGAGGCGGCTGAGCTCGCCGACTGCGTCCCGCAGCCCAGCCCCTGGCTGCCCCCGCTCGGTCAGTCCGTGCTGGTCGACGAACTGCCCGAGCCCGAGCAGACCGGCGACGCCCGCCCGGTCCCGGTGGCCTGGGCCCTGTCGGACCTGCCCGGCGCACAGGCACAGGAGCCGGTACTGCTGGACCTGGCGACCTTCGGCCATCTCTATGTCGTCGGCATACCGCGTTCCGGCCGGTCGCAGGTGCTGCGGACCATGGCCGGCGCGCTGGGCCGCGCCCACAGCGCCGCCGACGTGCATCTGTACGGCGTCGACTTCGCCGGCGGCGCGCTGGCCGCCCTGGGCGTGCTGCCGCACTGCGGCGCCGTCGTGCCGCGTGGCGACACCGAACGGCTGGAGCGGCTGTTCACCCGGCTCGACACCGAACTGGACCGCCGTCAGGAGCAGTTGACGCGCCATCACGCCGCGAATCTCACGGAGCTCCGCGAGATCGTCGCCCCGGGCGAGCGTCCGGCGCACATCCTGCTGCTGGTGGACGGGTGGGACGCGCTCGTGGACCTCATCGCCGAGCACAACGGCGGTCGGCAGATGGACCAGTTGAACCGTCTGCTCAGGGAAGGTGCCGCCGCGGGTCTGCATGTCGTCGCCACGTCCGAGCGGGCCCTGCTGGCCGGGCGGGCCACCGCGCTCAACGACAACAAGCTGCTGCTGAGGCTGAACGACCGGACCGACTACCACGTCGTCGGCAAGCGCTCCCGGGATCTGCCCGACGTGATCAGACCCGGGCAGGGCTGGACGTCCGACGGCACCGAGATCCAGGTGGCACTGCTCGCGGCCGGGGCGACCGGCCAGGAACAGGCGGAGGCGCTGCGGGCCATCGGTGCCGAGGCGACCCGCCGCGACGCCGGGCTGTCCGCCGCGCGGCGCCCCGTGCGGATCGGCACCCTGCCGGCGAAGGTGGAGTTCACGGCGGCGTACGAGAAGGTGCCCGAAGAGCTGCGTAGGCCGCTGTGGGGTCTGCTGGGGCTGGGGGGCGACGATGTCGCGCCCGTCGGGGTCGACTTCGCGGGTTCCTCGCCGACCTTCGTGGTGGCCGGGCCGCCCGGTTCCGGCCGCAGCACCACGCTGGCGAGCCTCGCGGTCTCGCTGCTCGCCTCCGGCACCCGACTCGTCGCTCTCACCCCCCGGGAGTCGCCGCTGCGCGCCCTGAACGGCCATCCGGGGGTACGGCTGCTCACCTCGCAGTCCCCCACGGCACAGGAGCTCGCCACCGCCCTGGGCAGCGGCGACGAGCCCCGGGTGGTCCTCGTCGACGACGCCGATCTGCTGATCCTGCCGGAGATCGACCAGGACCTGCGGGCCCTGGTCGAGTCCGGCCGGGACCGTGGCGTGGGCGTGGCCGCCGGTGTCACCGGGGAGACGATGGCGGGTGCCCTGGGCTGGCTCAGTGCCCTGAAGCGACACCGCCGGGGTGTGCTCCTCGCTCCCAAGAACGTGATGGACGGCGACATCCTGGGCGTCCGGCTCACCCAGGCTCATCTGCGGAACCACAAGCCGGGCCGGGGACTGACCGTCGACCGGCGCTCCGGGGAGCTGATCAACGTGCAGATCCCCGAGACGACTCTCGACTGACCGTGTGCGTCGCCGCGCAGGCGCCGGCGGCGCACTCCGTCAGCCACTGGTCGAAGTCGGCGTCGTAACGGGTGCCGATGTCGGAGGCGTACACGGCGTGCCCGCCCGCGTAGTCACCGACTCGGAAGCGGGCGAGCATGCGGTGGACGTCGGCCGGATGCCGCTCGAACATGTAGCGGACGGCGAGGTAGCCCCACGGGTAGGTGCGGGTCACGTCGCTGTTGGCGTACGTGTTCCGGAACAGCGTGCTCAGCCGGTACGTGTGCTTGCCCGCCTCCGTGACGGCCTGGTCGTAGGTGATTCCGCGGTAGCCGTAGGAGACGTACTCGGCCACGCCCTCGATCCACCAGACGTCCGGTACCGAGGTCTGCTGGGCGAAGTCGCCCTTCATGTCGAGGCGGGCGTCGAGGTAGTGCGTGTACTCGTGGTTGAGGTTCCAGATCCGCGCCGCGTGACTCTCGTCCCGGGGCTTCTGGTACATGACCGCGAAGGGTTTGTTGGCTGGGTCCTCCGGGTCTCCGATCACGGTCATGCCGCCGTTGTCCGTGCTGATGCCGAAGATCGCACCGGCGTAGACGCGGTAGTCGGCGCTGCCGGCGAAGACGACGAGGTCGATGGTCGACAGGTACTGGCCGGGTATGGGGCCGTCGTCCCTGACGAGGTCGTGGACGTACGCGTCCTGGCCGAGCACACTGGCGCAGGCCGCGTCGAGGTCGGCCGCGGTGAGCGACTGGGCCCGGATGGTGTGGGTGGCGTCGCAGGGGCGGGTGATCGGCAGGGCGGCCCTGGTCAGTCGGTCGGTCAGGTCGCAGACGCCGTAGTACGAGCAGTTGGCACGGTCGTAGTACTCGGCCTGTGTCGCCACCGCCACCCACAGTCCGGCCGTGGGCCCGGTGATCCGCGAGGCGGTCAGCAGCTCCCTGGTCGGGGGCCGGACGGTGTCCCGCAGCGCCGGGTGTTCGACGTAACGGGCCAAGTTCATCCCGGCGTTGGACGCCAGATACGCCCGGTCGGTGGGGAGCAGGTCGAGGTGGTCGAGGGCGAACCGGCGCAGGGTGCGGACGATGTACGGGTCCGCGGCGACGGCGTTCACGTAGGCCGGGTTCCAGTTGCCGCGCCAGAGGGGGGTGTAGACCGCGTTGACGGCCGCGAGCATGCTGGGGATGGCGTCGTAGGAGCTGTCGTACGCGGTCAGCACCCGCCGGTAGACCTTGAGATAGCGGGCCTGCTGGTCGGCGCTGTCGGTGAGGACGACGACCTCGCCGAGCACGTCGCCGTTGGCCGCGGTGACGTCGCCGGAGGAGGAGCGGGCGAAGAAGGAGTCCAGGCCCCGGGTGGTGGCGCGGGCCAGGCGGGTGCCGTAGGGGCCGGTGTCGGTGGGGTTGTTGAACTGGACGTAGTAGCCGGCGCGCAGGAAGAGGACGAGTTGCAGGATGCGGGCCGCGTTGTCACCGCGGTACCGCCGTGCCGTGCGGGTGAACTCCTCGGCGACCGTGACCATTTGGGACTCGCGGAAGACGGCTCGGGCGTCGGTGCCGGTCACCGCGAAGAGGGTGTTGACGCAGTCCGTGGTCGCGGCCTTGACGAAGGCCACCAGCGCGGCGCCGGTCCGGCCGCCGAAGTCGGCCGGACTGCACGCGGCCGCCTTCGGGACGGCCAGGGCGTCGGGGCGGGTCGGCCGGGGCGTGGGCGCCAGGGGCGGGAGGTGGGCGGGGGTGCGTGCCCGGTCCCGCTCGGCCGTGTGCGCGGTGGAGCCGGTCGGGGGCGGGGTCGGCCGGCCTGCGGTGACGGAGGGCGGGGCGGTCTCGGCCGCGGGTGCCGCGAGCGCGGGCGTCGACAGCAGGCCCGCGAGGGTGACGCACGCGGCGAACGCGGCGGCCAGGTGTCCGGGCAGCACGGAGCGGTAGCGCATCTGGTCTCCTCCACGGATGGATGCGCCTCGATAGGGGTGCTGAGGCGTGTGTGGACTGTCTCAGCGCTCGAACGCCCCAACAATGCCGTGTGACATAGCACCTTGCGCTGCTCGGGCATAACGTTCCCGCCCGCCCGCGCCCGGGACGCGACCAGGCTCCGACTACGCCCCGCTCACGTTCCAGGTACGGGCCGCCCATGTCCTCAAGTGCGGTGACTGGCCGACGAGTTCGCGGTACGCGGCGGTGGCGGACTGCGCCAGCGCGTCGGCCGTCGCTCCGGTGACGGCAGCACGCCGCCAGGCCAGCACGTAACGGCACCACAGCGGCGTACCGATCAGAGGTTTGACGACGACTTGCGGGATGGGTCGCGTCGTCGCCTGGACGACGGCCACGCCGAGGCCGTCGGCGATCATCCCCTGCAACTCCTGCCGGTCGCCCAGGAATTCGTGCACCGCGCAGGGGGTGAAGCCGGCCGCCGCGCAGGCCGTGTGGAAGACGCCGGGCCATCCGGCCCCGTCGTCCGGCGTCAGGAACCAGGCCTCCTCGGCCAGCTCCGCGAGGCCGATCTGGGCACGGTGCGCGAGGGGGTGGCGGGCGGGCAGCGCCACGAAGTTCGGCTCGGTGACGATCCCGCGATGGGCCACCGCGTCCGAGTGCTCCAGCTCCCTGCCGGGGTAGTCCGCGGCGATGGCCGCGTCCACCGAGCCCTCCTCCAGCAGTTCGACGATCCGCGAGGAGGCGTACACGCTGCTCACCGCGAGCGAGACGTCCGGCAGCCGGGCCCGCAGCCCCGTCATCATGCCCACGAGCATCGGCGAGTTCGTCGCCGCCACCCGGAGGGTCCGCCGCTCCGAGGTCGCGCCGGGGCCCGGACGGCGTCCGATCGCGGCGGCACGGGCCAGGACGTCACGGGCCTGGGCGACCACCTCGACGCCGTACGACGTGGGCCGCACCCCGGTCGGCCCGCGCTCGAACAGCGGCTCGCCGAAGTGCCCCTCGATGCGCCGGAGTTGGGTGCTCACGGCGGGCTGCGAGTACCCGAGGTCCGCCGCGGCCCGGCCCACGCTCCCCGCGTCGGCGACCGCGCACAGCACCCGCAGATGGCGCAGCTCCAGCTCCACCACTCACTCCCCCGTTCGACATGCCAGGCAAAAACCTCAATATCGTACATCTAGCCCCACGCGTGACCCCCCTGCGAAGGCCCGTCGCACCGCATGGTTAGCATATGAGCGCCACCTAGCTCGAAAGATAGGCCCGTGACTGTCAACGACGACTCGTTCACCAACTGGAAGATCCGCGAGGAGATCGCGGAGTCGATGATCCCGCTCATCGGGAAGCTGCACCGGGAGCGGGACGTCACCGTCCTCCTCCACAGCCGCTCCTTGGTGAACAAGTCGGTGGTCAGCATCCTGAAGACGCACCGGTTCGCCCGGCAGATCGCCGGTGAGGAGCTCTCGGTCACCGAGACGCTGCCGTTCCTGAAGGCGCTCACCGCGCTGGACCTCGGCCCGTCGCAGATCGACATCGGCATGCTGGCCGCGACGTACAAGAGCGACGACCGCGGTCTGTCCGTGGAGGCGTTCACCGCCGAGGCGGTCGCCGGGGCCACCGGCGCCAACAAGATCGAGGGCGGCGAGGGACGCGACGTCGTCCTGTACGGCTTCGGCCGCATCGGCCGCCTCGTGGCCCGCTTGCTGATCGAGAAGTCCGGCTCCGGCAACGGCCTGCGGCTGCGTGCCATCGTGGTCCGCGGCGGCGGCGACCAGGACATCGTCAAGCGCGCCTCGCTGCTGCGCCGTGACTCCATCCACGGCCAGTTCCAGGGCACGATCACGGTCGACGAGGCCAACAGCACGATCAACGCCAACGGCAATGCGATCAAGGTGATCTACGCCGGCGACCCGAGCGAGGTCGACTACACGGCGTACGGCATCAAGAACGCCATCCTGATCGACAACACCGGCAAGTGGCGCGACCGCGAGGGCCTGTCCACGCACCTGCGCCCCGGCATCGACAAGGTCGTCCTGACCGCGCCGGGCAAGGGCGACGTCCCGAACATCGTGCACGGCGTCAACCACGACACCGTCAAGCCGGACGAGCAGATCCTGTCCTGCGCGTCCTGCACCACGAACGCCATAGTCCCGCCGCTGAAGGCAATGGAGGACGAGTACGGCGTCCTGCGCGGTCACGTGGAGACCGTCCACTCGTTCACCAACGACCAGAACCTGCTGGACAACTACCACAAGTCCGAGCGCCGCGGCCGTAGCGCGCCGCTGAACATGGTCATCACCGAGACCGGCGCCGCCTCGGCCGTCGCCAAGGCCCTGCCCGACCTCAAGGCCCGGATCACCGGCAGCTCGATCCGCGTCCCGGTGCCGGACGTCTCGATCGCGATCCTCAACCTCCAGCTGGCCCGCGAGACCACCCGCGAGGAGGTCCTCGACTACCTGCGCGACGTGTCGCTGACCTCGCCGCTGCGCCGCCAGATCGACTTCATCACGGCGCCCGACGCGGTCTCCAGCGACTTCATCGGCTCGCGTCACGCCTCGATCGTGGACGCCGGCGCGCTGAAGGTGGAGGGCGACAACGCGATCCTCTACCTCTGGTACGACAACGAGTTCGGCTACTCCTGCCAGGTCGTCCGCGTCGTCCAGCACGTCTCCGGGGTGGAGTACCCGACGTACCCGGCTCCGGCGGCCTGATCGCCGCGCACCCGGGAAAGGGGCGGTGGGGGACAGTCTCCCGCCGCCCCTCGCGCATGCCGGTCAGGACGTGAGGCCGTCCACGAAGAGCCGGGTCAGCGCGGTCGGCGCCGTGATGGCGGTGCCCACGACGACGCTGTGCGCTCCGGC
>CBFGZZ010000046.1:0-33295 GCA_965653385.1 uncultured Streptomyces sp. | reverse complement strand
CCCCGCCGCCCCTACCCGTCCCATCCCCAGGGGCTCCGCCCCTTCGACCCCGCCAGGGGGCTGCCGTCCCCTGGACCCCCGCCATCGGCCCTCCGGGCCTCGTCCTCAAACGCCGACGGGCTTGCAGTGGCTGGGCCGGTGAAGCCTAAGGCCTCGTTCTCAAGCGCGGGGCGGGCTGGAGGTGGCTGGGCCGGTGAAGCCTGAGCCCTCGTTCTCGAGCGCCGGATGGGCTGGAAGTGGCTGGCGTGGCGGCATCAGGAGAAGTCTGAGGCTCTGAGTACGGCCTGGGTCGTGGCGTCGTCGATCTGGTGGGCCAGTCGCTCCAGTACGTCCGTGCCTTCGAGGAGGGTGCCGCGTTCGCGGGAGCGGCGGACTCCGGTGTCGAGTTCGTGCCAGAGGAACGGGTTGGCGATCAGGATGCGGGGGTCCAGGTCCAGGCGGTAGCCGCCTGTGTCGCGGAGAGTGAGGAGGGCGGTGACGCGGCCGTGTTGACGCACGGCGACGAGCTCGTCGGTGCGCACTGTCCGGCGGCGTACGAGGCCGCGTACTTCCAGCCAGCCCGGGCCCGCGGTGACGCGCTGTGGGAAGAGGATCGTGAAGAGCAGCGCGGTCAGGGCCAGCCAGAGGAGGGCGCGGGCCGGGGTGAGGGTTTCCCCGTCCAGGTCGACCAGGAGGGTCATGCCGAGGAAGAGCAGAGCGCAGCCCAGGGCGAACCGGGCACCGCCACGCCGGTGGCGGTCGACGGTCGGGGTCGGACGCGGTCCGTATCCCTGCACAGTGCAGACGGTAGGGGCAAGGCGCCCGGACGACCCCGAGCCTGCGTTGCTCTGACGCCTTACGGTCGCAACCTTGACGCGATCCTGATGGGCGGGGCTGTTTCAGCCGGTGTGCACGCGGGGCCGGCGTTCCCGGTCCGGCTCGGCCTCGCGCAGTACCTCTCGGGTGACCGGGGCGACCTCGCCCTGGCCGAAGAGGAAGAAGCGCAGGAAGTTGGTGAAGGGGTTGCCCTCGGTCCACTCGAAGTAGATGTGGGGTATCCGGTCGGTGCTGTCGCGGACGTGGAGGAGCAGGGCGGCCAGGGCGTTGGGGATGGAGGAGGACTCCAGGGTCAGGACGCGGTAGCGGTGGTGCAGGACCTCGCCGCGTACGGCCAGGCCGGCCTCGAACTCGGACGGGTCGGTGACCGTCACCTCGACGAAGACGAAGTCCTCCTGGTCCGGGATGTCGTTGTCGGCCCGGATCTGCTCGATCTTGTCGTGGTACTCGGCCTTGTCCCGCTGGTCGGGCTCATTGGCGATGAAGCGGATCTTGCGGCTGGCCATGTCTCTGACGAAACGTTCCGCCATGTCATCGAGCGTCACGTCCGTCACGCGGAGCTCGAAGGCACGGGCCAGCCGGGACAGGAGTGAGACCAGGATGATGCCGGCGATGAAGCAGGCGCCGATCTTCACGCCGTCGGGGCGCTCGAAGACGTTCACGACGGTGGTGTAGAGGAACACCGCCGAGATGACGGCGAAGCCGATGAACCAGTTCCGCTGACCGGCCTCGCGGGCCGCGATGGTCACGGCGATGGCGGCGGAGCTGATGAGGACCAGCACGCCGGTGGCGTAGGCGCCGCCCTGCGCATCGACGTCGGCGTCGAAGATCCAGGTGACCAGGAAGGCGACCAGGGTGAAGACGACGACCATCGGGCGGACCGCCCTCGCCCAGTGCGGGGCCATGCCGTAGCGGGGGAGATAGCGCGGCATCAGGTTGAGCAGGCCGGCCATGGCGGAGGCGCCGGCGAACCACAGGATGGCGATCGTCGAGGCGTCGTAGACCGTGCCGAAGGCGCCACCGAGGTACTCGTGGGCAAGGAAGGCGAGCGCGCGGCCGTTGGCCTGCCCGCCCGACTCGAACTCCTTCGCGGGGATCAGCAGCGTGGTGATGAAGCTTGTCGCGATCAGGAAGCAGCTCATGATCAGCGCGGCGGTGGTGAGCAGCTTCTTCGTGTCCCGGATCCGGCCCGCAGGGTTCTCGTCCGTCTCCCCCGGGGCGCCCTTGACGTGCGGCATCACCGCGACGCCGGTCTCGAAGCCGGAGAGGCCGAGCGCGAGTTTGGGGAAGACGATCAGGGCGACGCCGATCATGACGAAGATGTTGCCGTGCTCGGCCGTGAGGGCGTTGGACCAGTCGGTGACGACATGTCCCTCGGTGACGACGTGGTACAGGCCGACGGCCACCACGACGGCGTTCAGCGCGAGGTAGGCGCCGACCAGGGCCACGGCGACGCCGATCGCCTCCAGGAAGCCCTTGAGGAAGACCGCGCCGAGCAGCGCCACGAGGATGAGGGTGATCAGCATCTGCTTGTCGTGCAGGGCGCTGTTCAGATGCGGGTTCTCGACCAGGTGCGTCGAGGCGTCGGCCGCCGACAGGGTGATGGTGATCAGGAAGTCGGTGGCGGCGAAACCGAGCAGGGTCAGGACGAAGAGCTTGCCCTTCCAGAAGGTCAGGAGCCGCTCCAGCATCGCGATCGAGCCCTGGCCGTGGGGACTCTCCTCGGCCACGCGCCGGTACACGGGCAGGGCTCCCGCCAGGGTGACGATCACGAGCACGATCGTGGCGACGGGTGACAGCAGGCCGGCCGCGAGGGCCGCGATGCCCGGCTGGTAGCCGAGGGTCGAGAAGTAGTCGACGCCGGTGAGGCACATGACGCGGTACCACGGCTGGCCCTTGTGCTCCGGCTCGGACTCGGTCTCGGCCTGCTGTTGCTCGCGGCCGTGGCCCTTGCCCATGTCGGACAGGCCCTCCAGCATCCAGGCGCGCAGGCGACCGGGCGGCGGGTGTTCGGTCGTGGCCATCGACGTGCTCCTGATGTGCGGGTCGGCGCGGGGTTCCGGCCATCACGCGGACGGCGGCACCAGCGTAAGCAGAGAGTGACGTACAGACCCACGGATCTGTGCGCTGCGGGCGTCAAGCTTCCGTTAAGACTCGGCATGCGGGCCGTGGCCGCGCCATGAGATGCGCGGTCCGGTGCTGGTCGGGGGACGGGGGTGGTGGGGGTGGTGCGGCATGGTCGGGTTGCTATGGGGTGATGGGTGGTCGGCCTGGGGGTGGATACGCAGCGTCATGGCGTGTGCTTCCAGCCGGGGCGGGGCGGGGACAACGTGGCATCAAGGTCGGCCAGTTGCCGAGGGGACATGGGGCAACGGCTGCAGCGGCTCCTCCAGAACAGCGGGGTGCCTTGGTGGTCCAGGCCCTGCGGCGGGAGACGCGGTGGTTTGCCGGCCTTGGTTCCGCCTGCCCTGACAGTGCCCCTGCCTCGACCTGCTCTCGGGGCCGCGTATGAGTCGCGTCAAAGCCGCGCAGAGCGCCGTAAGGGACCCGTCAACGGCGGCCGAATCCGGCCAGGCGAGCTGTTTCCTCTGAACGTCCCTGTACGACCGAACCTCACTCCAGGAGTCCACGATGGCCGATCTGGCCTTCGTCGTCGTCACGATCGCGTGCTTCGCGATGGTGGCTGTCGTCGCCAAGGGGGTGACCAAGCTGTGACCGCCGAGAACGTCGTCGGCCTCGTCGTGGCCGTCGCCCTGCTGGGCTATCTCGTCCTCGCCCTGATCTTCCCGGAGAGGTTCTGAGCGCAGCCATGGGTTCCGTAACCGCGGGCGTCCTCCAACTGCTCGCCCTGATCGGCGCGCTGGCCCTGGCCTACATACCCCTGGGCCATCACATGGCCAGGGTCTACTGCTCCGACCGGCACTGGCGCGTCGAGAGGTGGATCTACAAGGGCATCGGAGCCGACCCCGACACCGAGATGCGCTGGCCCGCGTATCTGCGCGGCGTGCTCGCCTTCTCCGTCGCCGGTGTGCTCTTCCTCTATCTGTTGCAGCGGCTCCAGGGCGTCCTGCCCGGTTCGCTCGGTTTCCGGTCCATCGACCCGGACCAGGCGTTCAACACCGCCGTCTCGTTCGTCACCAACACGAATTGGCAGTCGTACTACGGCGAGCAGGCCATGGGCCACGTCGTCCAGACGGCCGGTCTCGCCGTGCAGAACTTCGTGTCCGCGGCCGTGGGCATCGCCGTCGCGGTGGCCCTCGTGCGCGGGTTCGCACGCTCACGTACCGGTGAACTCGGCAACTTCTGGGCCGACTTGGTACGCGGCGTCGTACGCGTCCTGGTCCCGTTGGCCGTGATCGCCGCGGTCGTGCTGGTGGCGTGCGGTGCGCTCCAGAACTTCTCCGGCATCCACGAGGTCGGGCAGTTCATGGGTGGCTCCCAGCAGTGGAACGGCGGCGCGGTCGCCTCGCAGGAGGCCATCAAGGAGCTCGGCACCAACGGGGGCGGCTACTTCAACGCCAACAGCGCCCACCCATTCGAGAACCCCACCCCGTTCTCGAACCTCTTCGAGATCTTCCTGATCCTCGTGATCCCGTTCGCCCTGACCCGCACCTTCGGCCTCATGGTCGGCTCGGTCAGGCAGGGTTACGCGATCCTCGCCACGATGGGCACCATCTGGGTCGGCTTCACCTCCCTGATGATGTGGACCGAGTTCGCCCACCACGGCCCGGCGTTCGACCTCGCGGGCGGGGCGTACGAGGGCAAGGAGGTGCGCTTCGGCGTCGGTGCCTCCTCGATCTTCGCGACCTCGACCACGCTCACCTCCACCGGCGCGGTGGACGCCTTCCATTCGTCGTTCACGGGGCTTGGCGGCGGCGTCGCCATGCTCGGGATGATGCTGGGCGAGATCGCGCCCGGCGGTACCGGCTCCGGCCTCTACGGCATGCTGATCATGGCGGTCATCGCGGTGTTCATCGCCGGCCTGATGGTCGGCCGTACACCCGAGTACCTGGGCAAGAAGATCGGCTCCCGCGAGATCAAGCTCGCGGCCTGCTACATCCTGATCACCCCGGCGCTGGTGCTCGTGTTCACCGCGCTCGCGATGGCCCTGCCGACCCCGGCGAACTCCATGACCAACAGCGGGGCGCACGGATTCTCCGAGATCCTCTACGCCTATACGTCCGCCTCCAACAACAACGGCTCGGCCTTCGCCGGACTGAACGCGGACACGCAGTGGTTCAACAGCACGCTCGGCCTGTGCATGCTGTTCGGCCGCTTCCTGCCGATGGTGTTCGTGCTGGCGCTGGCCGGCTCGCTAGCCGAGCAGAGGCCGGTTCCGGCCACCGCGGGCACGCTGCGCACCGACAAGCCCCTGTACTCGGGTCTGCTGGTCGGCACGATCATCGTCGTCACCGGTCTGACGTACTTCCCCGCCCTGGCGCTGGGTCCGCTGGCCGAAGGGCTGGCGTGATGAGCACCGACGTAACGAACCACGAGGACTCCATGTCCACAGTCACTCCCACCCGGGCGCCGCACAGCGACGTACCCACCGGGCACAAGTCCTCCGAAGGCCGTGTCGGCGCGGGCCTCTTCGAGCCGAAGCAGCTTGTCAGGTCGCTGCCGGACGCCTTCCGCAAGCTCGATCCGCGGGTGATGGCCAAGTCGCCCGTGATGTTCGTGGTGTGGATCGGGTCCGTACTGACCACGGTCTTCTCCTTCACCGACCCGGGCGATTGGTTCGGCTGGACGATCAGTGTCTGGCTGTGGCTGACGGTGCTCTTCGCCAACCTCGCGGAGGCCGTCGCCGAGGGCCGCGGCAAGGCCCAGGCCGACACCCTGCGCAAGGCCAAGACCGACACCGTGGCCAGGCGGCTCGACGGGGCAGTCGAAGAGCGCGTGCCCGGCACCGAGTTGCGGATCGGTGACCTGGTCGTCTGTGAGGCGGGCGACGTCATCCCCGGCGACGGCGATGTCGTCGAGGGGGTCGCGTCCGTCGACGAGTCGGCGATCACCGGTGAGTCGGCGCCCGTCATCCGGGAGTCCGGCGGCGACCGTTCGGCCGTCACCGGCGGCACGAAGGTCCTCTCCGACCGGATCGTCATCAAGATCACGACGAAGCCGGGCGAGACCTTCATCGACCGGATGATCAACCTCGTCGAGGGCGCGGCCCGGCAGAAGACGCCCAACGAGGTCGCGCTGAACATCCTGCTCGCGTCCCTGACGATCGTCTTCCTGCTCGCCTGCGCCACGCTGCCGCCGCTCGCGGACCACGCGGGCACGAAGCTGACGATGGTCGTGCTGGTCGCCCTGCTGGTCTGCCTGATTCCCACGACCATCGGCGCGCTGCTCTCCGCCATCGGCATCGCGGGCATGGACCGGCTGGTGCAGCGCAACGTCCTCGCCATGTCGGGCCGGGCCGTCGAGGCCGCCGGTGACGTCTCCACGCTGCTGCTCGACAAGACCGGCACCATCACGCTCGGCAACCGCCGGGCGGCCGAGTTCGTGCCGGTGAGCGGGACGACGGCCGCCGAGGTCGCCGACGCCGCGCAGCTGTCGTCGCTGGCGGACGAGACGCCCGAGGGCCGTTCCGTCGTCGTACTGGCGAAGGACGAGTACGGTCTGCGCGAGCGCCATCAGGGCGAGTTGACCGGTGCCGAGTGGATCGCCTTCACCGCGCAGACCCGGATGTCCGGTGTGGACGTCGACGGGCGCAAGATCCGCAAGGGCGCCGCCGGCTCGGTCGTCGCCTGGGTGCGCGAGCAGGGCGGCACGGTCGCCGAGGACGCGGACCGGCTCGCCGGCCGCATCGCCGAGGCCGGGGGCACCCCGCTGCTGGTCGCGGTCGAGGACGCCGACGGAGCACGGGTGTTGGGCGTCATCCACCTCAAGGACGTCGTCAAGGAGGGCATGCGGGAGCGGTTCGAGGAACTGCGCCGCATGGGCATCAGGACCGTCATGGTCACGGGCGACAACCCGCTGACCGCCAAGGCCATCGCCGAGGAGGCGGGTGTCGACGACTTCCTCGCGGAGGCGACCCCCGAGGACAAGATGGCGCTGATCAAGCGGGAGCAGGCCGGCGGCAAGCTGGTCGCGATGACCGGGGACGGCACGAACGACGCGCCCGCCCTCGCGCAGGCCGACGTCGGCGTGGCGATGAACACCGGCACGTCGGCCGCCAAGGAGGCCGGCAACATGGTCGACCTCGACTCCGACCCGACCAAGCTCATCGAGATCGTGGAGATCGGCAAGCAGCTGCTGATCACGCGCGGTGCGCTGACGACGTTCTCCATCGCCAACGACGTCGCCAAGTACTTCGCGATCATCCCGGCACTGTTCGCGGCCGTCCACCCGGGGCTCGCCAAGCTCAACATCATGGGCCTGTCCTCGCCGGCCTCCGCGATCCTGTCGGCGGTCGTCTTCAACGCGCTGATCATCGTCGCGCTGGTGCCGCTGTCACTGAAGGGCGTGCGGTACCGGCCGGTCAGCGCGGACCGCCTGCTGCGCCGGAACCTCACCGTCTACGGGCTGGGCGGCCTGGTCGCGCCCTTCGTCGGCATCAAGCTCATCGACCTGCTCATCTCTCTGCTCCCCGGCCTGTGACTCCTCAGAAGCGTGGTGAACCACCATCATGAACAACTCCGTTGTGAACACCGGCCGGTTGCTGGCCGCGGGCCTGCGGGCGCTACTGGCGTTGACCGTGCTCACAGGCGTGCTCTATCCGCTGGCCGTCACAGGCGTGGCCCAAGCCCTCTTCGACAACCAGGCGAACGGCTCGGAGATCAAGGTGGAGGGCAAGGTCGCCGGCTCCTCGCTCATCGGTCAACAGGGCTACAGCCTGGACTACTTCCAGCCCCGCCCGGCCAAGGGACTGGGTGTGAACTCGGTCAACACCCAGTACCGGCTGATCCTTTCCGGCGCCACGAACCGCTCCGGTGACAACCCCGAGCTGATCAAGTGGGTGAAGGAGGCGAAGACCAAGGTCGTCGAGGACAACTCCACCGCCGACTACAAGGTCACGCCGGCCGAAGTGCCCGCCGACGCGGTCACGTCCTCCGGCTCCGGACTCGACCCCGACATCTCGCCCCGGTACGCGGACCTCCAGGTCCACCGGGTCGCCGAGCGGAACGGCCTCACCGTCGCCCAGGTGCGGACGCTGGTCGAGAAGCACACCGACGGACGCACCCTCGGCTTCATCGGGGAGCCGCGCGTGAACGTCCTCGAACTCAACGTCGCGCTCAGGGAACTGACCGAGGGGGACTGACCGGAGGGGGACTGACCGGAGGGGAATTGACCGGAGGGGAATTGACCGAGGGCGACTTACTGATGACCGCGTGCTGGTCGCGGAAGGGTGAAGACGGCACGCGGCCAGCTCCGGATCTACTTCGGTGCGGCGACCCACCGCGCCCCACGGCCCCGTCCAGCCCTGGATCCGGCTCGCCGAGCCGGCCCTGCGCGCCCTGACCGCATCCCTCGCCGCCCGTCGGTGGTCGCCGGGACGACGGCCGGGCCTGGCGGCTGATCCGCCGTGAGTCCCTGGAAGACATCCGTGGCCGCGATGTGCGGCTGTAGAGATGGTCGTAAGGTTCGCCAGCTGGACCGAATGTTTCGTTCACTCCTCAGCGGCCGACTCTGTCTTGACGATCAGCGACAGATTCACCTTGTCCAAGGGGTTGCCACCCTTTGAGGGCTGTCTCTAGGGTGCGGCAGCAGCGCAGCTTTCTGGATCAGGACCGAAACTTTCGAGGAGCGCATCATGGGCGACCCGGGACTGTCCCGCAGAGGCTTCCTGGCGGTCTCCGCCGCAGCCGGTGTGGGCATGACGGCACTGAGCGGTTGCGGTGGCGACTCGGACGGAGGGTCGTCGGACGGCACGACCACGATCGAGTGGTGGAACATCTCCACGACCGAGCCGACGAAGGGCGTCTGGGCGGCACTGGCCAAGAAATTCGAGGCCCAGAACCCCAAGGTCAAGGTGAAGATCGTCCAGATGGAGAACGACGCCTACAAATCGAAGATGACGGCGCTGACCGCCTCCGGGAAGCTCCCCGACATCTTCCACACCTGGGGCGGCGGCGTCCTCCAGCAGCAGGTCGACGCCGGTCTCGTCGAGGACCTCACCGACCGCACCAAGGACTTCGCCGAGGGCCTGCTGCCGGTCGCCAAGGAGCCGTACCTCCTCGACGACAAGGTGTACGGCATCCCGTTCGACATCGGCATGATCGGATTCTGGTACAACAAGGCGCTCTTCAAGGACGCGGGCATGGCCGAGCCGCCGGCCACTTGGAGCGGATTCCTCGACGCCGTACGGAAGTTGAAGGCGAAGGGCATTACCCCGCTCGCCCTGGCCGGCAAGGAGAAGTGGCCCGGCATGTACTACTGGGCCTACCTCTCGATGCGCACCGCGGGCGCCTCCGCCCTCCAGAAGGCGTACGACGACAAGGACTTCACCGGCGACGCCTTCGTCCAGGCCGGACAGCACCTCCAGGAGCTCGTCGACCTCCAGCCGTTCCAGAAGGGCTTCCTCGGCGCCGCCTACTCCAGCCCCACCGGGCAGGCCGCGACCGTCGGCAACGGCAAGGCGGCGATGGAACTCATGGGCCAGTGGGCCCCGGTCGTCCAGGCGGACAGCGGCAAGGGCCTCGGCGACGACCTCGGCTTCTTCCCGTTCCCGGCGGTCGAGGGCGGCGAGGGCACGATCACCGAGGTGTTCGGCGGTGGTGGCGGGCACGCCCTGCGCAGCGGGGCCCCGCAGGAGGCCGTCGACTTCCTGAAGTTCTTCGCCTCCGAGGCCACGGACGTGGAACTGGTCAAGAAGACCGGAGTCATCCCGGTGGTCCCGGCGGCCGAGAGCGCCCTCACCGACTTCAACATCAAGGCCGTACAGGCCCAGTTGAAGGCCGCCACCGGCTTCCAGCTCTATCTCGACCAGGCCTACGCGCCCGCCGTCGGCCAGGAGGTCAACGACAGCGTCGCCGGGCTCATCGCGGGGTCCAAGTCTCCGCAGCAGGTCGCCGAGTCGATCACGAAGACCGCGAAGGAAGAGCAGTAGCCGGCGATGACCTCCACGTTCCTGCCGTCCGCCGACAAGCAGCCCGGCCCCGGCGTCGACCTCCCGCCCCCGGCGGCCGGAGCGGCCCGGGGGCGGGTCCGGCGCCGGCTGCTGCACTGGCTCACCGCGGTCGGCTTCCAGGTGCCCGCGCTGGTGCTCTTCCTCGTCCTGGTCCTGCTGCCGATGCTGTTCGCCCTGTACGCGGCCTTCTTCCGCTGGGGCGGCTTCGGCATGCCGTCCGACTACATCGGCGCCGACAACTTCACCCGTCTCCTCGACGACCCCGTCTTCCTCGGCGACCTGTGGCGCTGCCTGGTCCTGGTCGTCCTGTCCCTCGCGATCCAGCTGCCGTTCGCGCTCGCCATGGCCGTACTCCTCAACCAGAGGCTGCGCGGCCGGGCCGTCTACCGGATGCTGTTCTTCGGCCCGTACGTCCTGTCCGAGGCGATCACCGGCGTCCTGTTCGGGATGATCTTCGCCCCCGACGACGGCCTCGCCGACCAGATCCTCGGCGGCGTCGGCCTCGACGGGCTCGGCGGCGAGTGGTTCGCCGACCCGTCCACCGTGATGGCCACCCTGTTCCTGGTCATGACGTGGAAGTACTTCGGCTTCCACATGATGCTCTACCTGGCCGGACTCCAGTCCATCCCCCGGGAGTTGACCGAGGCCGCGCTCATCGACGGCGCGAGCGCCTGGCAGCGCTTCCGCAACGTCACCCTGCCACTCCTCGCACCCACCCTGCGGATCAGCGTGTTCCTGTCCGTCATCGGGTCGATCCAGCTCTTCGACCTGGTCTGGGTGACCACCGCGGGCGGCCCCGACCACCACTCCGAGACGATGGCCGTGACCCTGTTCCAGTACGGCTTCAAGCGCTACCAGGTCGGCTACGCCAGCGCGATCAGCGTGGCCATGTTCGGCATCAGCCTCGTCTTCGCCCTCGCCTACCAGCGGTTCGTGCTCCGCCGCGACCTCCAGGGAGCCACCACGACGATGCGGGGAGGCGGCAAGTGACGGCAAGGCCGGACAGGCGGTACAGGAAGAACCTGCCGCTGCACGTGATCCTCGTGTTCGTCGGCGCGGTGATGGTCGTGCCGCTGCTCTACGCCGTGCTGTCCGGCTTCAAGTCCACCGACGAGCTCTCCCGCAACCCGGTCGGCCTGCCCGAGTCCTGGGTGACCGGCAACTACACGGACATCCTGGGCTCGGGGGACTTCTGGCGGCTGGTCGGCAACAGCACGCTGATCGCGATCGGTACGACCGTCCTGGTCGTGGCCGTGTCCGCGCTCTCGGCGTTCTCCTTCGCGCGGTTCGCCTTCCGCGGTCGGGAAGGGCTGTTCACCCTCTTCACGATGGGCCTGATGTTCCCGTTCGCGGTGGCGGCCCTGCCCCTGTTCCTGCTGCTGCGCTCCATGGGTCTGCTGGACAATCCGCTCGGCGTGATCCTTCCGCAGGCCGCCTTCGGACTGCCGATGACCATCATCATCCTGCGCGGCTTCTTCCGGGAGATCCCGGGCGAGTTGGAGGAGGCGGCCACGCTCGACGGGTGCAGCTCCTTCGGGTTCTTCTGGCGCGTGCTGCTGCCGATGGCGCGGCCCGCGCTGGGCACCGTCTCGGTCCTCGCCGTCGTCACCAGCTGGAACAACTTCTTCCTGCCGCTGCTGGTGTTCACCGACTCCACCTGGTGGACCATCCCGATCGGCGTCCAGCAGTTCCAGGGCCAGTACTCCGCGGACTACGCCCGCGTCTTCGCCTACCTGGTACTGGCCATGGTCCCCGCCCTCGCCTTCTACTCGGTCGCCGAGCGCCAGCTCGTCGGCGGCCTCACCGCCGGCGCCACCAAGGGGTGACGCGCGCAGGCGGACGTACGGCTGCCCACACATCCGCAACGTGAGGAGTCGCACCATGCGCAAGAACCGTCTCAGACTCGTCGGCGCCCTCGCCGCGCTCCTGGTCGCCGCCGGGATCGGCGCGGGCCCGCCCGCCCAGGCACGGCACGAGCCGCCCACCCTCGCCGACCTCGCCCAGCGCCACGGCCGCTACTTCGGCAGCGCGACCGACAACCCCGAACTCGTCGACGAGCCGTACAAGGCGCTCCTCGGCAGCGAGTTCGACCAGATCACACCGGGCAACGGCATGAAGTGGTACGCCACCGAGCCCGAGCAGGGCGTGTTCGACTTCACCAAGGGCGACGAGATCGTGGACCTCGCCCGCGCCCACCGCCAGAAGGTGCGTGGCCACACCCTCGTCTGGCACAGCCAGCTGCCCGGCTGGCTCACCGGCCGCGAGTGGACGGCGCCCGAACTGCGGGCCGTACTGAAGAAGCACATCCAGACCGAGGTGCGGCACTACCGGGGCAAGATCTACGCCTGGGACGTCGTCAACGAGGCCTTCAACGAGGACGGCACGTACCGCGAGACGGTCTTCTACAAGACGCTCGGCCCCGGCTACATCGCCGACGCCCTGCGCTGGGCCCACCAGGCCGACCCGAAGGCCAGGCTGTACCTGAACGACTACAACGTCGAGGCGATCGGCCCCAAGAGCGACGCCTACTACAAGCTGGCCAAGGAACTGAGGGCCCAGGGGGTCCCGCTGCACGGGTTCGGCCTCCAGACCCATCTGGCACTGCAGTACGGCTATCCGACCACCCTGGAGGACAACCTCCGCCGCTTCTCCCGGCTCGGCCTCGACACGGCGCTCACCGAGGTGGACGTACGGATGCAGCTGCCCGCGACCGAGGAGAAGCTGGCCCGGCAGGCCGACTGGTACCGGGACATGACCGAGGCCTGTCTGGCGGTGCGCCGGTGCGTGGGAATCACCGTCTGGGACTACACGGACAAGTACAGCTGGATCCCGGCGTTCTTCCCGGGCGAGGGCGCGGCGCTGCCGTGGGACGAACAGCTGCGCCCGAAGCCGGCGTACTTCGCGCTGCGGGAAGCACTGAAGTAGCTTCCGGCTACGGTGAGTGACCGTCTCCCGACACACGTGGGGGCCGGCTCGCAGTCAGGGTCTGCGACCGGCCCCTGGGAGTACGCCGGGCGTTCGTCACTCCGCCCGGTGGTGGTGCTATGCGGCGGTCATCACCTTGCCGGTGCCCAGCGGACGGTGCGGGGCGATGATCTGGCCGTCCGGCAGGAGCTCACCGGTGTCCTCGAAGAGCAGAACACCGTTGCACAGCAGGCTCCATCCCTGCTCCGGGTGGTGCGCCACGAGACGGGCGGATTCCCGGTCGGCGGAGTCGGCTGAGGGGCACGGTGGCTGGTGCTGGCACATGGAAGGGATCTTTCGCTGTGTTGTGATGTGTGAGGTGACTGTCGTGTCCGTAGTGACGGTCGTCGTGTCTGTTTCGCGGCGTGAAGCTTCGTTCATGGCCGCCCCCCGTTGTGATTAGTCGGTCGGAACCCAGTGTTGCCCCACGGGCGTCAATCCGCAGGGATTTCGCAGCACCGCTTTCTTACAGGTTGATGACGCATCGCCGGCGCGGACGGTTCATCCCAACTCCACTGTCACTTCGGATGGTTCGCAGTGGTCGGATAGGGCTAGTCCGGGTGGCACGGAGGCTGTGAGAAGCTCGTTCGAGCGCATTGTCGCTCGCGCGAGCGAAACCCTTGAGTGTTTGTGTGGCTCGATTTCGTGTTGTCCGATACGAGCCTAATCCCGGGGCGAGCAGAGGCGTACCCCGCCGCCCGGAATGGGGTGACGGGGTACGGAGACGCTCGCGCCGTGCGCTGTCAGGCGGGGGAGCCCAGCAGCGGAGGCAGCGGCGGCAGGGGGGCCGGCGTCGCCCGGTGGGTCAGCACCGGGAGGAGTTCGGCGACCCGGAGCGGCAGGTGGGCCGCGATGCCGGGCGGTGCCGGGGCCAGCGGCACGAGGATGTCCGTGGCGGCGGGGTGGCCGGTGGCGCCGTCCGCGGTGCAGTCGCCGTGCAGCCACAGGGTGAGCATGTAGAGGCCGGGGAACGACAGCAGGCGCGGCTGGTAGGGCTGTGCGATCGTCTCGGCCTGCTGGAGCGCCCGTTCGGTGGACGCGACGTAGGGCCCCTCGAAGAAGTGCGAGAAGGCCCAGCCGTCCGGGGTCAGCCGGGTCTCGGCCGCGGCCACCGCGCGTTCCCCGCAGCGGATCAGAAAGCGCCAGCCGGCCAGCCGGGTCGCGGTCACACCGGCCGGGGTGATCTCGTCCAGGACGTGCAAGGGCAGCGGGAGTTCGGGTGTGGCGGGCCCCTGGGCGGCGCGCAGGGAGGGCGTTCGGGCCTCACTTACCGCGGTGGGCGAGCCGAGGGCGGTGAGGACGGAGCGAAGTGCGGGCGCGGGGGCCGGGGGAACATGCAGCGGCATGGTGGGTCGCCTCTCATTCGGAGAGCCGGTGGCGCGAGGGCGTGGCGGGGGCGGACGGCGCTGTCTGCTCACCAAGGTCAGAGAGGCGGGGGCCGGGTCGGGAAGCGCGAGGGGGGTGAGTGGGGTCTGCCGTACGTGACGTGACGGCAGGACTCCTGGGACCGTGGGCGCCAACCCTCTGCCTTGATTGCGGAGTTTATACGACGAGTGTTCAGACGATGTTTCATCTAGCCGATATCGGTGCACCCGGCAAGGGTTCATTCGGCCGGTGATATGCGGGAATCATCCTGATTGCCGACCGATCATACGGCGATGACCTCGAAAAATACCCCGGGCGCGGACGGCCAATTCTCGTCGGCGTTTTTCACGAGTTCATGAGGAGTCCGCAACTGCGGAGTGCCGCATGCCTGGTGAATGTGCCGCCGGTCACGTCCGCCAGAGTAGCGGGCACCGGGCAGAAGCGGGACGTTATCGATCGCTTCGGCTGGGCATCATCCCACCTGACCCGGGAGACCGGCGGCCGTAACTCGGCCCGCCCATCCGAGGAGGGAAGCTTCGATGGGGGAGAAGGTCGTGGCAGGTCGGTTCGATCTGTCCGATCGCCAGCACTACCGCGAGAAGCTGCGGCGGTGTCTGACGGGCCTGGAGCGGTTGCTGGAGGAGAAGCGGTTCGACCGCCCCAAGAACCTGATGGGGCTGGAGATCGAATTGAACCTCACCGGCGCCGACGGCATGCCGAAAATGCTGAACATGCAGGTGCTGGAGCGGATCGCGAGCCGCGATTTCCAAACAGAACTCGCCATGTTCAATCTGGAAGTCAACATAGCTCCACACCGGCTCGAGGGCCGGGTATTCGACCAGCTCGCGGAGGAACTCCGTACGTCACTGGCATATGCCGACCGAAAAGCCGGTGAGCTCGACGCGGGAATCGTGATGATCGGCATTCTGCCGACCCTCGACCGGGACGACCTGGTCTCCTCGAACCTCTCCGCCGTCGACCGCTACACCCTCCTCAACGACCAGATCGTGGCCGCCCGCGGCGAGGACTTCACGCTCGACATCGACGGCGTGGAGCACCTGACCTGCACCTCCGGCTCCATCGCACCCGAGGCCGCCTGCACCTCCGTACAGCTGCACCTCCAGGTCACCCCGGGCCGCTTCGCGGACGTCTGGAACGCCGCCCAGGCGGTCGCCGCCGCGCAGGTCGCCGTGGGCGCCAACTCGCCGTTCCTGTTCGGACGCGAGCTGTGGCGGGAGTCGCGCCCACCGCTGTTCCAGCAGTCCACCGACACCCGCCCGCCCGAGCTCCAGGCCCAGGGCGTACGGCCGCGCACCTGGTTCGGGGAGCGGTGGATCACCTCGGCGTACGACCTCTTCGAGGAGAACCTGCGGTTCTTCCCGGCCCTGCTGCCGATCTGCGACGACGAGGATCCCCTTGAGGTCATCGACGCCGGAGGCACCCCGACGCTCGCCGAGCTCGTCCTGCACAACGGCACCGTCTACCGCTGGAACCGGCCCGTCTACGGCGTCGCCGACGGCGTCCCGCACCTGCGCGTCGAGAACCGCGTCCTGCCCGCAGGCCCGACCGTCACGGACGTCATCGCCAACACGGCCTTCTACTACGGCGTCGTCCGCGCCCTCGCCGAGGAGTCACGGCCCGCGTGGACCCGGCTCCCCTTCGAGGCGGCCGCCGTCAACTTCGACGCGGCGTGCAAGCACGGCATCGACGCGCGGCTGCGCTGGCCCCGGCGCGGACGGTACGGCGGGACGACCGAGGTCGACGCGGTGAGCCTCGTACGTGACGAGCTGCTGCCGCTGGCCGAGGTCGGCCTGGACGCGTGGGGCGTCGAGCCCGCCGACCGCGACTTCTACCTGGGCGTCATCGAGGAGCGGTGCCGCAGGCGGACGAACGGCGCGTCGTGGCAGGCGGCCACCTTCCACCAGGCCCTGGAGACGGGCCTGAGCAGGGACGCGGCCTTGGCGGCGACGACCCGCCGCTACCGCGAGCTCATGCACCGCGGCGATCCGGTCCACACCTGGCCGGTCGGTCTGCTGGAGCCGGTGCCGCTGGGGTGACGACCGGCGCGGAGCGGTGCGCAGGGGGTGCCTCGCGTCCTGCGCACCGTCGCGTCGAGGGGGTCGACGTCGCCCGGCCCATACTGATCGGGCAAGCTGTGACGTCCCATGACGGTGGTGCCCCTCCCTGTCGCGGATGAGGCGGAAAAACTCACTGGAGGCAGGTGTGCAGGGCGAGGCAGGCCCCATGGCCGAATCTTTTCCGTATGAGCGGCCCTCGCGACGGATCCTCCGTGACGAGACGCTGCTCGTCCTGGGCCTGTCGCTCGGTGCGAGCGGCGTGTCCGCCCTGATCAGCTTTGTCGGCTCGGTCACCAAGCCGGGCGGACTCAAGGACCAGGCGGCCACGCTCAACGCCTCGGCCGCGCCCGGCCGCCCCTGGCTCGATCTCGCGTGGCAGCTGTTCGGGATCACCACAGCCCTGATCCCCGTCGCCCTCGTCGCGCACTTCCTGCTGCGCGAGGGCCGGAGCCTGCGCACCCTCGGCTTCGACCGCACCCGGCCCTGGCCGGACCTCGGCCGGGGAGCGGCCGTCGCCGCGGTGATCGGCAGCACCGGAATCGCCTTCTACCTGGCCGCCCGCGGCCTCGGCTTCAACCTCACCGTGGTGCCCGAGGCGCTGCCCGACGTGTGGTGGAAGTACCCGGTACTGATCCTCTCCGCCCTGCAGAACGCCATCCTGGAAGAGGTCATCGTCGTCGGCTATCTGCTGCGCCGGCTGGGCCAGTTGGGCTGGACGCCCGGCACCGCGCTGGTGGCCAGCTCCGTACTGCGCGGCTCGTACCACCTCTACCAGGGCATCGGCGGCTTCATCGGCAACATGGCGATGGGCGTGGTGTTCGTGTACCTGTACCGGCGCTGGGGCCGGGTCGGTCCACTGGTCGTGGCGCACTCCCTGCTCGACATAGGGGCGTTCGTCGGGTATGCGCTGCTGGCCGGGAAGGTCGGGTGGCTCCCGACGGCGTGAGCCGGCTCAGGCGAGCAGCTCCCCCTCGATCACGGTCACCGCACGCCCGCTCAGCAGCGTGCGGTCGCCGCGCAGCTCCGTGCGGACGCGGCCGGAGCGGGGAGAGGCCTGGAGGCCGGTGAGGTCGGCCCGGCCGAGGCGCTCGGACCAGAAGGGGGCGAGGGCGGTGTGGGCGCTGCCGGTGACCGGGTCCTCGTCGATGCCGACGTTCGGGAAGAAGCAACGGGAGACGAAGTCGTGGCCCCGCGCGGGCTCCTCGGCGCGGGCGGTGGCGATGATGCCGCGCTCGGAGTAGGCGCCGAGGGCCCTGAAGTCGGGCGACAGGGCGTGGACGGTCTTCTCGTCGGCGAGTTCGACGAGCAGGTCGCCGACGTTCGGGCCGGTGTCGAAGGCGACGAGCGGCTCGGCGCCCAGCGCCTGCGCGACCCCGGCCGGGATCTCGACGGGCGTGAGCGGGGCGGTCGGGAAGTCCAGCGTGATCGAGCCGTCCTCGCCGGGTGTGGCAACCAGAACCCCGCTGCGGGTGGCGAACCGCACGCGTCCCTCGTGGGCGCCGCCGCTGTGCAGCACATGGGCCGTGGCGAGGGTGGCGTGGCCGCACATCGCCACCTCGGCGACCGGCGTGAACCACCGCAGCGCCCAGTCCGCCTCCCCGCCTTCGGGCAGCCGGTGCGCGAACGCCGTCTCGGCGTGATTGACCTCCATGGCCACGTTCTGGAGCCAGCCGTCGTCCGGGAAGTCGTCGAGAAGCAGGACCCCGGCCGGGTTTCCGGCGAAGGGACGGTCGGTGAAGGCGTCGACGATTCGAATCCGCATGACGCTGACGCTAGGGGCGCGGGGGAGGGGACGGCCAAGGCCAATCCGGGGGCGCTGGACCGATTTCGGGAGGCGTACGGGTGCCGACGGGGTGCGCTCGCCAGTCCTCAGCGTGGCGCGGTGACGGCGTGGCCGACGGCGGAGGCGACGTCCTGGGCGACCAGGGTGGGCCGGTAGGAGTCCTCGGCCCAGTCGCGTCCGTTCGCCACCCACACGCTCCGCAGGCCGAGCGCGTCCGCGCCGGCGATGTCGGCGTGCGGTGAGTCACCGATGACCCAGGCGCCGGTCAGGGGGACGCCGACGGTCGCGGCTGCCGCCCGGAAGATCTCCGGTTCGGGCTTCTTGCGCCCCACGGCTTCGGAGACGACCCAACCCTGGACCAGCTGAGCCAGCCCGGTGTTGCGGATCTTCGCCTCCTGCTGGACGACCCGCCCGTTGGTGACGACCACACACGTCCAGCCGGCGACCCGGGCTCGTGCCAGTGCCCGGCGGGTGGAGTGCGCCAGGACGACGCGGTCGGCGACGCCCGTGTCGAGCAACGAGCGGATGGCGCTGTCCGGCACCGCGCACCCGTATCGGTCGGTCATGGCCTCGGCCAGCTCGCGGCGCGGGGTGTAGCCGCCGGCGTCCGTGGCCGTCACCCAGCCGAGGTCGGAGCCGGGCAGGCCGTGCTCGGCGAGGAAGCCGGCGACGGCGTCGCGGAACGCCGCGTCCCGGTCGACCAGGGTGTTGTCGAGGTCCAGCAGCAGGAGCGCCATGGCGGCAGTAGAGCACGGGAGGGGGCGTGGGCGTCGACGGAGGGCGTGGACGCCGGCGGGTCTTGCTATGCGAACTGTTCCGATGTATCGTTGAGGCATCGCGACAGATCAACGATGGAATGGAGTGATTGCGATGCGTTCCCATGGATTCGAGCGTGGGCATGGTGGACACGGTCACCACGGCCGAGGCGGTTTCGAGGGCCTTCGCGGTGCGTTCGGGCCCTTCGGTCCGGGCGGGCCCGGTGGTTTCGGTGGGCCTGGATTCGGGCCCGGCCCCTGGGGGCCGAAGGGCGGCCGGGGCGGTGGCCCGCGAGGGAGGGCGCGGCGCGGTGATGTGCGTGCCTCGATCCTCGCTCTGCTGAAGGACCGCCCCATGCACGGCTACGAGATGATCCAGGAGATCGCCGAGCGCAGTGGCGGGGCGTGGAAGCCCAGTCCCGGCTCGGTGTACCCCACCCTCCAGCTGCTGGAGGACGAGGGCCTGATCGTCAGCGAGAGCGAAGGCGGCAAGAAGCTGTTCTCGCTCACGGAGTCCGGCCGCGAGGCGGCCGAGGCGGGGCCCGAGGCGCCCTGGGAGGAGGCCTCCCGCGGTGTCGACTGGGAGGCTCTCGGCGAGATCCGGCAGGCCGGCTTCGGTCTGATGGAGGCCTTCGGGCAGGTCTGGAAGACGGGCAGCAAGGAGCAGCGCGAGAAGGCGCTCACCGTCATCAACGACGCCCGCAAGAGGCTGTACCTCATCCTCGCCGATGAGGACTGAGCCAGGTCGGCGGCCGGTCCGCCCCGAGTGAAGGCGCCCCGTGGGCTGAACCGCGGGGCGCCTTCGTGTGCGGTGTGCCGCGTGTGCGGCCAGGGTGTTCAGGGTGAGTGCCGGCCGGGGCCAGGGGTGTGCGCCGAGGGCGCTCAGGTCACCAGGCCCGCCAGCTTGCGCAGTGACTCGTTCAGCGCCGCCGTGGCCGAGTCCTTGAGCTTGCCCGCCATCAGCGACACGGCCGCGCCCGTGAACTCCCCGTCGATCCGCACCGTCGTGGCGCCCCCGTCGCCGACCGGCGTCAGTGTGTAACGCGTGGCCACGGTCACCGCCATCGGTCCCTTGCCGCGTATGGCGAGCACCCGCGCCGACTCAAGTTCCTCGATGGTCCACTCGACCTCGGCCGGGAAGCCCATCAGCTTCATGTTCTCCTGGAAGGTCCCGCCCACTTCGAGGGCCGAGGGGCCGCCGCCCGGAAAGCTGGTGTGGGTCGCGTTCCACTGGCCGTACGCCGACCAGTCCGTCAGCTGTGCCCAGACCTTTTCGGCCGGTGCCTCGATGCGTGCCTCCGCGCTGACTTCGGCCATGCGACCACCCCTTCGTCTCGGGCTACGGTGTCGCGGAACGTAGCCCTGGGGCCTGGAACATTCAATACTGATGAACCGTCAGAAAATGTGGAGACGCCCAGAGGGTCCAGGGCAAGGCGGCGCGCGCCCCTTGGGGGTGTTCGGCGTGATCTCCTCCGTAGGGAGGAGATATCGGCCGTCGGAGTCCACTCTGTGTGGGACGCGAAAATGCTTCCTCCCGGGGATGACCCGGCTCGAAGTGGTTGATGGGGTAGGGGATGTGCAACCCCGTATTCCCCGGCAGTCGGCCCAGGAGCAGGACTTTCGGCGTCCGGCCGCCACCGCGGACGATGCCGGGCTCAGCGACGAGCTGGCAGCGGTGGTCTCGGGTGCCCGTCGCCGGGCGGTCAGGGACGGGGACCGGCAGATCGACACGGCCCATCTGCTGCACTCGCTCCTGGAGCACGACCCCGAGGTCTACGCCGTCCTCGGTGACGGCCCCCAGATCGCACGTCTCCTCGGCTACCTCGTGCAACGCACCATCGGCTACGGCCTGCGCTGGCAGGGCACCGTCGAGGACTCCGGTGCCGTACCCGTGATGAGGGACGGCGAGGGCTTCTCCCCGCTGGCCGCGAGCGCGATGGAACACGCCTCCCGACGGGCCGCTGGGCGCGGTGACCCGCAGGCCCGCGGCGTCGACCTGCTCGCGGCGATCGTGGCGGACCCGCAGGCGCGTGCCGTCGAGGTGCTCACCCGGGCCGGCGTCGACACGACCGCGCTGCGGGCGCGGACCGGCGAACCACGTGACGAGTACGTCGGCGGCGGTGGCGTCGGCGATGGCGGGGCCGGGGGCGGCGACACGGCTCGCTAGGGGCGACGTCCCTCGCCCTCCCTGTCCACTCGGCGAGACAGGTGCCATTGGGGATGACGCTCATGTCATCGCCTGTCATCATGTGCCCGTGCGCATGTCTGAGAGCAGTGGGGCCGGCCGGGGCAAGGGCGTCGGGCTAGGTCTGGCGATGGGTTCGGCGGTCGCCTTCGGTGGATCCGGGGTCGCGGCCAAGCCGCTGATCGAGGCGGGGCTCGACCCGCTCCACGTGGTGTGGCTGCGTGTGGCGGGCGCGGCTCTCGTGATGCTGCCGCTCGCCGTGCGCCATCGGGCACTTCTGCGTCGCAGGCCCGCGCTGCTCGCCGGGTTCGGACTGCTCGGCGTGGCCGGCGTCCAGGCCTTCTACTTCGCCTCGATATCCCGCATCCCGGTCGGTGTCGCGCTGCTCGTCGAGTACCTCGCCCCGGCGCTCGTCCTCGGCTGGGTGCGGTTCGTGCAGCGGCGGCCCGTCACGCCCGCCGCCGCGCTCGGTGTCGTCCTCGCGGTCGGCGGGCTCGCCTGTGTCGTCGAGGTCTGGTCGGGGCTGAGCTTCGACGCGCTCGGCCTGCTTCTCGCGCTCGGCGCCGCCTGCTGCCAGGTCGGCTACTTCGTCCTGTCCGACCAGGGCAGCGACTCCGGCGCCGACGCCCCCGACCCGCTGGGCGTCATCGCGTACGGCCTCCTGGTCGGCGCGGGCGTCCTCACGGTCGTGGCACGCCCCTGGACGATGGACTGGTCCGTGCTGGGCGGCACCGCCCAGATGAACGGCACCCCGGTCGCGGCGCCCCTGTTGCTGTCCTGGATCGTCCTGGTCGCGACCGTCATCGCCTACGTCACCGGCGTCGTCTCCGTACGCAGGCTCTCGCCGCAGGTCGCCGGTGTCGTCGCCTGCCTCGAAGCGGTCATCGCGACCGTCCTCGCCTGGATCCTGCTCGGCGAGCACCTCTCCGCCCCGCAGCTGGTCGGCGGGGCGATCGTCCTGGCCGGCGCCTTCATCGCGCAGTCGTCGGCGCCCGCGAAGGGCTCCCCCGAGCCGGTGGCGAGCGGCGGGCCGGAAAGGGATTTGTCCACCCGCTCGACGCTCGCATAAGGTGCCGAACATGCCTTCGACGCTCGTTCTTCCGCCTCCGGCCGCCTGAGGCGGGCCCTCCGGAACACGCCCGGCATCACGCCGGGCGGAACGGTGCTGCCCGCAGACGAAGTCCACGGACCCCGCTGAGCCGCGGTCCTTCCAGAACTTCTGCATGTCTGCGGAGAGAAACTCGTGTCGAACGCTGCTGTCTCCGGCCTGCCCATCGGGCGTGGCCTTCTCTGTCTGATCGTCGCAGGTGCCGCCTGGGGCACCGCGGGCGCCGCCGCCTCCCTGGTCTACCGGGCCAGTGACATGGGGCCGATCGCCCTGTCCTTCTGGCGCTGCGCGGCCGGCTTCGCGCTGCTGCTCGCCGTCCACCTTCTGCGCCCGCGCCGCCTTCGGGTCACGGGTGTGTCCGAGCCCTTCGGCCGCAAGGCGCTGCGGGCCGGGGTCACGGGCATCGGGCTCGCCGTGTTCCAGACGGCGTACTTCGCCGCCGTCGACGTCACCGGGCTCGCCGTCGGCACCGTCGTCACCCTCGGCGCCGGCCCCGTGTTCATCGCGCTCGGCGCCCGGCTGGCCCTGGGCGAGCTGCTCGGCCGTGGCGGCGTAGCGGCCGTCGCCGGCGCGCTCACCGGTCTCGCGGTGCTGGCACTCGGCGGCGAGGGCGCGACCGTACGGCCGTGGGGTGTGCTGCTGGCGCTGGTGTCGGCGGCCGCTTACTCCGCGATGACCCTGCTGACCCGCAAGTGGGGCCGCGACGGCGGGGCCGACGCCGCCAGTACGTCGCTGTGGGCCTTCGCGGTCACCAGCCTGAGCCTGCTGCCCTTCGCTCTCGCCGAAGGCCTCGTGCCGCACACCACCGAACCCGCCCGGCTCGTCTGGCTCCTGACGTACATCGCGGCGGTCCCCACGGCTCTCGCGTACGCCCTCTACTTCGCGGGCGCGGCCGCCGTACGGTCGGCCACCGTGTCCGTGATCATGCTGCTGGAGCCGGTCAGCGCGACGGTGCTGGCCGTCGTCCTCCTCGGCGAACACCTGACGACCCCGACCCTGGCGGGCACCCTGCTGATGCTGGGGTCGGTCACAGGGCTGGCCGTGGCGGAGGCGCGGGGCGCGAGGCAGTTGCCGGCGTGACGCCCGAGGAGCCCCGCACCCCACGGGTGTGGGGCTCCTCGCGTGCCGTCGACGACCCGCAACGCGCTGCTGAGCCCCTTCGCTCAGGCCGGGCGTCGGCGAAGCAGATGCTCGCGCGCCTCGACGTCACCCGGGCCGGCCCGCTGTGTCAGCCGCACCGCGATCCGGTCCTGGACGTCCTCCGTCCGCTTGCCCGCGTACTTGAACTTGGCGCGGACGCCGGTGACTTCGAGGCGGAGGCCTCGAATGCCGGACAGGAGACGGCCGAACGGGGCCTCACCGACCGCCACTTCAACCGAGCCGCCCTCGGGCTGGAAGTGGCCGACCTGGTGGTTGAGCAGCTCGGCCTTCTCGGCCGGGTCGTCCACGACATGGGCGCGGCAGCGGAGTTGGACGGCCGCGTAGAAGCTGGTCGGCACACCGTGCTCGGACGGGACGTCAGGGTCCGCCTGCCAAGGGCCGGGCACATAGACGTAGTCGTCGACCACGCTCAGCACGACCTCGGGGTTCGCCAGCAGCGCGGGCCACATCGGGTTGGGCCGGGCCAGATGGGTGACGGCCTCGCCGCGCTCGCCGTCGTACGCGAAGTGCAGCGGCTGGACGTGCGGCGGTTCGCCGTCCAGGCCGTTGACGACGAGCTGCCCGAAGTCGTGGTCGGCCAGCCACCGCTGCCACTCGGCGTCGTCGTGGGGCGCGTCCCAGGGGTGGATCAGCATCACAGGGCCCCGAGGTAGGCGGGGAGCTCGGTGCCGGGGGCCAGGTCGGGGTCGCCGACCGGCGTGTCGTACCCCTTGCGCAGCGGGACGACGCCGGCCCAGTGGGGAAGGGCCAGGTCCTCGGGCTCGTCGTTGACGCCGCCGGTGCGGAGCTTGGCGGAGACCTCGTTCAGGTCGAGGCGGATGACGGCGGTGGCGGCCAGCTCCTTCTTGTTGGCGGGCCGCGAGTCACGGGAGCGGCCCGCGACGACGTGATCGACCAGCGCGTCCAACGCCACCCGCTTCTCCTCCGGGTCCGTCACGTCGTACGCGGTGCCGTGCACCACCACCGAGCGGTAGTTGATCGAGTGGTGGAACGCCGAGCGGGCCAGGATCAACGCGTCGACATGTGTGACCGTCAGACACACCGAAAGCCCCGGGTCCGCCTGCCCGGTCATCCGCAGCGGGCGCGAGCCCGTCGAGCCGTGCACGTAGAGCGTCTCGCCGACCCGGCCGTACAGCGTGGGCAGCACGACCGGCGCGCCGTCGCGGACGAAGCCGAGGTGGCAGACGTAGGCCTCGTCGAGTATCGCGTGCACCAGTTCCTTGTCGTACGACGCCCGGTTCGGGGAACGGGTGGGGACGGTGCGATCGGTCGGCGTGTAGGCGGCGGCCGTCGATGTCGACGTCTCGGTCCCCTGCATGACGGTCTCCCTTGGGTTCTGGTGCGCTCTTGCACTGTTCATTGCACTAGTGCATAATCTGCTTTGTGCTAGGAGGATATCGGATCGAAGGGCGACGCGCAGCGGAGATTGCGGCGAGCGTCGAGCGTGCGGTGGGTGCCGGTGAGCTGGAACCGGGTCAACTCCTTCCACCTATGCGGGAGTTGGCGGTCGAGCTAGGCGTGAACCCCAACACCGTGGCGGCCGCCTACCGCATCCTGCGCGAGCGCGGGGTCATCGAGACGGCCGGGCGGCGGGGCAGCCGAGTACGGCCCAAGCCGGCCACGACCGCGCGCGAGTCCATCCGGGTGGACGTACCGGAGGGCGTCCGGGACGTGGCGACCGGCAACCCGGATCCACTGCTGCTCCCACGGCTGGCCCAGGCGTTCGCGGCGGCCGCCGAGCAGAACGACCGCGATCCGGTCATGTACGGGGACCCGGCCGTGGAACCGGAGCTGGCGCGCGCCGCGCGGGCGGCGTTCGACGCCGACGGCGTTCCGGACGGGCCGATCGCCGTCACCTCGGGCTCGCTCGACATGATCGAGCGCGTCCTCGCGGCCCACCTCAAGCCCGGCGACACCGTCGCCGTCGAGGACCCCGGCTGGGGCAGCCTGCTCGACCTCGTCCCGGCCGTCGGGCTGCGGACGGACCCGGTCGGCGTGGACGACGAGGGCCCTCTTCCGGAGGACGTGCGCCGGGCCCTGGAGGCGGGGGCGCGTGCCCTGATCGTCACCGGCCGGGCGCAGAACCCGACGGGAGCGGTCGTGAGTGCCGCACGCGCGCGTGCCCTGCGTTCCGTGCTGAAGGCCCACCCGGACGTCCTGCTCATCGAGGACGACCACGGCCATGGCATCGTCGACCTGCCCCTGCACACCCTGGCCGGCGCCACCCGTGCCTGGGCGTTCGTCCGCTCGGCCGCCAAGGCCTACGGCCCCGACCTGCGCCTCGCCGTGTTCACCGGGGACCCCGTCACCGTCGACCGGGTCCGCGGCCGCCAACGTCTCGGCCCCGGCTGGGTCAGCCGCCTCGGCCAGCGGGCCCTGGTCCGGCTGTGGGCCGAGGGAGCTGTTGACCCGAAGGCCGTGTCAGCGGCGTACGCCGCCCGCCGGGACACTCTGATCGCGGCGCTGTCGGACCGGGGCATCACCGCCCACGGCCGCAGTGGCCTCAACGTATGGGTCCCGGTCCCCGACGAGACGGGCGCCGTCTCCCGTCTCCTGCACGCGGGGTGGGCCGTGGCTCCCGGGGCCCGCTTCCGCATGAGCGCACCGCCCGGCATCCGGATCACCGTCGCGACGCTTGCTGCCGAGGAGGTGGCCCCACTGGCAGATGCGGTGGCGAAGGCGGTGGCTCTGGCACCGGAAAGGGGTTACGTCTAGACAGGGATGGGTGCAGCCGACCCCTTTTCGTTCGGGGGCGCGGGGCTGTGTCGATATGCGGCTCCGCCGCGTGGACGCGACCAGCCACATGCGGCCCGGCACACGCCAACACTCCTCGCACCCGTCCCCTCAGGCGCCCCGTCTGACCTGAGTAAGCGCCGCCCCCACAAGAACGACCACCGCACCAACCGGCGTCGACCAGCTCAGCGACTCCCCGAGCACCACCACCCCCGCGGCCGTGGCGATGACCGGAATGAAGTACGTGACCATCTGGGCCGTGGTCGGCCCCACCTCGGCGACCAGCCCGTACTGCAGCAGCACCGCCAGCCCCGTTCCGAGCGCTCCCAACCCCACGACCGCGAGCAGAGGCACCACGTGAAAGCTGCTGGGCGCGGACGTGAACACCGGTGTGACAACGGCCAGTTGCCCCGTCGCCAACAACAACTGCGCCCCCGTGAGCGACAGATGCGACTCACTGGACCCGGCCAACGTCCGGCGGACGTATATCCACCCGATCGGATAGCTCAACGACGCCAGCAGCGCCATCACCGTCCCCGTGGCATCCAGCCCATGAAAGCCCTGCCACGCCCCGAGCACCGTGAGCACACCCAGGAACCCGACCCCGAGCCCGGCCACCCTGACCCGGGTCGGCCGGTCCTCCGAGAGCGCGACCAGGGACAGGGCCATGCCCCACAGTGGCGAGGTCGCGTTGCAGATGCCGGCCAGCGTGGAGGGAATCGTCAGCTCGGCGTACGCGAACAACGAGAACGGCAGCGCGTTCAGCAGGAACGCGGCGACCGTCAGATGCCCCCACGTGCGCGCCCCGCGCGGCAACCGCTCCCGCTTCACCGCCATCGCGGCCGCCAATACCGCCGTACCGAACACCAGCCGCCCGAGGGTGACCTGGAAAGGGGCGTAACCATGGGTGCCCACCTTGATCAGCAGGAAGCTGAAACCCCAGATCAGCGAGAGGGCGGCGAAACGCAGACGCCAGTCGAGGCGCGCGCGAGAGCCAGGGCGGGAGTCGGGGCGGGGAGTGGCTGGAGCGGGGACACGAGAGCCGGTGGCGGTGGTCATGGCAGCAACGATGCGGCACACGACTTCGTAGCACAATCGAGATTTCGCACGCGATATCTCGTAGCATTGCTTACATGTTGAACCTGGAACGCCTGCGCACCCTCGACGCCCTCGCCCGGCACGGCTCGGTCAGTGGCGCGGCGGAGGGCCTGCACATCACGACGTCCGCCGTCTCGCAGCAGATGTCCAAGCTGGAGCGCGAGGTCGGCCAGCAGCTCCTCGCCAAGAACGGGCGGGGCGTACGGCTCACGGACGCGGGGCGGCTGCTCGCCGAGCACGCCTCACGCATCCTGTCGCAGGTCGAACTGGCCCAGTCCGACCTGGAGGCGCAGCGCGGCAAGGTCGTCGGCGAACTGAGGCTCGCGGCGTTCCCGACCGCCGCGCGCGGCCTGTTCCCGACCGCGCTCTCCGCCCTGCGCGCCGAGCACCCCGCCCTGCGCGTGCGCTCCTGCGAACTGGAGCCGGAGAACGGCATCGCCGGGGTGATCCGCGGCGACTTCGACCTGGCCGTCGTCCTCGACTGGTACAACAAGCCGATGGCGCTGCCCGAGGGCCTGGTCAAGGCGCACATCCTCGACGACCCGGCCGACGTGGCGATGCCGGTCGGGCACCGGCTCGCGGACCGGGAGGAGGTGGATCTCGCCGAGTTCGCGGAGGACGAGTGGATCACCTGGGGCGAGGGCGAGTTCTGCCACGAGTGGCTGATGTTCACCCTGCGCTCCAAGGGCATCGAGCCCCTTCTCGGCCATCGCGCCCCCGAGACGCACACCCAGCTGGCGCTGGTCGCGGCCGGACTCGGCGTGTGCATCGCGCCGCTGCTGGGACGCCGTCCGATGCCCTCGGGTGTGGTGACCGTGCCGTTGAAGCAGCGGGTGCGGCGGCATGTGTACGTCGTCTGGCGTGCCGACGCGGACCGCCGCCCGTCGATCCGGGCGGCGGTGCGGGCGCTGCGGGAAGCGGGGGAGAACGTCTCCTGAGGGCGCCCCCGACCCGCCGCGCGGCCCCTACAGCGCTCCCAGTTTCCGGAAGTCCCAGGACACGATCTTCTCCGGCGTCAGCCGCACCCACGCGTGCCGGCCGTCGTGCGGCATCTCGTCGAGGCCGAAGTTCTTGCGCGCGAACAGCGTCTCGGGGACGTCGAGTTCGGCGCGCAGCTCGCCGACGCGAGGACTCTCGCCCACGAAGTCGACGGTGCCGGACAGCTCCACGCCGCGCAGCTGCTCGTACTCCTCGCCCGTGTCGATCACGATCGCGACCCGCGGATCGCGGCACAGATCGGCCCACCGCTTGCTGCGGACGACCGAGTACAACCACAGCGAGTTGCCGTCCCAGGCGAACCACAGGGCGCTGACATGCGGGAAGCCATCGGTGGACACCGTGGCGACCCGGCAGGTGCGCTGGGTGGTGAGGAACTCGTCCAGCTCCCCGGGCGTCATCATGATCTTCCGGCCCCGGCGCTGAGTGACGGTCATGCGGCCCCCTCTTCTCTCACGTCGTGCCAGAGGAGAGATCCTCTGACATCACGTCAGAAAAGGATGAGTCGTCTTCCCCGCAGAGGCAATGGTGGTTCCGTCCTCACTCGAACATGGCTACGCTCGCCCGCCACGCCGCCGCCGTCGGGCACAGGGGGAACCATGCCGCCGTACGCCGAACTCAGCGAACTCCTCGACCCCGCGACCACCGCCCTGCTCACCGTCGAATGCCAGGAGGGAGTCGTGGGAGCGAACAGCGCCCTGCCCGAACTCGCCGCTGAGGCCCGCTCCTCGGGCGCCCTCGCCAACATCGCCCGGCTGGTCGCCGCCGCCCACGCGAGCGGCGTCCAGGTGATCCACGCCCTCGCCGAACGCCGCCCCGACGGACGCGGGGCGAGCCGCAACGCCCGCCTCTTCCGCGCCGCCGAACGGCTTGCCGTCCAACAGCTGTCCGGCAGCGAGGCGGTCCGCGTGGCGGCGCCGATCGAGGTCGCCGAGGAGGACTTCGTCGTACGCCGTCTGCACGGCCTGTCCCCGATCCAGGGCACCGACGTCGACGCCCTGCTGCGCAACGTCGGCTGCCGCACCCTGATCGTCACCGGCGTCTCGGCCAACGTGGCGATCCCCAACACGGTCTTCGACGCCGTGAACCGGGGTTACGTCGTGGTCGTGCCGCGCGACGCCGTCGCCGGGGTGCCCTCCGACTACACCCCGGCGATGATCCGCCACACCCTCGCATTGGTCGCCACGGTCGCGACCACGGACGAGGTACTGGACGGCCTCAAGCGTCCGCGCGTCAGGCGAGCGTGATCGAGTCGCCCGCCACGCTGATCTGCTTTGCGGCCAGCGGCTGGGTGGCCGGCCCCTTCTTCACGCTGCCGTCCAGCACGGAGAACTGGCTCTTGTGGCAGGCGCAGGTGATGGTGTCCCCCTGCAGGTCCGTCATCGGACACTGCTGATGGGTGCAGATCGTCGAGAAGGCCTTGTAGTCGCCCGCCGTCGGCTGGGAGACCACCACCTTCTCGTCACTGAAGACCTTGCCGCCGCCCTCCGGGATGTCGGCGGTCTTGGCGAGCGCGGCACCACCACCGCCGCCGCCCGCCTCGGTGCTCGCCCCGCCGCCGGCGGGGGCACCCTGTTCGGTGGACGAGCCGGACGCGTCGTCGTCCGACCCGCACGCGGTCAGCGCCACGGCGAGCCCCGCCGCGCCGACCGCCGCCACGACGGTGCGGCGGCTCGGACTCGACACCGGCTGAACTGATTCGCTGGTCATGCTGACGTTCCTTCCGCGGATTCTTGATCTGTCGAGAGGTACGGTCCTTCGGGACCGGCTGTTCAGACGCAGTCGAAATCCTGACCCGGTCCGGTGAAGAGGTGGGTAAAGCGGAGCTGTCGGTTCACTGTCCAGAGCTGTCGATCCGCTGTCGGCGCAAACCCGTCGCCGCCCGCCCCGCCCGTCCTTCACTCCCGCCTGTGCGCCAGTAACCTGGGGCGATGCTCAAGGAAGTCATCGCGACCCGCTACATCACGCCGCTGCGTGAGGGCGGTTCGCTGCCGGGGCTCGTCGAGGCCGACGACTTCGGTACGTACGTCATGAAGTTCACCGGCGCCGGACAGGGCCGCAAGACACTGGTCGCCGAGGTCGTCTGCGGCGAACTCGCGCGCAGGCTGGGCTTCCGGGTGCCCCGGCTGGTGACGATGGAGCTCGACCCCGTGCTCGGGCTCGGCGAACCCGACCAGGAGGTGCAGGAGCTCCTCAAGTCCAGCGGCGGAACCAACCTCGGCATGGACTTCCTCTCCGGCGCGCTCGGCTTCGACCCCCTCGCGTTCGACGTGAGTGCCGCGGACGCCGGCCGGATCGTCTGGTTCGACGCCCTGGTCAACAACGTCGACCGGTCCTGGCGCAACCCCAACCTGCTGATGTGGCAGGGAGAACCGTGGCTCATCGACCACGGCGCCACCATGATCTGGCAGCACAACTGGCCCGGTGCCGAAGCCTCGGCGGCGCGTCCGTACGACGCCTCCGACCACGCCCTCGCCTCCTTCGCTCCGGAGGTGCGGGCGGCCGCCGCCGAGTTGGCGCCGCTCGTCACCGAGGAGCTGCTCGCCGAGGTGACCTCCGAGATCCCGGAGGTCTGGCTGGCGGACGAGCCGGGGTTCGCGTCGGCGGACGCGCTGCGCGGGGCGTACGCCCGGCCCCTTGTCGCGCGGGCCGCCGTCATCCACGAACGCATCGAGGGGATCAAGTGAGCGAGCGCACGCTGGGGACCCGTTCCCGCACCCAGGACGTCTTCGAGTACGCGCTGCTGCGGGTCGTCCCGCGTATCGAGCGCGGGGAGTGCCTGAACGCGGGCGTGCTCGTGTACTGCCGCGCCCGCTCGTTCGTCGCCGCCCGGACCCACCTGGACGAGACCAGGCTCCGGGCCCTGGACCCCGACGCAGACGTCGCCGGGGTGCGCGCCGCGCTCAGTGCCGTCGAGGGCGTCTGTGCGGGCGGCGAGGCGGCCGGGCAGGCCGAGGGCGACGATCCCGGCCGGCGCTTCCGCTGGCTGATCGCGCCCCGCTCGACCGTCGTCCAGCCGGGGCCCGTGCACACCGGCCTGACCTCCGATCCGGCGGCCGAGGCGGAGCGGCTGCTCGATCTGTTGGTGAAGTGAACGGATCGGCTGATGGAACGGGTAATGGATCACATGCGCGCGGTGGCCGTTGACACCGCGTGCCAGGGCTTCTAGCGTCACGTCCATCGAAGGTACTAAGCGGTCGCTCACCCGAGGAGAGTCATTCCATGTCCACCACTGAGCAGCGGGTCGCCGTGGTCACCGGCGGAGCGCGCGGCATCGGCGCCGCCACCGCCGTACGACTGGCCGCCGAGGGCCGCGCGGTCGCCGTGATCGACCTCGACGAGGCCGCCTGCAAGGACACCGTGGAGAAGATCACCGCGGCCGGCGGCAAGGCCATCGCGGTCGGCTGCGACGTCTCCGACGAGGCGCAGGTCGAAACCGCCGTCGCGCGGATCGCCGACGAGCTCGGCGCCCCGACGATCCTGGTCAACAACGCGGGTGTGCTCCGTGACAACCTGCTGTTCAAGATGAGCGTCTCCGACTGGGACACCGTCATGAACGTCCACCTGCGCGGCGCCTTCCTGATGTCCAAGGCCTGCCAGAAGCACATGGTGGACGCGGGCTTCGGCCGGATCGTCAACCTCTCCTCGTCCTCCGCGCTCGGCAACCGCGGCCAGGTCAACTACTCCGCCGCCAAGGCCGGCCTCCAGGGCTTCACCAAGACCCTCGCCAAGGAACTCGGCAAGTTCGGCGTCACCGCCAACGCGGTCGCCCCCGGCTTCATCGCCACCGAGATGACCAAGGCCACCGCCGACCGCGTCGGTATGGGCTTCGAGGACTTCAAGGCGGCCGCCGCCACCCAGATCCCGGTGGCCCGGGTCGGTGAGCCCGACGACATCGCCAACGCCATCGCCTTCTTCACCGGCGAGGCGGCCGGATTCGTCTCCGGCCAGGTGCTGTACGTCGCCGGCGGACCGCTCGACTAGGGCCGGGGGAGAAACGAACATGACTGAACTGCCTGCACTCTCCGGCAAGGTCGCCCTCGTCACGGGCGCCAGCCGCGGCATCGGATACGGCGTCGCCGAGGCGCTCGTCGCACGCGGTGACCGCGTGTGCATCACCGGCCGCAACGAGGACGCCCTCAAGGAGGCCGTCGAACAGCTCGGTGCCGAGCGCGCGATCTACGTGGCCGGCAAGGCGCACGACGAGGCCCACCAGGCCGTCGCCGTCGAACGCACCATGGAGGCCTTCGGCCGCGTCGACCACCTGGTCAACAACGCCGGCACGAACCCGGTCTTCGGGCCGATCGCCGACCTCGACCTGGGGGTCGCGCGCAAGGTCTTCGAGACCAACGTGATCTCGGCGCTCGGCTTCGCGCAGAAGACCTGGCACGCCTGGCAGAAGGACAACGGCGGCGCGATCGTCAACATCGCCTCCGTCGCCGGCATCGCGCCCTCGCCGTTCATCGCAGCCTACGGCGTCAGCAAGGCCGCGCTGATCAACCTGACCCAGCAACTCGCGCACGAGTTCGCGCCCAAGGTGCGGGTCAACGCCATCGCGCCGGCCGTGGTGAAGACCAAGTTCGCGCAGGCCCTGTACGAGGGCCGCGAGGCCGAGGCCGCCGCGGCCTACCCGCTGGGCCGGCTCGGCGTGCCCTCCGACATCGGCGGCGCCGCCGCGTTCCTCACGTCGGACCAGTCCGACTGGGTCACCGGTCAGACGCTCGTCGTCGACGGCGGCATCTTCCTCAACGCCGGCGTCGGCTGAGGCACGGCACCTACGACAGGGGCGCCGCTGGACACCAGCGGTGCCCCTGTCGACGTATCGGGAGATCAACGGCTGTTGACAACGTAGTCACCGAAGAGGTGAACAAGTGCTCCTGAGACGGGAGGTCCACCGGCCGGAACACTGCGGTATGTTTTGCCGACCCTTGGCATGGCAGATCGAGGAGCGTGCGCGTGTTCAACCGGATCCGACGCCTGCGGCAGGTGGCGGCCATCGCGTCCATATCGTCCCTGGTGGCAGGGTGCGGTGTCCTCTCGTCCGATTCCTCGGACGAGGAAGGGCCGATCGTCGTGGGGACCACGGCCGCCCCCAGCACCCTTGATCCCGCCGCGTCCTGGGACAGCTCCTGGGAGCTGTTCCGGAACATCTACCAGACGCTGCTCAGCTACCCGTCCGGCTC